>JBJMWF010000124.1:0-7268 GCA_045810265.1 Vitreoscilla sp. | reverse complement strand
GGACGAGGTGCACAAGTTCAAGGCGATCCCGCAGCTGACGATCGGCCTGGGCTATCGGTTCTGAGCCGGCTCCAGGCGGGGCACCGCGCCGAGCTCGGCGGCCAGCGCCTTCATCACGTGGCGCGCGCTCGACTCGTTGGTCGCACACACCACGTCATGGACGTCGCAGGCGCGCACGAGGGCGTTGATGTCCGGCTCGTGCGGCTGCGGCGTCATCGGGTCGCGCAGGAAGATCACCGCGTCGACGAGGCCTTCGGCCAGGCGCGCGCCGATCTGCAGGTCGCCGCCCAGCGGGCCGCTCAGGAGACGTTCCACCTCGAGGCCGGCCTCGGCGATCAGGCGCGAGCCGGTGGTGCCGGTGGCCATCACGTGGCAGCGCGAGAGAAACGGCGCAAAGTCGCGCGCCAGGGTCACCATCAGGTCTTTCTTGGCGTCGTGCGCAATCAGGGCGATGTGCATCGCGCGATCATAAGCATCGCCGGTTACGGCGTCCGATCAATCGCATGCCCCAAAGAGAGGCGCACGGGTGGCGAGCCTCGTGGGCGGTGTCGCGAATGCGACTTCCGGAAATGACAAAGCGTGGGCGAGGCCCACGCTTTGCGGTAGCGTTTGCGGCAAACCAGGTCGATCGGCCCGCCTTCGCCGCGGGCCGCCTGGCTCGCTCAGCTCAGGGACGAATCGCCCTTGGAGTTGTTGTTGCCGGCGTTCGCGGCGTTGCGCGACGCGTTGTTGGCGTGCCGCTTGGAACCGGCAGCGCGCGCTTCTTCCGACGTGAACTGGTGGGCATTGCCGCTGGCGTGCGCCGCGCGGCCGCCCTGGCTGGCGATCTCGCGCTGACGCTCGCGATCCATGCCGGCGAATCCGCGGCCGCCGCTTGGCTGGCCACCTTGCTGGCCTTGCGCGCCAGCTTGGTTTTGCTGGCCGTGACGGCCGGTTTGATCATGTTGGGAAGTCATTGCTGGTACTCCGAAAAGTTTGGTCCGCCGCCCCATGCGACAGGATTTATCGGACCGCGAGCGCCAGGAGCACCCAGGTCACGCCCGCCAGGGGCAACGCACATACCTCCCCCCGGCACTTCCCCCTAAGGTCGAGCGGCAAACCCGCGTGAAACAAGGCCCATTTCGCACCAACGCGTTTCATGGCGGGCACGGACGCGGACCCGAAGACGCATCGGCAAGTGGCCGTCTTTGCCGGAAATTCTGACGACTTCAACCGGCCAGGGGCGGCCCGAAGCGCGAGTCCGGCTTGGGTGCGCGGTCGTACAGTCCCTGCACGCGCGGGATGTTGGCCGCGATCACACGCAGTCGATCGGGGTTCGACGGATGGTCGGACAGGAAGGCCGGCGGCGCCCCGCGGCTGGCCGCTTCCATCTTGCGCCATAGCGAGATGGCCGCCTGCGGCTGATAGCCGGCGCGCGCCGCGAGCTCCAGGCCGACCAGGTCGGCCTCCGTCTCGTCGTCGCGGCTGTATTTGAGGGAGAGCAGGTGGCCGCCCATGCCGGCCACCTGCCGGCCCGCGGTGCCCCAGCCGAACAGGCCCGCGAGCAAGGCGATGGTGCCCTGCGTGGCGACCTGCTTGCCGATCTGCGCCCGCCCGTGCTCGCGCAGCGCGTGGGTCATCTCGTGGCCCATCACCATCGCCACCTCGTCGTCGGACAGCTGCAGCTTGGCCAGGATGCCCCAATAGAAGGCGATCTTGCCGCCCGGCATGCAGAACGCGTTGATCTGGGGCGAGTTGATCAGGTTGACCTCCCACTGCCAGCCGATCGCGCGTTCGTTCCACATGCCGGCGAAGGGGCGCAGGCGGGTCGAGATCATGACCAGCCGCCGCAGCTGCACGTTCTCCGGCGTGGCCAGGCGGCGGGCGGCGCGCGCCTGCGCCAGCATGTCGTGGTACCCGCGCGCCGCCTCCGCCTCGATCTGGGCCGCCGGCACCAGCGATTCGAACTGCGAGCGCGGGCCGACCTGTACCCCCTCCCGCTGGGCCAGGGCAGCGGCGGCCGGCAACGCCAGCAGCGCGCCGGCGGCAGCCGTCTTCAGCACGCGGCGGCGCGCCGGATCGGCCGGGGATGCGGGCGGGGACGTGTTCAAGGGCTCGATGGCAGCGGGGTGGACCAAGACAACACGTGACTACGATCGCACGCGATTCAAGGGGGCGGCCACCGACTTAACGAACGTCCAGTGCATTGATCGGCTTCCACAGTGCCCGCAGCCAGACCAGCGAGGGCACGCCCATGACGATGGCCACCAGGAAGAACGCCGGCCAGCCGATGGCCTCGGCCAGCACCCCGGCCAGCGGCCCGATCCAGACCCGGCCGACCGACTGGAACGCCGACAGCAGGGCGAACTGCGTCGCGCTGAAGCGCTGGTTGGTCAGGCTCATGAGAAAGGCGAGGAAGGCCGCGGTGCCCATGCCACTGGCCAGGTTCTCGCTGGCCACCGCCATCAGCAGCCCGCCGTCGACCAGCGTCGGGTGCAGCAGCTTGACGAAGCCGAAGTCGAACGCCGGGATGGTCAGCCCCGGCAGCTGGCCCTTGCCATGCACCGCCAGCCACCAGAACGCGAGGCTGCTGGACATCTGCAGGATGCCGAACAGCAGCAGCGACCACACCAGCCGCAGCCGCAGCATCACCAGCCCGCCCAGGAGAGCGCCGAACACCGTCAGCAACAGCCCGATCAGCTTGTTGACCACCCCGACCTCGGCCGGCCCGAAGGCCATGCCCTTGAGCAGGAATGGCGTGAGCAGCGACAGCTGGAAGGCGTCGGTCAGCTTGTAGAACACGATGAAGCCCAGAAAGCTCCAGGCGCGCGGCTGGCTGAAGTAAGAGTCGAGCCCGGACAGCAGGGTCTGGAACCGCGCCCGCCGCGCCGCGAAACCGGCCAGTGGCAGCGTGACCGCCAGGCCGAGCAGCAGCGCGAGCAGGTCGATCCACTTGGCCTGCAGCGAGCCCTTGGCGACGGCCGAGCCGAACCACGGCGACAGCAGCCAGGCCGCGATCGGGCCGCCGAAGCGCTGCGTCAGCCAGACGCCCGCGGCCACCGCCACGAGCACCGCGAGAAAGCCGACCAGGTCCTGGCGGATCGGCCCGCGTGACGCGTCACGCACGCGCGCGGGCGGCTGCTCGAGACGCGGCAGCGCGAAGGCCGAGAAGACCGCCAGTCCGGCCATCAGTGCGGCCATCAGCCGGTAGACGGCAGGCCAGGTCATGCCGATTCCGTCGACGGCGTCGGTCCAGATCAGCGCCACGCCGCCCGACAGGATCATCGCGATGCGGTAGCCCATCACGAACAGCGACGCGCCGATGCCGCGTTCGCGCGCCGGCAGCAGGTCCACGCGATAGGCATCGACGACGATGTCCTGCGACGCGCTGATGAAGGCCACCCCGACGCCGAGAGCGGCGAACAGCGGCAGCGCGTAGTGGGGCGAGATGTCGGCCAGCGCGAACAGGGCGACGGCCAGCAGCGCCTGCGTGAAGACGACCCAGCCGCGGCGCCGCCCCAGCAGCGGCAGGTCGACCCGGTCCATCAGCGGCGCCCAGAGGAACTTGAAGGTGTACGGGATGCCGATCAGCGTGAGAAAGCCGATGGCCGCGAAGTCCAGGCCGTCCATCGTCAGCCAGGCCTGCATCGCCAGGCCGGTGAGCGCCAGCGGCAGGCCGGAGGCGAAGCCCAGCACGAGGACGGCGATCCAGCGGTGGGCGGCGGCCAGCGGGCTGGCGCTGGTCGATTCGGAGTCGGTCATCGACGTATTGTCGTCGCGTCCGTCGAGCCGCCCGGTGGGCGGGCGGCTGTGGCCCGCCATCACGGGCAATGCAGCGCTCAAGACGCACGCGAACCCGGCGGGCTGGAAGCCTTCGTGGCGAGCAGGCCCCGCAGCCGCGGGCACACTGGCGCGATGAAGAAGCTCACCTGCTGTTGTTGTGCTGGCGACCCAGGGCTCGGCGTCGCCGCGGCCGCCGCGACGGACATGGCGGCCGGCGATGCACCGGCCGGCTGTGCCTTCACGATCGGGCATTCGACGAGGCCCATCGAGGAGTTCATCGGATTGCTGGCGGCTCACGGCGTCACCCAGCTGGTGGACGTGCGCACGGTGCCCAGATCGCGTCACAACCCGCAGTTCGGCACCGATGCGCTGGGGCAGTCGCTGGGGCGCGCCGACATCGGCTATGCGCTCGCGCCCGGCCTCGGGGGCTTTCGCCGCACCAGCCCCGAGTCGCCGAACGGCGCCTGGCGCAACCTGTCGTTCCGCGGCTACGCCGACTACATGCTCACGCCCGAGTTCGACGAGAGCGTGGTGGCCGTGCTCGAGCTGCTGAAAACCGACCGCGTCGCGCTGATGTGCGCCGAGGCGGTGCCCTGGCGCTGCCATCGCTCGCTCATTGCAGACGCACTGCTGGTGCGAGGGCACGTGGCGTGCGAGATCTCGAGCGCCACCCGGCTGCAGGCGCACAAGCTGACGCCGTTCGCCCACGTCGACGGCCAGGTGCTCACCTACCCGCCTCCATTGACCTGAGGCGGCGCGGGTTCAGGCCCAGGCGATCCGGTAGTCCAGGGAGTGCCCGATGCGCTCGGAGAAGCGGGCGACCGACTTGGCCGCGACCCGTTCACTGACACTGGCCGGAATCAGCGTGGTGAGCCAGGCGCCCACGCCGCGGGATTCGCCCTCGAGCCTGCGAGGGCGGGAGCCGGGCGTGAAGCCCACCATCGCCTCGCGCTTGCCGGCCCGCTCGAGCAGGTCGTGAAGATCGCGGAACAGGATCAAGGAGGTGTCGTTCCCGTGCACCGACCAGTTCGCCACGGGGAGGAAGTCCACCAGGTGGATGAGCTGGTAGTTCAGTGCGATCCAGAAATCTTCGCCGCTCATCGTGATCGGCTCGTTGTCGATCACCCGGTGGAAGCTGATCGAGGCGATGGCATCCGGGCGGTGAAGGTTGTCGCGCAGCTCCCGGCGCAGCGGGCCGGCGTAGAGCAGCCGCAGCACCGAGGGAAAGGCCTGGATCTGCGTCCACTCCGAGGACGTCATCAGCTCGCGCAGCGCGGGAATCTTGCCGGCCGGCATCGCGAAGGTGTTGGTGCCGGTGCCCAGGATCGAATGCAACAGCATCACGAGGGGAGACTGGCCCGGATAGTGCTGCACGCTGTACTCGAAACAGAAGTACAGGTGGTCGAGGAACGAGCCGTCGGCGTGCTCCACATCGAAGTCGCACTCGTCGACGAGGAACTGCATCAGCGCCGGGCTCACCTCGGGGAGCGGGTGTGCGGCCCGGGCGGCCGCGTACTCGGCCTGCACTGCCTGGGCAGCCGCTGCATCCCAATGCGCCTCCTTGCCCACGCGAGTGGCCATCACGAAGCGGGCAGCGCTGCCTTCGAGCGTCTTGAAGATGGTGCGATCAAGGTCGAAGTTCGGGATGGGCTCGACCCGCACCCTGCCGGTGTGCTCCAGCGCGGCACCACGAGCGATCGCGGCCTTGCGTTGGGTCGTGGGGTCGGGGCGTTCGGCGGCGGACTGCTTCATGGACATCTCCGGCGACTGTTCGTCTTTATACACGCCAGTCCACGCGCCAAGGCATCGAATTTTGCTGTCCAATCGAAGCGGCTGCATCGGCCCATGGGAGACCCTGTCATGAAGACCGTCGGAGTCCTGACCCTTGTTTTCCTGGCCCTGCAGCTGACCGCCTGCGCCTCTGCGCAACCAGGCGGTGGCACCGAGGCCAGCACTTGCGCGCCATCGGCCGAGGCCAACAGGAGGATCGTCCTGGCGTTCTATGACCAGGCGCTCGTCAAGCGGCAGACCCGCGCGGCCTTCGAGCGCTACGCCAGCGAAGACTTCGTCGAGCACAAGACCAGCGTGCCCGTCGGCACCCGGGCCGCGACCATCGACTTCCTGGAAGACCTGGTCAAGCAGGCCCCCGACCCGCAGTGGCAGGTCGTGCGCACCATCGCCGAAGGCGACCTCGTCTTCCTGCACGCCCGCTTCGTCCCCGTGCCAGGCGCCCCCGAATTCGCGATCGGCGACGTGTTCCGGTTGAACCGGTGCAAGCTCGTGGAACACTGGGACATCATCGGACTGCCGGTCAAGGACCAGCGCAATCCGAACTCCCGCTTCTGACGTCGGGAGCGAAGCGGGCGAATCGAATCGCCAAGCCCGTGCGAGAGCTTCGCGCCGGAAGCGCGAACGCCGGCTTGGCCGAAGCTTCCAGACCCCTAGAACAGACTGGACGAGGTGCGCTGTCCCACCTAAGGTGCGTCCGTCCCCGAACGGACGCGCAGCCACGCAGGGAGAACCGATGACACGTTCCTTCGTCTTGACCGCCGCACGGTGGATCTTCGGCCTCTTCTATGCGGCCACGGGCCTGGCCATCGCCAGCCATGTCGTGTTCGGCATCGGGTCGCCGCCGCCACAGCCGACGGTCGCCGCCGGCGCGTTCACGCAAGCGCTGACGCAAAGCGGGTTCATCGATCCGCTGGTGGCGGTCACGTACATCGTCGGCGGCGCTGCGTTGCTGCGGGATCGAACGGCGCCGCTGGGCATCGTCGTGCTCGCGCCGGCGGTGTCGGTCATCTTCTGCTTCCACCTGATGCTGTCCGGGCAGTGGATCTGGGGGCCGTTGAACCTGCTGTGGCTCCTGGCCCTGGCCTACGCCTACCGGTCGGCGTTCGTGCCGCTGTGGAACCATGCGGGAACCGGCCGCGCCGCAACGGGCGCCGCCAGCGCGGGGTAGTCAGGAACGAAGCGGGGCAGAAGGCCTGCCCTTGACCCGCGGGCCGGGGCGTCTCCGCGACAACCCGAGATCGTCACTGCGTCGCCGGCCGGCGCGCGGCATCGATGTCCAGGAAGCGCCAATACCCGTTGACGAACGGATTGGCCGGATAACCCTGCAGCCAGGGCTGGGTCAACACGAGACGCACGCGGTGCAGGTGCGTCTTGATCGGCATGTAGGCGAGCAGCAGCTTCTGCGCATGCGCGATCGCGGCCTGGCGCTCGGGGCCGTCCGGCAGTTCGTGGATGCGGCGGAAGTCCGCGTTGTACTCGGGCAGGTCGAAGCGCGACCAGTTGCCCTCGCCCTTGATCGGGCCGTAGGCCAGCGCCAGCAGGTCGCCGGGGTCGGGTTCGTCGGACGAGCCGCCCAGCCTCCACATCTGCCGCGTGCCGGCGCGCGCCAGCTTCATCTGCTCGGGCCAGGGGCGGCGCTCGAACACGATGCGGATGCCTACCGCCTCCATCTTCTTCTGCCACTGCACGTTGAGCTGGCGCGCCGTGGTGTCGGG
>JBJMWF010000123.1:0-3367 GCA_045810265.1 Vitreoscilla sp. | reverse complement strand
GTCGCCGAACCGCGCGGCAGCACGTAGTGCGCGCCCTGCTCGCCGGCGAGCGTCAGGCTGACCGCGTCGATTCCGAGCACCTGGCCGCGGAGCACGTTCTGCCCGCCGATGAAAGCGGCCACGTATTCGGTGCGCGGCCTGGCGTAGATCTCGCGCGGCGTGGCCGATTGCGCGATGCGGCCCTTGTCCATCACCACCACCTGATCGGCCACGGCGATCGCCTCGAGCTGGGTGTGCGTGACGTGGACGAAGGTGATACCCAGTTCGCGCTGCATCGCGCGCAGCTCGCCACGCATCTGCAGGCGCAGGAACTCGTCCAGCGCCGACAGCGGCTCGTCGAGCAGCAGCACGCTGGGCCGCATGACGATGGCGCGGGCGAGCGCCACGCGCTGCTGCTGGCCACCGGAAAGCTGCCCGGGCAGACGGTCGGCGAGCGCGCCCAGCTGCACCTGCTCGACGACGCGGTCCGCCTCGCGCAGCCGCGTGCGCCGGTCGACGCCGCGCACGCGCAGCGCGAAGGCCACGTTGTCGCGCACGGACAGGTGCGGAAACAACGCGTAGTTCTGGAACATCATCGCCGTCCCGCGCTCGCGCGGCGAGCGCCCGGCCACGTCGCGCCCGTCGATGCGGATGGCGCCCTCGCTCTGGCTCTCGTGGCCCGCGATCATGCGCAGGATCGTCGTCTTGCCGCAGCCGCTGGGGCCCAGCAGGCAGCAATAGCTGCCGGGCTCGATGCGCAGGTCGATGCGGTCGACCGCCAGCGTGCCGTCCGCGTAGCGCTTGGTCAGTCCCTCCAGAGCGATGCCGCCCTTGGGCGCGGCCGATGCGATCAGGGGGGAAATCGTCGATGCGGTGTCCATGGAGATGCGCTCGGGTTCAATGGGACGCCGCGGACGAGCGGCGGCGGCGCTGGATGACGGCGACCGCGGCCATCGCGGTACCGATGAAGAAGAACGAGATCGCCGTCGTCACCGTGCCCAGCGCGTAGATGGTGGGCGAGGTCACGTTCTGGGTCATGCTCCAGATCTCGATGGGCATCGTGTTGAGCGAGCCGGTGGTCTGCAGCGTGCGTGCGAATTCGTCGTAGGAAAGCGTGAAGCCGAACAAGGCGATCGCGATGATTCCGGGCGCCAGGATGGGCAGCACCACCAGGCGCAGGGTCTGGCCCGGGCTCGCGCCCAGGTCGCGCGCCGCCTCCTCGTAGCTGCCGTCGAAGCGCCCCAGCACGGCAAAGGTGATCAGCACGCCGAACGGCAGCGTCCAGGAAAGCTGGGCGCCGAGTGCCGAGCTGAACCAGTGCGCCGGCCAGCCGAACAGGCTGAACATCAGGCCGATGCCGATGCCCAGGATGTAGCCCGGCGCCGTGAGGCTGACGATCACCGCATGGAAGATGGCGGTGCTGCCCGGCACCTGGCGGCGGAACCCGAGCCCGGCCGCCAGCGAGAAGACGACCGTGATGCACATCACCACCAGCGCCAGCGGGATCGAGCGCCGGACGGCGCCGGCGATGTCGCCGCTGCGGCCATCCCACAGCTGCTCGAACCAGTGCAGGCCCAGGCCGCGCATCGGAAACGACAGCGCCCCTTGCTCGCCCTGGAACGACAACACGTACATGCACACCATCGGGCCATACAGGAACAGGACGTAGGCGCCGAAGAAGGTCGCCAGCGCGTAGAAGGTCCAGGGGCGGGTCGTCGATCCGGACATCGCTCACCTCGCCTTGACGAGTTCGCGCCGCACGTCGACGACGCGGGTCAGCACGGCGATCAGCGCGGTCAGGATCAGCAGCAGGATCACGGCCGAGGCGGCGGCTGGAGGAAACAGCAAGGTCGAGACGTTGTCGTACATGGCCGAGACCACCGAGGCCGAGCTGCCGCCGCTCATGACCTTGACCACGTAGAAGTCGCCCATCACCAGCGTGACGACGAAGATCGATC
The DNA here is from genome assembly GCA_045810265.1 of Vitreoscilla sp. Lineage (GTDB taxonomy): Bacteria > Pseudomonadota > Gammaproteobacteria > Burkholderiales > Burkholderiaceae_C > Scleromatobacter. The sequence goes on along the minus strand of JBJMWF010000123.1, from coordinate 1,430 downwards.
CCATGACGATGCCCGAGCGGGTCAAGGGCAGCACGACCAGCCACAGCGTCCGGAAGCGACTCGCACCGGCGTCACGCGCCGCCTCGAACAGATTGCGGTCGATGCGGCTCATCGAGTTGAAGATCGGGACGATCATGAAGATCGTGAACAGGTGCACGTAGGCCAGCACCACGGAGAAGTCCGAGAACATCAGCGCGCGCAGCGGCACCTGGATCAGCCCCAGCTTCATCAGCAACTGGTTGATCACGCCCTGCTCCGCCAGCACCGGCATCCACGAGATCATGCGGATCACGTTCGAGGTCCAGAACGGCACCGTGCAGACCAGGAACAGGCCGATCGCCACGCTGCGATTGCGCACGTGGAACACCAGGAAGAACGCCACGAAGAAGCCGATCAGCAGCGCGGCCGCCCAGGTCAGCAAGGCGTACTTGGCCATCTTCAGATACAGCGCGATCGTCAGGCCCGATGTCAGCACGGACTGGTAGTTCTCCAGCGTGAAGGCGGGAATGGTGTCGAAGCCGTCCGACCGGAAGAAGCTGACGACGACCACGACCGCCAGCGGCAGTGCGACGAACAGCAGCAGGACCAACGCCAGCGGCGCGAGCTGCAGATAGGACTTGGTGCGGGCAAGCATGGTCGGCTTCAGGATCAGGCGTGGGTTCGCCTGCCGCGGCACTCCGGGAGCGCGCGCGGCGTGGGCGGGGATGGGAGATCGGCCAGGCGCTCGGCCCGGCCGGCGGCTTCAGGCGCGCTTCACGCGGCCTTGAACTCGTTCCAGCGCCGCACCATGTACTGGTTCTCGTCCATCACCGTGTTCCAGCACGCGATGTTGGAGAAGCGCTGCGCGAGCGAACCGCCGTCGCGGACCGAGCCGGGCCTGGCGATCGGTTGGCCGTGGTCGCTCTTGATCACGTCGGCCGCCGGCTTGCCGAGGTACCAGTAGTCGAACTCGGTCGCGCTCATCTGCCGCTTGGCGGTGCCCGGCACCGGGCTGTAGTAGCCGTGTCTTGCGACATAGGCGCCCTGCCACCCCGAGTAATACCAGTTCAGGTATTCATAGGCGGCCTCTAGCTTCTTGCCGCTCAGGTGCTTCATCAGGCCCATGCCGTTGCACCAGCCCCGGTAGCCTTCCTTGCCGGTGGGCTTGATCGCCACCGGCGCGTAGACGCAGGGGATGCCCTTTTCCAGCACCGCGGTGACGGCCGGCGACCACATCGACTGGATGAACACCTCGCCGCTGGCCATCAGTTCGACCGACTGCTCGAAGGTGCTCCACGAAGCGCGGAAGTGCCCCTTCTTCTTGAGCTCGATCAGCGCGTTGATCGTAATGTCGATCTCCTTGCGCGTCATGTTGCCCTTGTTGCCGTAGACCAGGTCGCCGCGCGATTCGAGCGCCTGCGCCGCGTCCATGATGCCGATGTTGGGGATGT
>JBJMWF010000122.1:0-13939 GCA_045810265.1 Vitreoscilla sp. | reverse complement strand
CTGCGCGTGGACCTGGGCGTCGTCATCAGCGCCTCGCACAACCCGTTCGGCGACAACGGCGTCAAGTTCTTCTCCGCCTCGGGCGAGAAGCTGCCCGACCAGTGGGAAATGGACGTCGAGGCCGCGCTGGCCGAGCCGCCGCAATGGGTCGATTCGGCCGCCCTCGGCAAGGCACGCCGGCTGGACGACGCCGCGGGTCGCTATCTGGAGTTCTGCAAGAGCACCTTTTCGCAGGAACTGTCGCTCAAGGGACTGAAGATCGTGGTGGACGGCGCGCACGGCGCCGCCTATCACGTGGCACCCAGCGTGTTCCACGAACTGGGCGCCGAGGTCGTGTGCATCGGCTGCGAACCCAATGGCTTCAACATCAACGACAAGGTCGGCGCCACCGCCCCGCAAGCCTTGATCGACGCCGTGATCCAGCACGGCGCGGACTACGGCATCGCGCTCGATGGGGACGCCGACCGCCTGCAGATGGTCGACAGCAGCGGCCGCTGCTACGACGGCGATGAGCTGCTGTACGCCGTGGTCGCCGATCGCCTCGCGCGCGACCAGGCCGTGCCCGGCGTGGTCGGCACGTTGATGACCAACATGGCGGTCGAGCAGGCGCTGCGCGGGCGCGGCGTGCCGCTGGTGCGCGCCAAGGTGGGCGACCGCTACATCCTGGAAGAGCTGCTGTCGCGCGGCTGGCAGCTGGGCGGTGAGAATTCCGGCCATCTGCTGGTGCTCGACCGCCACACCACCGGCGACGGCATCGTCAGCGCGTTGCAGGTGCTGCAGGCGATCCGCCGCACCGGCCGGACGTTGCCGGCGCTGCTGGACGGCGTCCAGCTGTTTCCCCAGGTGATGATCAACGTGCGCCTGGCCGTCCGTTCCGACTGGCAGCAGAACGCCACCCTGGTGGCCGAGAAGGCCCAGGTCGAGTGCGAACTGGGCAGCGACGGGCGGGTGCTGATCCGCGCCTCGGGCACCGAACCGGTGCTGCGGGTGATGGTGGAGGCGCGCGAGCGGGCGGTCGCCCAGGCCTTCGCCACCCGGCTTGCCGAGGCCGCCAAGGCTTCGTGACAGTCTCGTGACAGCGCCCCGCCGTGCTGTCACATTCCGGGATGTCGCCGCGTGGCGTGCGCAAGTACCTGATTCCGCGCGCGTTTTCCCTGGCGCCAGCCTCGGTAGCCAGGTGCCACGGTAGTGTCATAGTCTTGTCATGTGGGCCTTCTACATTGGTGCAGTCCCATTAAACTGCCCCTGAAAGGCCTAGATCATGAGTTTTCAACCGATTCGTCTGGTGAGCCTTGCTGCTGCCGCCATGAGCGTTCTCGCGTTCTCCGCGCATGCCGCCGACGAAGTGACCGGCGCGGGTGCGTCGTTCCCGGCCCCGATCTACTCGAAGTGGGCTGAGGCCTACAACAAGGCCACCGGCAACAAGATCAACTACCAGTCGGTCGGATCGGGCGCGGGCATCAAGCAGATCAACGCCAAGACCGTCGACTTCGGCGCCTCGGACATGCCGCTCAAGGACGAGGATCTGAAGACCTCCGGCCTGATGCAATTCCCGACCGTCATCGGCGGCGTCGTGCCCGTCATCAACGTCGCGGGCGTGAAGCCGGGCCAGCTCAAGCTGACCGGCGCCGTCCTGGGCGACATCTACCTGGGCAAGATCACCAAGTGGAACGACCCCGCGATCACCGGCCTGAACCCGGGCGTCACGCTGCCGGACACCACCATCTCCACCGTGCACCGCGCCGACGGCTCGGGCACCAGCTTCATCTTCACCAACTACCTGTCGAAGGTGAACCCCGAGTGGAAGGCCAAGGTCGGTGAGGGCACCGCGGTCAACTGGCCGTCGAACGGCGTCGGTGGCAAGGGCAACGAAGGCGTGTCGCAGTACGTGCAGCGCCTGCCCAACTCGATCGGCTACGTCGAGTACGCCTACGCCAAGCAGAACAAGATGGACTTCGTCCAGCTGAAGAACCAGGCCGGTTCCTTCGTCGAGCCGGTCGAAGCCGCCTTCAAGGCCGCCGCCGCCGGTGCCGACTGGACCAAGTCGTTCTACCAGGTGCTGACCGACGAGCCGGGCAAGGATTCGTGGCCCATCACCGGCGCCACCTTCATCCTGATGCACACCGCCCAGGACAAGCCCGCCCAGGCCACCGCCGTGCTGAAGTTCTTCGACTGGTCGTACGCCAACGGCGACAAGGCCGCGGCCGACCTCGACTACGTGCCGCTGCCGGACGCCCTGAAGACGGCGATCCACAAGGCCTGGGAAGCGTCCATCAAGGACACGGCCGGCAAGACCATCGCCTCGAAGTAAGCAAGTCGCCTGACAAGGCAACCCGCCGCGCCGTCATCGACGGCCGGCGGGCACTCACACAACCGGAGGCCTGCTTGGCTGCCACACTGCCCGTCGAACCCGCATTGAGCAACGCCAAGGACTCCGGCCGTCCGCCCGAGCGGCGCCACAACGCGCCGTGGGGCGACGCGCTGTTTTCCGTGCTCGCGCACGCGGCCGCCTGGCTCACCCTGGCGATCCTCGCGGGCATCATCGGGTCGCTCATCATCGGCGCCATGCCGGCGATGCGCGAGTTCGGCCTGCCCTTCCTGTGGCACAGCGACTGGGATCCGGTGCAGAACCGCTTCGGCGGACTGGCGATGATCTACGGCACGCTGGCGACCTCGATCATCGCGCTGGTGATCGCCGTCCCCGTGAGCTTCGGCATCGCCTTGTTCCTCACCGAGATGTCGCCGGCCTGGCTCAAGCGCCCGCTGGGCGTGGCCATCGAGCTGCTGGCCGGCGTGCCGTCCATCGTCTACGGCATGTGGGGCCTGACCGTGTTCGGACCCATCCTGGCCACCTGGGTCGAGCAGCCGCTGCAGCGTGCCTTCGGCAATGTGCCGGTGCTGGGCACGCTGTTCTCGGGGCCGCCGGTGGGCATCGGCATCCTGTGCGCCGGCATCATCCTGGCCATCATGATCATCCCGTTCATCGCCTCGGTGATGCGCGACGTGTTCGAAGTGACGCCGCCGATGCTCAAGGAATCGGCCTATGGCCTGGGTTCCACCACCTGGGAAGTCGTCTACAGGATCGTGTTGCCGTTCACCAAGACCGGCGTCATCGGCGGCATCATGCTGGGCCTGGGCCGCGCGCTCGGCGAGACCATGGCGGTGACCTTCGTGATCGGCAACCAGAGCCAGTTGTCCGAGCTCACGCTGTTCAACGCGGCCAACACCATCACCTCGGTGCTGGCCAACGAATTCGCCGAGGCAGACGGCCTGCACCGTGCGTCGCTGTTGTATCTCGCGCTGGTGCTGTTCATCATCACCTTCATCGTGCTGTCGCTCGCCAAGGTGCTGCTGATGCGCCTGCAGCGTGGCGAAGGAGCCAAGTCATGACGGCCATTTCGTCGATGTCCGCCAATCGCATGGCGATGCACAGGCGCCGCAAGCGCGTCAACGCCGTCGCCCTGGCCCTGGCCTTCGGCGCGATGGCGTTCGGCGTGTTCTGGCTGATCTGGATCCTGTTCGAGACCATCCGCCTGGGCGGCGGCGGCCTGAACTGGGCCCTGTTCACCGAGTCGACGCCGGCGGCGATGTCCGACGGCGGCGGCCTGGCCAATGCGCTGTACGGCTCGCTCGTGATGGTCGTCGTGGCCACGCTGATCGGCACGCCGATCGGCATCTTCTCGGGCATCTACCTGGCCGAATACGGCGCCAAGGGGCCGCTCGCGGCGGTCACGCGCTTCATCAACGACGTGCTGCTGTCGGCGCCGTCGCTGGTGATCGGCCTGTTCATCTACGAACTGATCGTCGTGCCGTCCGGCGGCGCCTCCGGTTGGGCCGGCTCGGTTGCGCTCTCCCTGATCGTCATCCCGGTGGTGATCCGTACCACCGAGAACATGCTCAACCTGGTGCCGCACGCGCTGCGCGAGGCGGCCTATGCGCTCGGCACGCCCAAGTGGAAGGTGATCTCGACCGTGACACTGACGGCCGCCCGCTCGGGCGTCATCACCGGCGTGCTGCTGGCCGTTGCCCGCATCGCCGGCGAGACGGCGCCGCTGCTCTACACCGCGCTGTCCAACCAGTTCTTCAACTCGAGCCTGTCCAAGCCCATGGCCAGCGTGCCGGTGGTGATCTTCAACTTCGCGAACTCGGCCTACCCCAACCTGCAGCGCATCGCGTGGGCGGGGGTGTTCCTGATCACGCTGGGCGTGCTGGGCCTGAACGTCGCCGCCCGCGTCTTCTTCCGCAACAAGAATTGAGTCATCCATGGACGCCAAGGTCGATCTGTCGGTCAACGAGAAAGCCAAGCTTTCCATCCGCAACCTCAACTTCTATTACGGCGGCTTCCACGCGCTGAAGAACATCAACCTGGACATCCCCGAAGGCAAGGTCACCGCCTTCATCGGGCCGTCGGGCTGCGGCAAGTCCACGCTGCTGCGCACCTTCAACCGCATGTACGCGCTCTACCCGGAGCAGCGCGCCGCCGGCGAGATCATGCTGGACGGTGAGAACGTGTTGGACTCGAAGCTGGACGTCAGCCTGCTGCGCGCCAAGGTCGGCATGGTGTTCCAGAAGCCGACGCCGTTCCCGATGTCGATCTACGACAACATCGCCTTCGGCGTGCGCCTGTTCGAGACGCTGCCGCGCGTGGAGATGGACGAGCGCGTGGAATGGGCGCTGAAGAAGGCGGCGCTGTGGAACGAGGTCAAGGACAAGCTCTCGCAGCAGGGCTCGGGCCTGTCCGGCGGCCAGCAGCAGCGCCTGTGCATCGCGCGCGGCATCGCCATCAAGCCCGAAGTCCTGCTGCTCGACGAGCCGTGTTCGGCGCTGGATCCGATCTCCACCGGCAAGATCGAGGAGCTGATCCATGAGCTCAAGTCCGACTACACGGTGGTGATCGTCACGCACAACATGCAGCAGGCCGCGCGCTGCTCCGACTACACGGCCTACATGTACCTGGGCGACCTGGTGGAGTTCGGCAAGACGACCGACCTCTTCATGAAGCCCAAGAAGAAGGACACCGAGGACTACATCACCGGCCGCTTCGGCTGATCCTCAGACAATCTTCAGCGATACCGAGTACCGTATCAGAGTGCCCGGCCGGCACTTACCGTTTCCAGGGACAGACCATGAGCGACAAGCACCTTTCCACGCAATTCGACGCCGAACTCAGCGAGATCTCGAACCGCGTCCTCGAGATGGGCGGCCTGGTCGAATCGCAGGTCGCCCAGGCGGTCTACGCGCTGACGAACTTCAGCGGCGAGACCGCCAGCCTGGTGCTGGATCGCGAGCTGCGCGTCAACCAGATGGAAGTCGAGATCGACCGCGACCTGTCGGCCATCATCGCGCGCCGCCAGCCCACCGCTCGCGACCTGCGCCTGCTGATCGCCATCTCCAAGACCATCGGCAACCTCGAGCGCATCGGCGACGAGGCCACGCGCATCGGCCGCACCGTGCAGCGCCTGATGAACTCGGGCGTCTCCAGCCGCCTGCGCCTGCCGGTGGCCGACATCGCCTTCGGCGCCAACCTGGCCACGGCGCAGCTGCGCAAGGTGCTCGACGCGTTCGCCCGCCTCGACGTGGGGCGCGCGCTCGAGGTGCTCAAGCAGGACGACGAGATCGACAAGGAATTCGACGGCCTGCTGCGCAAGCTCATCACCTACATGATGGAAGACCCGCGCACCATCTCGTCGTCGATCGATCTGGTGTTCGTGGCCAAGGCCATCGAGCGCGTCGGCGACCACGCGAAGAACCTGTCCGAGCAGATCATCTACATCGTCAAGGGCACGGACGTTCGGCATCACACGGTCGCCGCGGTCGAAGACGCGGTCCGCTGAATGACAGCGCCGCTCGCTTCGATCGACAACCTGAAAATGGAAAGAGCCACAGCATGAGCCGTATCCTCGTCGTCGAAGACGAATCCGCGATCGCCGAGCTGGTCGCGATCAACCTGCGCCACGCCGGCTTCGAGGTGGCCATCGCCGAGACCGCCGATGCGGCCCAGTCCGAGGTCGATCGCGTGTTGCCGGAGCTGGTCGTCCTCGACTGGATGCTGCCGGGCCAGACCGGCCTGGCGCTGGCCAAGCGCTGGCGCTCGGAGGCGCGCACGCGCGACCTGCCCATCATCATGCTGACCGCGCGCTCGGAGGAGGCCGACAAGCTGTCCGGCCTGGACGCCGGCGCGGACGACTACCTGACCAAGCCGTTCTCGACGAAGGAACTTCTTGCACGCATTCGCGCGGTGCTGCGTCGCAAGGCGCCCGAGGCGCTGGACTCGGCGGTGGAGGTCTCGGGCCTGCGCCTGGATCCGGCCACGCGCCGCGTCACGCGCGGCACGCAGGAGATCAAGATCGGCCCGACCGAATTCCGCCTGCTGCACTTCTTCATGACGCACACCGAGCGCGTGCACAGCCGCACGCAGCTGCTCGATCGCGTCTGGGGCGACCACGTGTTCATCGAAGAGCGCACCGTCGACGTCCACGTCAAGCGCCTGCGCGAAGCGCTCGCGCCGGTGCAGTGCGCCACGCTGATCGAGACGGTGCGCGGCGCAGGCTATCGCCTGACGCAGCAGGCGGCGGCGACGTCCGCCTGAAACCGGCCCGCACCCGCAGGAGCGCGACGTGAGCTGGCTGCTGAACCGCGCCATGCTGGCCATCGTCCTCACGCTGGCCGGGGCGGGCATCGGTGCGATCGTCGGCGACTTCGTCGACGCGCGCCAGCTGGGCCCGGCCATCGGCGCCGCCATCGCGGTGGCGATCTGGGTGATGGTCGACGGCGTGCGCGCGCTGCACCTGATGAACTGGCTGCGCGGCGATCTCGAACGCCAGGCGCCGCGTGACCGCGGCTTCTGGGGCGAGGCCTCCTACCGCATCGAGCGCGCGCTGCGCCAGCGCGACCGCGCGTTCGTGCAGGAGCAGGAGCGCTTCGCCCAGTTCATGTCCGCCATCGAGGCCTCGCCCAACGGCGTGCTGCTGCTCGACGCCGCCGACCAGATCCAGTGGCTCAACGCCGTCGCCGCGACGCACTTCGGGCTAGACCCGGTGCGTGACCGCCTGCAGCGGGTGACCAACCTCGTGCGCTCGCCCACCTTCGTGGCCTACCTGCAGGCCGGCGTCTTCGACGAGCCCGTGGTGTTCGCCACGCCGGGCGGCGATTCCACGCTCAGCGTCATCGTCAGCCGCTACGGCGACGGCATGCGCCTGGTGCTGACGCAGGACATCACCGAACGCGAGCGCACCGAGGCGATGCGGCGCGACTTCGTCGCCAACGTCTCGCACGAGATCCGCACGCCGCTGACGGTGCTGGCCGGTTTCGTCGAGACGATTGCCTCGCTGCCGCTGACCGATGTCGAGCGCGAACGGGTGCTGGCCTTGATGACGCAGCAGACCGCGCGCATGACGACGCTGGTGGAGGACCTGCTGACGCTGGCCAAGCTGGAAGGCAGTCCGCGTCCCACCTGCGAACGCTGGACGCCGGTGGCACGCCTGTTCGCGCAGGTCGAGAGCGAGGCGCGCGGGCTTTCCGCCGGGCGCCACAGCCTGCGCTTCAACGTGCAGGGCAGCGACGAGCTGGCCGGCAACGAGAGCGAGTGGACCAGCGCCGTGGCCAACCTGGTCAGCAACGCGGTGCGCTACACGCCGCCGGGCGGCACCGTCGCGGTGCTGTGGACGCACCGCAGCGACGGCAACGCCGAGATCGAGGTCAAGGACACCGGTCCGGGCATCGCGCGTGAGCACATCGGCCGCCTGACCGAGCGCTTCTACCGCGTCGATGGCAGCCGGTCGCGCGACACCGGCGGCACCGGCCTGGGCCTGTCCATCGTCAAGCACGTGGTGCAGCGCCACGGCGGCGAACTCGACATCCAGAGCGAACTGGGCCGTGGCTCGACCTTCCGCATCGTCGTGCCGGCGGCACGCGTGCGTCCGCTCGCCTCGCCCCAGCCGGCGGCCGAGGAGCCGTCGACGGTTCGCTGACGCCGGCGGCCCTGGGGCAAATCCCGTGGTGTTTCCACCGCGACGCGCGCGGCCTCGAAGGGCCTAGACTGTCCGCCATGGCCTTCGACATCCCCACGCTGCGCACCGAGCGCCTCGACCTGCTGCCGCCGAGCGCGGCCTGCGCGGATCTGTATCGCACGTTCTACACGGATGCGGACGCGTCGTCGTCCTATGGCGGCCCGCTGTCGGTCGTGGGCTCGTGGACGCGGCTGGCGAGCGATCTGGGCTCGTGGCACCTGCAGGGGTTCGGCGTCTGGGTGCTGCGCGATCGCGAACGCGACGAGCTGGTGGGCGTGTGCGGCTTCTGGCAGGCGCCGGGCTGGCGGCGCGAACTCACCTGGTGGCTGCTGCCACGCTATCGCAGCCGCGGCTTCGCGCAGGAGGCCTCGGAGGCCGCCGTCGCTCATGCGTACGAGGTCTTCGGCTGGGCAAGCGTGGAGACCTACATGGTCGACACCAACGACCAGGCGCACGCGCTGGTGCGACGCCTCAAGGGCGAGCAGATCGAGCGCTTCGTGGCGCCTGACGGAGCCGAGCGCGAGCTGTTCCGCATTCCGCGGCCGGGCAAGGGCGCCTGACGAGCGTCAGTGCGAGGCCGAGGAGGCAGATTCGACCGCCGGTAGCGTCGACGGCTCCTGGCCTTGCAGCGCATCGGCGGTCTGCGACAGCTGAGACTCGAGGATGGACAGGGCGCGAACGCGCGAGTTCAGGATCGCGAGGGTCGGCACGGCCTCGGCCTTGCCGGTCAGGACGGACAGCGAGAGATCGGACACGGTGCGCGCGGCGTTGTCGCGCATGGTGTCATAGCCTGCCTGCGTGAAGAAGCGCTGCTGCGCGTAGAGCTGGCTGTAGCGCGCGAGGTCCTCGTGATCGAGATAGTCCACCGCGTGCGAGGACACCGCGGCGTCCCAGGCCGCGGTCTTCAGCGCGGCCGTCGCGTCGCCGAAGCGGTGCCCGGCTCGGATCAGGATGGCCAGGCGGCTCTCGTTCGTGCTCGTGCCGTCCTTGACCTCCGCCGCTGCGCGCGTCAGCAAGTCTTGCCAGTCCCGTCGGTAGTCACGCACGAGCTTGAGCGATTCCTCCACGTTCTTGCGGTTGGACGTGATCTCCTGCTCGATCTCCTCCTTGGCGCGCTTGCCCTCGTGGCGATGCTCGAGGGCCAGCGCCACCTGCTCCAGCGCGAGCGCCGTCAGGATCGACAGCACGATCATCGAGTAGTGGGCAAGGAACTCGCGCACCGAGCGGGGCAGCTTTTCCAACGGTTCCAGGTGCATGGCGTCTCGATCCGGGTTGGGGCAGGAGCCGCGATTCTGGCAGACGGGGCGCTTGGAATTCGATGTCCGAATGCGGCGGGACGTGTCGCCCGTCGCGCCGGAAACTGCCTGCATTCCTTCACTTCACGAATGCATGCCATGTCCTCGTTCCGACTGGTCGGCCTGACGCCCGACAACTTCGAACCCTTCTTCGCCATGAGAGACGACGAACTCGCCGCTCTCGGCGCGCGCCGCGTCGTGGCCGACGAGCCGAACGGATTCCCCTGCCGGGTCTCGCTGGCTGACGCGGAGGTGGGCGACGAACTGCTGCTGCTGCCGTTCGACCATCTCCTGACCAGATCGCCTTACCGCGCCTCCGGACCGGTGTTCGTGCGCAAGGGCGCTCGCCGCGCGGTGCTGGAGCCGGGCGAGATCCCGCCATACGTGACGCGGCGCTGGATGTCCGTGCGTGCCTACGATGCCGACGACATGATGGTCGAGGCCGACGTCTGCCAGGGCAGCGATGTGCGCGGCGTCATCGAGCACTTCATGGCCGACCCGGCGGTCGCTTTCATCCACCTGCACAACGCCAAGCGCGGCTGCTTCTCATGCCGCGTGGAGCGCGTGGACTGAGCGCCGCGTCCGGAGCTCAGGGCTTGACGTAGCCGGCCTCGACCCACGCGGCGGCGCTGGCCGTCGTCAGCTTGAAGTCGGGCCGCACCTTGACCTGCGCGATCTGCTCGCCGAATTCGTCCTGAGCGGCCAGGAGCGCGTGCGGGTCGAACTCGTCGGGAACGATGTCCAGCGTCACCAGCACGCGGCCAGAATCGGTGGCGACCTGGAACTGCTTGTGCATGGCGGCGTGCAGCGCCTGCTCGTGGCGGCGGATCACCTCGGAGGCCGTCTTCACCAGCGTGTTGAAGGCGTTGACGTCCAGCGGCTTGGGGTTCTTCTTGTCGCGGCCCATGGTCCACGGGCCCACCAGCGCGGGCTCGCGCTCGCCGTCGCGCGTCATCGCGACAGCCCAGCCGTCGTCGTCCTCGTTCTTGATGACCTTGGCCGTCCAGCCGTTGTCGACCCAGAGCCGCGGCTGGTGCACGCGGCCGTCGTCGGCGTCCGGCGCGTCTTCATTGTCGATATTCGGATCCATGCGAGCATGATACGGGTCGCGCGCGGAACCAGTGCGCGCGAAAGCCGCTCAAAATGACGGCGGTCTGACTGGAGGCAAGACATGGACTGGAGTGCATCGACCTGGTGGTGGATCGCCGCCGGCGTGCTGGTGGCGGGCGAGCTGGCCACCGGCACCTTCTACGTGCTGATGCTGGCGATCGGCTGCGTGTTCGGCGCGCTGGCCGGCTACGCGCAGATCTCGTTCTTCGCGCAGGTGGTGGTCGCCGTGCTGGTCGGCGGCGCCGCGGTGCTGACCTGGGACCGCAAGCGCCGGCGCGATCCCCGCAGTCCTTCGCCGGCCGCCAACCGCGACATCAACCTGGACATCGGCGAACAGGTGCAGGTCGACGGCTGGAATGCCGACGGCACCGCGCGCGTGCCGTACCGCGGCTCGTCGTGGAACGTGCGCTACATCGGCGACGGCGCCGCCGTGCCCGGCCCGCACGTGATCGCCGAAGTCCGCCACAACGAACTCGCGCTGCGGCGCGCCTGAACGACCCGACCAAGGACATTGCCATGGAATTCCAGGTTCTCGCACTCATCCTGATCGTCGCGGCGATCATCTTCCTGTACCGCCTGCTCAAGGTGGTGCCACAGCAGAACGCCTGGGTGGTCGAACGCCTGGGCAAGTTCCACGCGGTGCTGCCGCCGGGGCCCAACATCCTGATCCCGTTCATCGACAACGTCGCGTACCGGCATTCGCTCAAGGAGATACCCTTGGACGTACCGAGCCAGGTCTGCATCACGCGCGACAACACCCAGCTTCAGGTCGACGGCATCCTGTACTTCCAGGTCACCGACGCGATGCGCGCGAGCTACGGCTCGAGCAACTACGTGGTCGCCATCACGCAGCTTTGCCAGACGACGCTGCGCAGCGTCATCGGCAAGATGGAACTCGACAAGACCTTCGAGGAACGTGACATGATCAACGGCCTGGTCGTCAACGCGCTCGACGACGCGGCCTCGAACTGGGGCGTCAAGGTGCTGCGCTACGAGATCAAGGACCTGACGCCGCCGGCCGAGATCCTGCGCGCGATGCAGGCCCAGATCACCGCCGAACGCGAGAAGCGCGCGCTGATCGCCGCCTCCGAAGGCCGGCGCCAGGAGCAGATCAACATCGCCACCGGCCAGCGCGAGGCGTCGATCGCGCGCTCCGAAGGCGAGAAGCAGGCCGAGATCAACAAGGCCCAGGGCGAGGCCGCGGCCATCGTCGCCGTGGCCGACGCCACGGCCGATGCCATCCGCAAGATCGCCGAGGCCATCCGCGCCCCGGGCGGCGACCAGGCAGTGCAATTGAAAGTGGCCGAGCGCGCGGTCGACGCCTACCAGGCGCTGGCCAAGACCAACAACACCATGATCGTGCCGGGCAACATGACGGAGGTGTCGTCGCTGATCGCCACGGCGATGGCCTTGATCAAGAGCAGCGCGGTCAAGCCGGCCTGAGGCGGCCCGCGACGAGGCGCGCGCTGTGATCCGGCGAGGTCCGGATGGTTCAGTCCGTGTGCAACGTAAAGGTATCGTGCCGCTACTCCTGTGTGCTGCACGTAACGTCGGTGCGATGGAAGAGCAGAACCCTGGCGGTGCGAAGCGCGATCCGGAGAATCCGCGGCTGCTTCCACATCGCCTGCACAGTCTCCATGCCTTGCCTTTCCCGTCTTGCGTCCATCGTGACGCTGCGCGCTCCTGCGCGCGTTCATCCTGCGCTGCGCGCGGGCCTGTTCCTGGGTGCGACGGCCGCCGCGGCCGCCTCCGCGCTCGCCGCACCGCCCGCCGTGTGCACGGCGCCGATCGGCTCCGCCGCCACGGCCGGCGCGATCGTCGTGGGCAACGGCACACCCGCCAGCTGCACGGAGTCCGTGCTTCAGGCAGCGATCAACGCTTCATCGGTCGTGACCTTCAACTGCGGGTCGGCTGCCGCGACGATCCCGCTGACCACGACGCTGGTGCTGCCGCCCACGCGCCAGACCGTGATCGACGGCGGCGGCAAGGTCACGCTGGACGGCGGCGGCCGCGTCCGGCTGATGCAGCTCGTGCACCCGGACTTCCGCACCAACCGGGCCGGGCTGTCGCTGCAGCACATCACGCTGGTCAACGGCAAGTCCACCGGCACCCGCTACGTGCCGCCGACACCCGGCAACGCGAGTTGCTCGTTCGGCTGGGCGGACGGCGAGGGCGGTGCGATCTATGTTCGCGATGCCGTGCTGCACGTCGTCGACGTGACCTTCCGCAACAATGCGGCCGAGACGCCCGGGCCGGACGTGGGCGGCGGCGCGATCTACGCGGCCGGCTCGCTCGACGTCACCATCGTCGGATCGACGTTCGACGGCAACAGCGGCGCCAACGGCGGCGCGGTCGGCCTGCTGAACACCGACGGGCGCTTCGCCAACGACCTGTTCTCGAACAACAAGGCCACGGGCACCGGCGCCAACTACCGCGGCGGCGCGGCGACCGGTTGCGCGGGCGTGGCCCAGACCAACCAGGGCGGCTCGGGCGGCAACGGGGGGGCCATCGTCATCGACGGCGGTTCCGACGGCGCCCAGAACGTATGCGGTTCGACCTTCACTGCGAACACGTCCAACGAGTTCGGCGGCGCGCTCTTCCGCACGGCTGACGGCACCGCGCGGCCCACCACCTTCGACCGCTCGCTGTTCCAGCGCAACACGGCCAAGATGGGCGGCGCACTGTACGTCCAGAATGCGAAGCCGCTCGCGATCACCGGCTCGACGTTCTCCGCCAACCGCGCGACCGGCGCCGGGGCCGCCGAGTTCATCTCGGACACGCTGGAGGTGACCAACACGACCTTTGCCAGCAACGTCGCCACCAAGGGCCTGGGCGGCGCGCTGTTCCTGAGCAATCCGGGCGCGGCCGGCTGGATCAACAACACGACCTTCACCGGCAACCAGTCGTCCGGCGGCCCGGGCTATTTCGGCGCGGCCATCTTCGGCACACTCGATTTCCCGATCACCAACACCGTCTTCGCCAACAACCTGAGCGCCGATGGCGGCTCGCCGATGCAGTGCTCGTTCACGCCCGGCAGCGGCGCCCAGGACGTGCAGTGGCCACAGAAGCGGCCCGTGGGCGGCCTCAACGACAACCTGTGCGTGACCGGCATCCGCTTTGCCGACCCGCAACTGGGCGCGCTCGGCGCCAACGGCGGCCCGACGCCGACCGCGGTGCCCGCTTCGACGAGCCCGCTGCGCAAGACCGGCCACGGATGCGCGGCGACCGACCAGCGGGGCGTGGCGCGCAACACCGCGCAGTGCACGATCGGCGCGGTGGAGTGAGCGGGCCTGGCGCGGCGACAATCGCGCCATGACCGACCCTGTCTCGCCCTCGCCCTCGCCGCCGCCAGCCCAGCCGCGCAACCCGCTGCACGGGCTGACGCTCGAGGCCATCCTCACGGCGCTGGTCGAGGCCTACGGCTGGCAGGGCCTGGACGAGCGCATCCCGCTGCGCTGTTTCGCCTTCGAGCCCAGCATCAGGTCCAGCCTGAAGCTGCTGCGCAAGACGCCGTGGGCGCGCGAG
>JBJMWF010000121.1:0-4118 GCA_045810265.1 Vitreoscilla sp. | reverse complement strand
GTGCCTGGCATCTTCTCGTTCGCGCTACTGCGTCGGCGACCGGCATTCCAGCGCCGCGAACGCGAAGGTGCCTGGCACCGATCCCGAACGGAGGGTCCGGTGCCAGGCACTTCCCCGGATCGCGATGGACATCGCATGCTCCGACGAGAGCTGCGCGCGATTCGGGGAAATGCCAGGCACCTCGTCGACGGCCGGCGGCTCGTTCGAGGCGCCTTCCTTTCGTCGCGGAAATGCTGTATGATAAGCATCATGCCAAGCACCCGAGCCAACGCCAGAGCCGCCGCCAAGCAAGCCACGCACGAGCGCATCGTCGCCGTCGCCGCGCGGGCCATCCGCCGCAGCGGCTACGAAGGCACCGGCGTGGCCGACATCATGCAGGAAGCCGGCCTGACACACGGCGCCTTCTACGCTCACTTCGCCTCGCGCGAGGCCATGCTGGCCGAGGCGGTCGCCCAGGCGTGCGCGGAGTCCGCTGGGGCCGTCGCCCAGTTGGCGGGCAGCATGCCTGCCGACGTGACCTGGCCCGCCATGCTCGCCGTCTATCTCTCGAAGGAGCACGCGGCGCATCCCGAGGCCGGCTGCCCGCTCGCGGCACTGGGCTCCGAGACACCGCGCCAGGCGCCCGAGGTGCGGCGCGTGACCACGCGCCACGTCAAGGAAATGATCGACCTCATCGCGCGTCAATCGCCGGACTGGGGCCAGCCTGGCGCTCACAAGGGGGCGCTGGTCGCGCTCTCCACGATGGTGGGCGCGCTGGTGCTGGCGCGCGCGGTCGACGAGCCCAAGCTGTCGGACGACCTGCGCCAGGCTGCGCTCGAGCACCTGGCGCCGGCGTCCAATTGATCCCCCGCCGGGGACGTCGCTGAGAATTTTTTTGCCGCCACATATGACGATCATCATGCGTAGTGGAGATGTCCGAATGCCGACCAGCGCGTCACGCGAAGAGTTCCCCATCGCTTCCCCCACCGAAAGAGAAACGTCATGAACACCACAAGCAGGATCGCCCTCGTCACCGGCGCCTCCTCGGGCATCGGCCAGGCCACCGCGGAGCGCCTCGTCAAGGCGGGCTACAAGGTCTACGGCACCAGCCGGCGCGGCGACGCGTCCGGCGGCCGGCCATTCGCGATGCTGTCGCTCGACGTCACCAGTGACGAGTCGGTCGCCGCGGCGGTCCAGGAACTGATGCGCCGCGAAGGGCGCATCGACCTGCTGGTCAACAACGCCGGCTTCGGCGTCGCGGCCGCGGCCGCGGAAGAGAGCTCGCTGGAACAGGCGCAGGCGATCTTCGACACCAACTTCTTCGGCATCATCCGCATGACGCGCGCCGTGCTGCCGCACATGCGCCGTCAGGGCAGCGGCCGCATCATCAACATCGGCTCCGTGCTGGGCTTCCTGCCGATGCCCTACATGGCGCTGTACTCGGCCTCCAAGCATGCGGTCGCCGGCTACTCGGAAGCGCTGGATCACGAGCTGCGCACGCTGGGCATCCGCGTCTCGCTCGTCGAGCCGGCCTACATCAACACGCCCTTCGACGCCAACCTGATGAAGCCCGATGCGCCGCTGGACACCTATCGCGAGGTCCGCACGAGCGTGGAGAAACGCGTCAAGGAGATCCTCGTGACGGCCGACGGCCCCGAGGTCGTCGCCGAGATCGTGCTGAAGGCGGCCACGGCGCCGCAGCCCAGGATCCGCTACGCCCCCGGCCTGGCCAGCCGCGTGCGCCTGATGCGCCGCTTCGTGCCGGCCCGCCTGCTGGATGCGGGCATCCGCAAGGACCTGCGCCTGCAGGCTTGAGGCTTGCTCGACGTTGCGCCTGGAGGTCGAGTTCGATTCCAGGCAGTGCGACAGATGCGCTCGACCCGATGAGCGCGCGCCGGGACACAATGCCTCGTGGCCCCTGTCGCTGTCGAGCGCGTTCGTCGCCGGCGCGGCAAGGTCCCTCGATGGATCAACATGCGCCCCCCGATCGGGAAATCCAATATCAGCGTTCGAACGTATCCGTGACATGGACGCTCCCCTCCCGCAAGCCGCCCTCCCGCCAGAACCGGGCGGCCGTGTCGGCTCGCGCCCGCGGCTGACGCTCGTGGCGTCCTCCTCCCCGCCAGCGGCGGCCGATCCAGGCGCCCAACTCGACGCCTGGATGGACGCCGTCGCCAGACACCAGGACAGGCAAGCCTTCGGATGCCTGTTCACGCACTTCGGGCCGAAGTTGAAGGGCTGGCTGTGGAAGACCGGCAGCACCAGCGATGAAGCCGAGGAGTTGGTCCAGGACGCCTTCGTGCTGCTGTGGCGCAAGGCCGCCCAGTTCGACTCGTCCCGGGCGAGCGTCGGGTCATGGCTGTTCACGATCGCACGCAACCTTCGCGTCGATCGCCGTCGTGCCATCCACTCCGCCTGGACGACGCTGGACGACAGGGCGGTCGAGCAGGTCGCCGACCCGGCCTTCGGCCAGGAGCACGCCATGGACCGGCGCCAGCATGACGAACGCGTCCGCTCCGCGATGTCCCGGCTGACCAATGACGAGCGCCTGCTCGTTCAACTTTCCTTCTATGAGGACATGTCGCACTCCCGCATCGCCCAACAGATGAAGATGCCGCTCGGTACCGTCAAGACCAAGCTGCGCCGCGCCGCGGCATCTCTGCGCGTGCTGCTCGAGGAGTGCCGGCCGTGATTCGCCATCATCCCGACGATGCGCTGCTGCTGGCGCATGCGGGCGGCGCGCTCGGCACCGGGCCGGCGCTGCTGCTGGAAACCCACCTGGAGTCGTGCGCGCGGTGCCGGCAGGTCGTCCTGGACTTCGAGCGCGTCGGCGGCGGGCTGCTGATCGACGCTCAGGACAAGCCACTGGCTCAGGGTGCGCTCGAGGCGGTGCTGGGTCGACTGGACGGCCAGGTGTCGCTTCCTCCGGCGCCGCTCGTGCGTCCCAAACCACCGCTGCCGGCAGGCTGCAACTGGCCCCGCGCCTTGCGGCATTGCCAGGTGTCGCGCTGGCGTCCGATGGGCCCCGGCATGCGCTGGAGCCGCGTGACGGTGCCCTACGATGCCCAGGCAAACGTGCTGCTGCTGCGCATCGGCGCCGGCAAGTGCCTGCCGCGGCACACGCACACGGGCACCGAACTCACGCAGGTTCTGCACGGAGCCTTCGATGACGGGCGCGCCGTCTTCGGCCAAGGCGATTTCGACGAGGCCGACGAGGACATCCTTCATCAGCCCGTCGTCCAGGCCCGAGGCGAGTGCATCTGCCTGGCGGCGGTGGACGGGCGCCTGGTCTTCGACAGCTGGATCGCCAGACTGGCCAGCACGGTGGTGGGACTCTGACGGCGGACCGGCGCGCCTGCCGCAGTCCCGCGGCCGATGCCGGGATGGCCGCGGGTCAGCGCGCAGATCAACTCGACTGGCCACTGAAGGGCACCGTTCGCGCCAGATAGTCTTCGAGCGATCGCGGCACGATTCCGAGGTCTTGCAGCGACGGCCAGCCGTCCGCGACGACGTTGGGCGTCTGCATCGAACGGAGGTTGTCGCGCGACATCAGCGGTTCGCCCGGCAGGCGCTCCATGAGCCAGGCCTGGGCCTGTGCCAGGGCCAGCGGCAAAGGCACGACGGGCCGCTCGACGCCGGCCCATCGTCCCGCGCGTCCGACCAGCTCGCGCAGCGTCAACACCGCGGGCCCTGCGCACTGGTAGATCCGGCCCGCAGTGGCGCTGCGTTCGAGGCATTCGACGATTGCGCTGGCGACGTCCTCCACCCAGACCGGCTGGAACAGCGCCTCGCTGCAGGCCAAGGGCACGAACGGCGCGAGTCGCTGCAGGCGGGCGAACGTGTTGATGAAGCGGTCTTCGGCTCCAAAGATCACGGAGGGACGAAGGACCGTCGTGTCTGGCCATTCGTCCGTCACGAGGCGCTCGCCCCGGCTCTTGGACTGCAGATAGTCGCTCGTGCCCGACTCGGACACGCCCAGGGCACTGACATGCACCAGCCGCCTCCCGCCGACTCGCCGGATCTCGCGCCCCAGCAGTTCCGGCAGCTGGACGTGCACCTGATGGAACCGGGCCGAGCTGCCGTGGAGGATCGCGACCAGGTTGACTGCGGCATCTGCGTCCTCCAGCGTGCGACGCAGG
>JBJMWF010000120.1:0-4787 GCA_045810265.1 Vitreoscilla sp. | reverse complement strand
GTCAAGGCACTGCAGGCCGCCAACCAGTCCTCCGGTGGGTCTGTCGTCGAGATGGCCGAGGCCGAATACATGGTTCGGTCTCGTGCCTTCCTCAAATCGCTCGACGACTTCCGCACCATTCCGCTCTCGGTCTCGGGTGCGACGCCCGTGCTGCTGCGCGACGTCGCGACGGTGCAACTTGGACCAGAGATGCGCAGAGGCATCGCCGAGCTCAATGGGGAGGGCGAGGTCGCCGGAGGTGTCGTCGTCATGCGCTCAGGCAAGAACGCGCGTACGACCATCGCGGCGGTCAAGGCGAAGCTTCAAGCGTTGAAGGCAAGCCTCCCTGCGGGCGTCGAAGTGGTCGAGACCTACGACCGGTCGCAACTCATCGACCGTGCGGTCGGCAACCTGCAGCACAAGCTCGTCGAAGAGTTCATCGCCGTTGCCCTGGTGTGCGCGCTTTTCCTCTTCCACTTGCGGTCGGCGTTGGTTGCGGTCATCACGCTGCCCGTGGCGCTCTTGACTGCGTTCATCGTCATGCGACTGCAGGGCCTGAGCGCGAACATCCTGTCGCTGGGTGGCATCGCACTCGCCATCGGCGCCGCGCTCGACGCCCAGGTCATCCTCGTCGAGAACGTCCACAAGAAGCTGGAGGCCTTCGAGCACGAGCACGGCCGATTGCCCACGGCGGCAGAGCGTTGGGCCTTGGTCACCGAGGCCTCGGTCGAAGTAGGGCCGGCGCTGTTCTTCTCGCTGCTGGTCATCACCCTGTCCTTCCTGCCCGTCTTCACCCTCGAGGCGCAGGAAGGTCGCCTGTTCTCGCCGCTGGCTTTCACCAAGAGCACCATCATGGCGGCGGCCGCTGGCTTGTCGGTGACGCTGGCCCCTGTGCTGATGGGGTACCTCATTCGCGGTCGCATTCCCAAGGAGACAGCCAATCCCGTGACGCGGTTCCTCATCGCGGTCTACCGACCGGCGTTGGAGGCCGTGCTGCGCTTTCCCAAGCTGACGCTTCTTGTCGCGGCCCTGATGCTCGTCGTGACAGCCGTTCCGGTCATGCGGCTTGGCAGCGAATTCATGCCGGCGCTCGACGAGGGAGACCTCTTGTACATGCCGTCGGCGCTTCCGGGACTGTCAGCGTCGAAGGCTGGACAGCTGCTCCAGCAGACGGACCGCCTCATCAAGACGGTGCCGGAGGTGGCGACCGTGTTCGGAAAGGCTGGTCGCGCCGACACGGCGACTGACCCGGCACCCTTGGAAATGTTCGAAACCACCATCCAGTTCAAGCCGCGAGACCAGTGGCGCCCTGGAATGACGCCGGACAGACTCGTCGATGAGCTCGACCGCATCGTCAAGGTTCCCGGACTCTCGAACGTGTGGGTGCCACCGATTCGAAACCGCATCGACATGCTGGCCACCGGCATCAAGAGCCCCGTCGGCGTCAAGGTGGCCGGTGCAGACCTGGCAACCATCGACCGACTGACGACGCAAATCGAGGCCGCCGTGAAGAACGTGCCAGGAGTCTCGTCGGCCCTGGCCGAGAGGCTCACCGGTGGTCGCTACATCGACGTCGATGTCGACCGCCTGGCAGCGGCTCGATATGGCCTGTCGGTGGCAGACGTCCAGGCAGTCGTGTCGACGTCCATTGGCGGCGACGAAGTTGGTGAGGTTGTCCAGGGACGAGAGCGCTACCCCATCAACGTCCGCTATCCGCGTGAAATTCGCGACTCCCTGGAGCGGCTGAGGACGTTGCCGTTCGTCACCGCCAAGGGCGCGACGGTGCTGCTGCAAGACGTTGCGCGACTTTCCGTCGCAGATGGGCCGCCAATGGTTCGCAGCGAGAACGCGCGCCTGTCGGGATGGGTGTACGTCGACGTGCGCGGACGAGACCTGCGTTCCGTCGTCACGGACATGCAGACGGCGGTGGCCAGGCAAGTGGAGATGCCGCCTGGCTACGCCGTCTCCTGGTCAGGGCAGTTCGAATACCTCGAGCGAGCCATCGAGCGCCTCAAGGTCGTGGTGCCCCTGACGCTTGCGGTCATCTTCGTCCTGCTCTACCTGCTGTTCCGCTCGTTCAGCGACGCCACGCTGGTCATGGCGGCGGTTCCATTCGCCCTGATTGGCGGCTTGTGGCTGGTCTGGGCGCTGGGACACGCCGTCTCGGTGGCCACGGCCGTCGGGTTCATCGCGCTGGCCGGCCTGGCCGCGGAATTCGGCGTGGTCATGCTCGTCTATCTCAAGGGAGCCCACGCCAGGCGCCTGGCGGGCGGTGAACCTGACAACGAGGAGACCCTGCTGGCGGCCATCCGCGAGGGAGCAGTGCTGCGAGTGCGCCCGAAAGCGATGACCGTCTCGGTCGTCCTGGCCGGTCTTCTTCCCTTGATGTGGGCGACAGGCACCGGCTCGGAGGTCATGACGCGCATCGCCGCGCCCATGGTGGGTGGCATGGTGACGGCTCCCCTGCTGAGCATGCTGGTGATGCCGGCGGCCTGGTATCTCGTCCATCGCCGTCGCCCCTTCGGCTTGGCCGGCGCAGCGAATACTCAAGTCCCCGGACAGAACATGCCGGCCGGGAAAGCATCAACGCGGCTGCCAAGTGGGTGATTGGACCAGGACCGGGTCGGACTCGCGCCGGATCGGCAACACCTTGCCGACCTGCGCATGGCTTGTTGCCCCACTCGACAGGCGGGCTGGGAGAAAAGGATGCGGACCAAGTGCACGCTCAGAACTTTCGTTGCGGGCGTGGTGTGGACGGAGCGCAGGGGACACCGGCAAACGGCGTCCTGAAATGGAAAAAGCCTTGCAGGTCATCGGGCCTGCAAGGCTTTTCGGGGTCTGGTGGCGCTTCAGGGATTCGAACCCCGGACCTGCGGATTATGATTCCGTCGCTCTAACCGGCTGAGCTAAAGCGCCAAGCCTGCCATTATATGCAACTTTTTGGCTGATGGGGAAGAGCTTGCCGGCACAATGGCGAAAAAGACCTTTCGGGCTTGCATCGCGCCCGTCTGCCCCGACCATTGAGCGTCCGCCGGCCCGCCTTCTCAGACCGCTTCTCCATGTTCAGCTTCTTCCGCAAGAAAACCGACTCCGGCTCCCCGTGGGAGACGCAGCGCATGCCGGACGTGATTCCCGCGGTGGAGTCGCCGGCGGTCGCGCCTGCGCCTGTCGGCGTCTCGACGCCTGTGGCCGCGCCCGCTCCTCAGGGCGTCTCCACGCCTGCGGCCGCGCCCGTACCCGCGCCTCGGCCGGCGCCTGCGCCCACGCCTGCGCCAACGCCGGCGAAGCTGACCACCGCTGCACCTGCAAGCTCGCAAGTCCCCGCCGCGGAGGCTGCGACTTCCGTCGCACCGGTGGCAGCGCCTGTTCCGGAACCCGTCGTCGCGCCGCTGGACTTTCTCAAGCGCATGTTCACCGGCGCGCCCGAACCGGCGCCGCCGCCGAGCGCGCCCGTCGTCGCGGCTCCGCCGCCGCCCGCGCCCGCCACCGAGGCGCCGCGCGAGGCCTGGTTCCAGCGTCTGCGCAAGGGGCTGGCGCGTACCGGCAGCGGCATCGCGCAGGTGTTCACCGGCGCGCGCATCGACGAGGAGCTGTACGAGGAACTGGAGTCGGCGCTGCTGATGGCCGACGCCGGCGTGCGGGCGACCGAGCATCTGCTCAAGGACTTGAAGCAGCGCGTGAAGGCCGCCGGGTCGACCGAGCCGTCGCAGGTCAAGGCCTTGCTGGCCGACGCGATCGTCGACCTGCTCGCGCCGTTGGAGCGCTCGCTGATGGTGGGCGAGCACGAGCCGACCGTGATCATGGTGGCGGGCGTCAACGGCGCCGGCAAGACCACCAGCATCGGCAAGCTGACGCGCCATCTGGCGCAGGCCAGGTGCAAGGTGCTGCTGGCCGCGGCCGACACCTTTCGCGCCGCGGCGCGCGAGCAGCTCGAGGTCTGGGCGGATCGCAACCAGGTCGAGATCGTCAGCCAGGAGGGCGGCGATCCGGCGTCGGTGACCTTCGATGCGGTCAAGGCCGGCAAGGCGCGAGGTTGCGACGTCGTCATCGCCGACACCGCCGGCCGCCTGCCGACCCAGTTGCACCTGATGGAAGAGCTCAAGAAGATCAAGCGCGTGATCACCAAGGCCGACGGCAGCGCGCCGCACGAGGTGCTGCTGGTGATCGACGGCAACACCGGCCAGAACGCGCTGGAGCAGGTGAAGTCCTTTGACGCCGCGCTCGATCTGACCGGACTGATCGTCACCAAGCTCGACGGCACGGCCAAGGGCGGCGTGCTGGCCGCCATCGCGCTGTGGTCGCGCGACCGCGCGGCGCAATCGGGCAAGAAGGTGATCCCGGTCTACTTCATCGGCGTGGGCGAGAAGCTGGAGGACCTGCAGACCTTCAATGCGCGCGAGTTTGCGAGCGCGCTGCTGGATTGAAGCGTCCGGCCGTCAACAAAAACGGGGCCCGCGCGGGCCCCTTTTCATTACTGCTTGTGGGTGGTGCGCCAGTCCTGCACCGCCTTCATCGTCTTGTTGACGTGGTCGGCCGGATCCAGGCTGGAGTAGGTATAGAGGATCTTGTCGTCCGGCGTGATCACGTACGAGATGCGGTCGGAGTAGGGCATCACGGCCATCTTGGCGTCGTAGGACTTGATGATGGCCGACTGCGGGTCGGCGGCTACGGCGAACTTGTCGCGGCACTCTTCCTTGGAGAACTTGAGCTGCGTGGCGATGTCGTCGTGCGAGATGCCGATGACGGTGGCGCCCAGCGCGGCGAACTTGTCGGTGGCCTCCGCGAACAGGTGGGCCTCCAGCGTGCAG
>JBJMWF010000119.1:0-3601 GCA_045810265.1 Vitreoscilla sp. | reverse complement strand
GTCGCGGACCAGCGAGTGCTGTTGTATTTATAGACGACCGACTTCGAATTCACATCGTATTGAATGCTTGTGTCATCGATCCCATCGATGCTTGAGGCCTTTTTTCCTCCAGGTAGGCCAGTCTGAAAGGCATTGTGAGCGCCCATCCTATGCAAGACAGTTAGCAACGACGTCTTGCCGCATCCGTTTGCTCCGGTGATTACAAACGCGCCTTGCATCGGTACGTCAAAGACCAATGTCTTGATGCCCTTCAGATTGTTGATCGTGACCTGAACCGCCAATTGATTCTCCCTAAATGCCGCGAACCGTAGTCCAAGACCCGGCGGGCGTATTCTGTCGTCAGTCTGCAGTCAAAGTGCAAGCTTCAACCATCCGTCCGTCAATCGTCTCAGATTTCCGCATCGAACGGCAGTAGCGTCCGCCCTTTTTCTCCGACACCTAGCGAGGCTGCCGTGAGTGGGTCAGGCGTCGGCATTGCAGCGATAGCTGCCATCTGCCGGTACACGGGACAATGACAGCTTCCGGGCGAGGATCGGTGCCGGTGAGGACCGCTACTGGGGCCTTCTCTTGCTCGCGGCGACCGCGCACGAATGACGGCCATGCACGCAGTACCAGCGTTCGCATCGGAGGGGAGGCGGTCGCCCAAGGGAATCGGTCGGGTGCCGCCATGTGCGCCTCGAGCCGGGGCAAACCCGGGCCCGCAGCGCTGGTTCACACGCCCGGAGATTCGACCGCTGGGTTTTATCCAGTCAGCGCCCGAGCGAGGCGGACTTTAGGCGGCCGTCGGCGCCTTGCCCGGCGCACGCGCGCCCTGGCCGGCGAAGCGCGTGGACAGATCGTCCGTGATCGTCGCCGCCCCCGGCACATTCAGCTTGTTGGCACTCTTGACCGACTGGTAATACGCCAGCGCCGCGGTCATGGCGTCGCTGCCGGTCAGCGCCAGGCTGTCGTCCAGCATGTCAGCCAATTGGCTGACGGGTTGGTGCAGCGAGCGCAGCACGCCAAAGGCGGTGACGTCGCTCGAGAACGTGTCGATGTCGACGAAGGCCGGCTTGAACTGCGGGTTGGTGTTGGCGTAGGTGAGCGTCTTGGACACGAAATCCACGCTCTTGCTTCCCATCTTGACCAAGGCCCGTTTCTCGTCGGGGCCGATGTTGACGAGGTGGGGGACGAGCTTGGCCTGCAAGGTCTGGACGGCGGCCTGGACGGCTTGGAGGTCTTCGGCGGGGATGTCGAACAGATTGCGCTTGGCGATCACGTTGGTGTTCATGGTTGTTCTCCCTGTGGTTGTTGACGCCGCTGCGGCCCCTTGCCGGGCGGTGGGCGATTTTGCAGATACGGGTTGCGGTATCTCAAGCGGACAACTAGGGGAGGGGGTGTGGGATGTTTGGGGGGCTGCGGCGGGGGCTCGTGATGCGGTGGCGCCTTGGCGGGGGTGGATCCTGCGACTGCGCGCAGGATGACGGCTGAAGGCGCACGTTGATAAGGAGGGGCGCTCGCATTGACAGCGAGAGGCGCACATTGACAGGGAGGCGTGCGCCTTGACGGGATGAGCGCTCGTCGACAGAGAGGGGCGCTCTGGCGACGGCGCCGAACGAGGGCTCGCCGGTGTTTGAGACAATGGCATCAAGCCCGCGCGCCGCCATGCTCGATCCGGCAGTCGCCCGGGCAGTCCTCCCGCACCCACCTCACTTCCTCGCCCCGCCTCGCCCCGCCATGAGCGTCAGTCCTCTCGTTGCCACCTCTGCCGTGATCCCGCCGTTGTCGCCCTGGGCGCAGTGGGCCGCCGTCGGCCTGGGCGGGGGCGTGGGGGCGCTGATGCGCTGGCGGCTGGTGATCGGGCTGGCGTCGCTGGACTGGCCGATCGCGCCGGGGATCCTGGTGGCCAACCTGGTCGGCGGGCTGTGCATCGGCTTTTCGATCGTCGCGTTCGAGCGCATGCCGTCCGAAGGCCTGCGGCTGCTGCTGGTCACGGGGGTGCTGGGCGGGTTGACGACGTTCTCGTCGTTCTCGGGCGAGTCGCTGGGGCTGATGATCAAGGGGCAGTGGGCGGTGGCGATCGTGCACACGCTGGTGCATGTCTGCGGCGCGCTGCTTGCGGCCGCGCTGGGCTGGCAGATCGGCCGTTGGGTGCTGAATTGAGCGATGCCGACATGGTTCCCGATCGCGACGACGAGCCGCCGGTGGTGCCCGAGCTGCCGGCCACCGAGCTGGGGCCGGACGAGCTGCGGCTGGCGCTGGGGCGCTTCGTCACCGGCGTGACCATCGTCACCTGCCGCGACGAGCAGGGCGAGCCGATCGGGCTGACGGCCAACTCGTTCAACGCGCTGTCGCTCGACCCGCCGCTGGTGCTGTGGTCGCTGCGTGTGGCCAGCTCCACCATCGACGCCTTCACCAACGCGAGCCACTTCGCGGTCAACGTGCTGGCGGCCGACCAGGTCGACTTGTCGCGCCGGTTCGCGCGGCCGTCAAGCGCCAAGTTCGACGCGGGCGAGTGGACGGACGGGCAGGGCGGGGCGCCGCTGCTGGCCGGCTGCGTCGCCGTGTTCGAGTGTCGGCGCCGCAGCCATCACGCGGCGGGCGACCACGTGCTGTTCATCGGCGAGGTGGAGCGCATCGGCGGCTCGGCCTCGACGCCGCTGGTCTATCACGCCGGGCACTACCGCACGCTCAACGAACCCGACTGACCGGCGGCTCGCGGCTGCAGGCGCAGGTTCGCTTGAGCTGGCGCATGGGGCGAATCGACGGAAAGGCCCACACTCGGGGGTGCGGGCGCTTGGGCGCACGCCAGCGGCATCTCCCTTGCCGCCGCTTGAAAGCTGAACGGCCGCACCCATCTGTCGTGGCAGTTTGAAAGGATTTTCAAGATGCGACTCGACAAGCTGACGACTGCGTTCCAGCAGGCCCTGGCGGATGGCCAGAGCGCCGCCGTGGCACGCGACAACCCCTACGTCGAACCGGCGCACGTGCTGGCAGCCATGCTGGCGCAGCCGGACGGCCCCAAGTCCCTGCTCGACCGCGCGGGGGCCAACACCGCCGGCCTGAAGACCGCGATGGACAACCTCATCGCCGGCCTGCCGCAGGTGCAGGGCGGCGGCCAGGTCTCCGGCAGCCGCGACCTGCTGCAGCTGCTGCAACAGGCCGAGAAGGAGGCCGGCAAGCGCGGCGACGAGTTCGTCGCCAGCGAGATGTTCCTGGTGGCGCTGGCCGATTCCAAGACCGACATCGGCGGCGTGGTGCGGGGCCATGGGCTGACGCGCAAGGCGCTGGAGTCGGCCATCGACGCCGTGCGCGGCGGCGCCACCGTCGACTCGGCCGAGGCCGAGGGCCAGCGCGAAGCGCTCAAGAAGTACACGCTCGACCTGACCGAGCGCGCGCGCAAGGGCAAGCTCGACCCGGTGATCGGCCGCGACGACGAGATCCGCCGCGCGATCCAGGTGCTGCAGCGCCGCAGCAAGAACAACCCGGTGCTGATCGGCGAGCCGGGCGTCGGCAAGACGGCCATCGTCGAAGGCCTGGCGCAGCGCATCGTCGCCGGCGAGGTGCCCGAGACGCTGAAGAACAAGCGCGTGCTGGTGCTGGACATGGCCGGCCTGCTGGC
>JBJMWF010000118.1:0-10758 GCA_045810265.1 Vitreoscilla sp. | reverse complement strand
CCGCGACAGGGCCATTACGCGCTCGACACGATCGAGGCGGCGAAATATCCGGCCCCCGATATCGTCGTCGACCACATCGGCGATCTGGCACGCACGAATATTGCCGGGTGGTTCCCTCTATCAGGAGCCGCCCATGAACGCCACGCAGCAACTCCATGAGCTCGGTCAGAGCCTCTGGATCGACAACATCAGCCGCGAGACCTTGCGCGACGGCTCGCTCGCCAAGCTGATCTCCGACTACTCGGTCACCGGCCTGACGTCGAACCCGACGATCTTCGAGAAGGCGATGGGCGAAGGCGACGCCTACGACGACGCCATCGGCCAGATG
Organism: Vitreoscilla sp.; assembly: GCA_045810265.1. Classification (GTDB taxonomy): domain Bacteria; phylum Pseudomonadota; class Gammaproteobacteria; order Burkholderiales; family Burkholderiaceae_C; genus Scleromatobacter. The sequence continues at coordinate 10,430 of JBJMWF010000118.1, read as the reverse complement.
GCGCGCGAAGGCCGTTCCGTCGAGGACCTGTTCTTCGCGCTGGCCGTCGAGGACCTGCAGAACGCGGCCGACCTGTTCGCGCCGGTGCACGCGGCCACCGGCGGGGTCGACGGCTGGGTCTCGCTGGAGGTGTCGCCGATGTTGGTCAGCGACACGCGCGGCACCGTGCAGGCCGCCGCCAGCCTGCATGCCCAGGCCCGCCGCAAGAACCTGTTCATCAAGATTCCGGGTACCCCTGAGGGCATCCCGGCGATCGAGGAATCGATCTACAGCGGCATCCCGGTCAACGTCACCCTGCTGTTCTCGCGTGAGCAGTACCTGGCCGCGGCCCAGGCCTACATGAAGGGCATCGAGCGCCGGCTCAACGACGGCAAGTCGCCGGTGGTCGAATCGGTCGCGTCGGTCTTCGTCAGCCGCTGGGATGCCGGCGCCAAGGAGACGGTGTCGGCCGAATTCCAGAATCGGCTGGGCATCGCCATCGCGATGCGCACCTACAAGGCCTATCGTGAACTGCTCGCTTCCGAGCGCTGGAAGAAGCTCGCGGCCGCGGGCGCGCATCCCCAGCGCCTGCTGTGGGCCAGCACCGGCACCAAGGATCCGGCGTCGCCGGCGTCGCTGTACGTCGAGGCCCTGGCCGCCCCCGACACCATCAACACCATGCCGGAGAAGACGCTCAAGGCGTTCGCCAAGGACGGTCATGTGGGCCAGCCGATGCCGATGGACGGCGGCTACGCCGAGCAGACGCTCGAGGAGATCCGCCGCCAGGGCGTGGACATCGACGCGCTCGCGCTCAAGCTGCAGAAGGATGGCGGCGACTCGTTCGTGAAGTCCTGGAATTCGCTGATCGGCGGTCTCAGCGAGAAGGTGACCCGGCTGACCGCCACCTCCCCGAGCTGAGCGAGGGTCCATGGGCAACCCGCTCGTCGTCGCGCCGTCCATCCTGTCCGCCGACTTCGGCCGCCTGGCCGAAGAGGTGCGCGCCGTCGACGCCGCGGGCGCGGACTGGATCCATGTCGACGTGATGGACGGGCGCTTCGTGCCCAACATCAGCATCGGCCCGGTCGTGATCGAGGCCATCCGCCGCGCGACGCGCAAGCCGCTGATCGTGCACCTGATGATGGTCGAGCCCGAGCGCATGCTGGAGGACTTCGTCAAGGCCGGTGCCGATCACCTGCTGGTGCAGTGCGAGCCGGCCTCGACGATCCACCTGCATCGCGTGCTGTCGCGCATCCGCGAGCTTGGCAAGAAGGCGGGCGTCGTCATCGACCCGGGCAGCCCCATCGCTTTCGCCGAGCACGTGCTGCACTTGTGCGACGTCGTGCTCGTGATGACGGTCAACCCGGGCTTCGGAGGCCAGAAATTCCTGCCCGAGGTGTTGCCGAAGATCAGCGCGCTGCGCCGCCTGTGCGATACGCGCGGCCTCAATCCGTACATCGAGGTCGACGGCGGGCAGAACGGCGACAACGCCTGGCAGGCGGTGGACGCCGGTGCCGATGCGCTGGTCGCGGGCTCGGCGGTGTTCGGCTCGGACGACTACGCGCGCGCCATCGCGCGCTTGCGCGCGCACGTGCGTCCCGCGTGAGCGCGAGCCCGGCACCCTAAGGGGTGTCGACCAAAAGGCGGATCGCCCTACATTGATCTGTCACAAAGCAACCCCATAATGAGTTCATTGCAGGCACGCAATCGACCGCATATTGGGCGGAATCCAGGAACCCGTCACCTTGTGCCCGCATACCGTCTTCGTGATCCGTCACGTCGTCCGGAAGAAAAAAGCCCGCTTGCTGCGGGCTTTTGCTTTTGGGGTGGCGTCTGGCGGCGTCGCGCTCAGGCCCGCGGCCACGACCGCATTGCCCTGCGCACCGTCGCCAGCAGGCTCTCGTGCGTCGCGCCATCCTTGGCCTGCATCGACATGCCCTGGTAGATGGTGGCGTAGAAGTTGGCCAGGTCCTTGGCGTCGGTGTCGGGTGGCAGCTCGCCGCTGTCGATGCCGCCCTGGATGCGGCGGCCGACGTTGGCGATCGCCTCGGTTCGGCGCAGCAACAGCGCGTCCTGCACGCGTTCGGCCGCGGCCGAGCAGTTGGTAGCGGCCATCACCACCATGCAGCCCTTGGGGTGGCAGGGCTGGGTCAGTTCGTTGGCGGCCTCGAGCAGCCAGCGTTCGATGGCCCCGCGGGCGGTCGGCTCCTCGTCCAGCGCGCGGGCACCGGCGCTGCCGTAGCCCAGCGCGTAGCGCTCGATGGCTTCCAGGAAGAGCTGTTCCTTGTCGCCGAACGCGGTGTACAGGCTGGGCGGCGTGATGCCCATGGCGGACGTGAGGTCGGCGATGGAGGCAGCCTCGTAGCCGCGTTCCCAGAACACGTGCATCGCCGTCTCGAGGGCGGCATCGCGATCGAACGACAGCGGTCGGCCGCGCGGCTTGCGTGGCGTCTTGGCGGTTGGCATGGCCTCGGGCGCCTCGGCCAGCGCGACGCCCTCCGTTGTCTCATTCGTCTTTTTCATAGCGTTCGATACGAAAATGTGTTGACGTGCCCTTGTGGCTTGGCTACATTGTGCCATATGTCGTAGCGATCGCTACGATAAAACTTTCCCGGTCGGTCAGCAAAAAGCCAGGCAACGCCTGGTTCAGCCGCTGCTTTGTCCAAAAGTTCTCGAGCACTCACTTTTCTTCGATCTCGTACCAATTCAGGAGTTCCCATGAACCAGGTTCCGCTCAAAGCTCGCCGCCGCCTCTGGGTCGCCGGCACCACGCTGACGGCCGTGGCCGCTTCCATCGCCGCCGCGTTCATGTTCCAGTCCGGCGCGGCCGTCGCCACGCCGTCGCCCGCCGTCCAGGCGACGCCGGTCTCGGTCGCCACTGTCGTGCAGAGCGACGTGGCCACCTGGAATGAATTCTCGGGACGGCTGGAAGCGGTCGAGCGTGTGGACATCCGCTCGCGTGTCGCCGGCACCGTGCAGGGCGTGCACTTTCGCGAAGGCGCGCTAGTCAAGGCCGGCGACCTGCTGCTGACCATCGATCCGGCGCCGTATCAAGCCGACGTCGATCGCGCGCAAGCCCAGGTCTTCGCCGCCCAATCACGCCTGACCAACGCGAAGAGCAACTACGACCGCGCCAAGCAGCTGCTGCAGGACCACGCGATCTCGCAGCGCGAGTACGACGACAGCCTGAACGCGCAAAGCGAGGCCGACGCCAACCTGCGCGCCGCGCAGGCCCAGCTGCAGACCGCCAAGCTCAGCCTGGGCTACACGCAGGTGCGCGCACCGGTGTCGGGCCGCGTCGGCAAGCTGGAGATCACCACCGGCAACCTGGTGGCCGCCGGTCCGGGCGCGCCGGTGTTGACCACGCTGGTCTCGGTCAGCCCGATCTACGCCAGCTTCGATGCCGACGAGCAGGTCGTCACGCGCGCGCTGCGCGAGCTGCCCGCGGGCGCCAGCGCGCGCGCGCAGATCGAGAAGATCCCGGTGCAGATGGGCACTGTCGACGACACGGCCACGCCGATCGCCGGCCACCTGCAGCTGGTCGACAACCAGGTGGACGCCAAGAGCGGCACCGTGCGCGTACGCGCCGTGTTCGACAACGCCGACGGCACGTTGATGCCGGGCCAGTTCGCGCATCTGCGCATGGGCGCGGTCAAGACCGATCCTGCGCTGCTGATCAACGAGCGCGCGGTCGGCACCGACCAGAGCAAGAAGTTCGTGATGGTGGTGGGCCCGGACGACAAGGCCAACTACCGCGAGGTGACCCTGGGCGCCAACGTCGACGGCCTGCGGGTCGTGACGTCGGGCTTGAAGCCCAACGAACGCGTGGTCGTCAACGGCCTGCAGCGCGTGCGTCCCGGCTCGTTGGTCGCACCTCAAGTGGTCGCCATGAAGTTCAGCGACGGGACCTGACGACCCCCACGCTCCTCCGTCGCTGCCCCCCAAGGGGGAGCTCGGTTCGGCTCGGATGGTGATCCTCGCTTCCCGAGAGCTTGGCTCACAACCCAAACATTGAAACTCCCCCGGGAGCACCTCGTGAACCTCTCCAAATTCTTCATCGACCGCCCGATCTTCGCCGGCGTCCTGTCGTTGCTGATCTTCCTCGGCGGCCTGATCGCCGTGCGCGGACTGCCCATCTCCGAATACCCGAACGTCGTGCCGCCGTCCATCGTCGTGCGCGCGAACTATCCGGGTGCCAACCCGCAGGTCATCGCCGACACGGTGGCCACGCCGATCGAGGAGCAGATCAACGGCGTCGAAGGCATGCTCTATATGAGCAGCCAGGCGACCACCGATGGCCTGATGACCCTGACCGTCACCTTCAAGCTGGGCACCGACCCGGACAAGGCGCAGCAGCTGGTGCAGAACCGCGTCGCGCAGGCCGAGCCGCGGCTGCCCGAGGAAGTGCGCACGCTGGGCATCACGACGATCAAGGCATCCACCGACCTGACGATGGTGGTGCACTTGCTGTCGCCCACCGGCCGCTACGACATGACCTACCTGCGCAACTACGCGGTGCTCAACGTCAAGGACCGCCTCGCGCGCGTGCCGGGCGTCGGCGACGTGCAGCTGTTCGGCTCGGGCGACTACTCGATGCGCGTCTGGCTGGACCCGCAGAAGGTGGCCAACCGCGGCCTGTCGCCGAGCGACGTCGTCACCGCGATCCGCGGCCAGAACGTGCAGGCCGCGGCCGGCATCGTCGGCGCCTCGCCCAACCTGCACGGCATCGACGTGCAGCTGTCGGTCAATGCGCAAGGCCGCCTGCAGAACGAGCAGGAATTCGGCGACATCATCGTCAAGACCAGCGCCGACGGCGCCGTCACGCGCCTGCGCGACATCGCCCGCATCGAGCTGGGTGCCGCCGACTACTCGCTGCGCTCGCTGCTGGACAACAAGGAAGCCGTCGCGGTACCCATCTTCGCGGCCCCGGGCTCGAATGCCATCGCGATCTCCGACGGCGTGCGCGCCGAGATGGCGGAGCTGCAGAAGTCCATGCCCGACGGCGTGAAGTACGAGATCGTCTATGACCCGACGCAGTTCGTGCGCGCCTCCATCGAATCGGTGGTGCACACGCTGCTCGAGGCCATCGCGCTGGTCGTGCTGGTGGTGATCCTGTTCCTGCAGACCTGGCGCGCTTCCATCATCCCGCTGCTGGCGGTGCCGGTCGCGGTGGTCGGCACCTTCGCGGTGATGAGCGTGTTCGGCTTCTCGATCAACGCGCTGAGCCTGTTCGGCCTGGTGCTGGCCATCGGCATCGTGGTCGACGACGCGATCGTGGTGGTCGAGAACGTGGAGCGCAACATCTCGAACGGCTTGTCGCCGCGCGAGGCGACATACCGCGCGATGCGCGAAGTGTCCGGCCCGATCATCGCGATCGCGCTGGTGCTCGTCGCCGTGTTCGTGCCGCTCGCGTTCATCACGGGCCTGACCGGCCAGTTCTACAAGCAGTTCGCGCTGACCATCGCGATCTCGACGGTGATCTCGGCGATCAACTCGCTGACGCTGTCGCCCGCGCTCGCCGCGCTGCTGCTCAAGGGCCACGACGCCCCGAAGGACGCGCTGACGCGCGGCATGGATCGCGTGCTGGGCCGCTTCTTCGCCGCCTTCAACCGCGTGTTCCACCGCGGCGCCGACGCGTACAGCGGCGGCGTGACCAAGGCGATCTCCAAGAAGACAGTGATGATCGTCGTCTACGCGCTGCTCGCGGCGTCGACGCTGGGCCTGTTCAAGCTGGTGCCGGGCGGCTTCGTGCCTCCGCAGGACAAGCAGTACCTGATCGGCTTTGCGCAACTGCCCGACGGCGCCACGCTGGACCGCACCGAGGCCGTCATCCGCAAGATGGGTGACATCGTCGCCAAGCAGCCGGGCGCGCTGCACGCGGTGCAGTTCCCGGGCCTGTCGATCAACGGCTTCACCAACAGCTCGAACTCGGGCATCGTGTTCGTCGCGCTCGACGACTTCGACAAGCGCAAGGGCGCCAAGCTGAGCGCCGGCGCGATCGCGCAGCAGTTGAACCAGCAGTTCGCCGGCATCCAGGAAGCCTTCGTGGTGATGTTCCCGCCGCCGCCCGTGCAGGGCATCGGCACCACGGGTGGCTTCAAGCTGGAGCTGGAGGATCGCGGCTCGGTGGGCGTCAAGGGCATGGACGCTGCGCTCAAGGCCTTCATGGCCAAGGCCTACGCCACGCCGGAACTCGCGGGCATGTACTCGAGCTTCCAGGTCAACGTGCCGCAGCTGTACGCCGACATCGACCGCACCAAGGCACAGCAGCTGGGCGTGCCGGTGACGGACATCTTCGACACGATGCAGATCTACCTGGGCAGCCTGTACGCGAACGACTTCAACAAGTTCGGCCGCACGTACTCCGTGCGCGTGCAGGCGGACGCCGCCTTCCGCGCCCGCGCCGAGGACATCGGCCTGCTGAAGGTGCGTTCCACCTCGGGCGAGATGGTGCCGCTGTCGGCGCTCATGAAGGTGACGCCGACCTTCGGCCCCGAGCGTGCCATGCGCTACAACGGCTTCCTGGCCGCCGACGTCAACGGCGGCCCGGCCCCCGGCTATTCGTCGGGCCAGGCCAAGGATGCCATCGCGCGAATCGCCAAGGAGACGCTGCCCCCGGGCGTCACCTACGAGTGGACGGACCTCACGTACCAGGAGATCCTGGCCGGCAACTCCGCGGTGCTGATCTTCCCGATCTCGATCCTGCTGGTCTTCCTGGTGCTGGCCGCGCAGTACGAGAGCCTGACGCTGCCGCTGGCCATCCTGCTGATCGTGCCGATGGGCCTGCTCGCGGCGATGACCGGCGTGTGGTTGACGCATGGGGACGACAACGTCTTCACGCAGATCGGGTTGATGGTGCTGGTGGGCTTGAGTGCGAAGAACGCGATCCTGATCGTGGAGTTCGCACGCGAGCTGGAGTTCGCGGGACGCACGCCGCTGCGCGCCGCGATCGAGGCCAGCCGCCTGCGGCTGCGTCCGATCCTGATGACGTCGATGGCGTTCGTGATGGGCGTGCTGCCGCTGGTGCTTTCAACCGGTGCCGGCTCCGAGATGCGCCATGCGATGGGCGTGGCGGTGTTCTTCGGGATGATCGGCGTGACCGCCTTCGGCCTGTTCCTGACGCCGGTGTTCTACGTGCTGCTGCGCGCCATGACGGGCAACCGCGCGCTCAAGCAGCACGGCGAGGTGCCGCATGACGTCGAGGCGCCGGGGGTGAACGTCGCGCCGGGCCACGGCGGCCATGGCGGCGGCGGCTTCGGCGCGCAGCCAGTGCTCGCGGCGCCCCGCCACCCCGACGAGTGATGAAGGCAGACGCGCGGCCTGCGCCGCGCGTCGCAACGCAAAGGAATTGCCATGACAAGAATCCTCAAGACTTCGCTGATCCCGCTGGTGGCCGCGCTCTTGCTGGCCGGCTGTGCCAGCACGTCGACCTTCACGCCCGCTGCCGCCCCCGCCGCACCGGTCGCGTTTAAGGAAGACGGGGCCGCTCGCTTCGCCAACGTCGGCCCGGCCGAGGCGCAACCGCGCGGCGCCTGGTGGACGGTGTTCTCCGATCCGGTGCTGGACGACCTGGTCCTGCGCGCCGCCGCCAACAACACCGACATCCAGCAAGCCGCCGCGCGCGTGCTCGCGGCGCGTGCGCTGCTGCGCGACGCGCAGGCTGACCTGCTGCCGCAAGTCGGCGCGCAGGTGGGCGTGCAACGGGCCACCATCCAGCCCGGCTTCGGTGCCGCGCCGGGGCAGGCCGCCAACCTCGGCAACGCCGGGCTCACCGCGTCGTGGGAGCCCGACTTCTTCGGCAAGCTGACCAAGACCCGCAACGCCGCCAGGCTGGACGAGCAGTCGCGCGAAGCAGCGCTGCAGAGCACGCGTCTGGTCGTGCAGTCCGATGTCGCGCAGGCCTACTTCGAATTGCGCGCGCTCGACGCCGAACGCGAGATCGTGCGCCAGACGGTGGCGGCCTATGCGGACACGCTGCACCTGACCGAGCGCCGGTACCAGGCCGGCGACGTCGCCGAACTGGACCTGGCCCGCGTGCAGGCCGAAGTCGCCGCGACCAACTCGCAGGCGCTGGCGCTCGACCGCGAACGCGCGCTGCACGAGCACGCGCTCGCCGTGCTGCTGGGTGAGCTGCCAACCAAGTTCGCATTGGCGCCCACCGAATGGGCGGGCGCCCTGCCCGGCGTTCCGGCCGGCGTGCCCAGCACCGTGCTGGCCCGTCGCCCTGACGTCGCGGCCGCGCAGCTGGCCATGCAGGCCGCCGAGGCGCGCGCCGGCGTGGCGCGGCTCGCCTGGTTCCCGGACGTCTCCCTCACGGCCAACGGCGGCTATGCGTCGACCGACCTCGGCGACCTGTTCAAGTGGTCGGCCCGCTCCTGGGGCATCGGCGCGCTGCTGTCGCTGCCGGTCTTCGACGGCGGACGGCGCGAGGCCGGCGTGCAGACCGCCAATGCGCAGTGGGACATCGCCGCCGCGAGCTACCGCGAGCAGGTGCTGGGCGCGTTCCGCGACGTCGAGGATCAGCTGGCCTCGCTGCGCCTGCTGGCCGACCAGGCCGGCGCGCAGAAGGTGGCGGTCGATGCGGCCACGCGCGCGACGGTGCTGTCCGACGCCCGCTATCGCAACGGCCTGGTCAGCCAGCTCGAGCTGCTGGACGCACGCCGCAGCGAGCTGGCGAACCGCCGCGTCGCGGTGCAGGTGCGCGCCGCGCAGTACCAGGCGACCGTCGGCCTCATCAAGGCGCTGGGCGGCGGTTGGGGCGAGGGCGCCCCCGCGCCAACGGCGTCGGCCAAGACACCGGCCAACCCGGCCTGAGGGTCCTATCCCTCGCGCGCCGAAGCGCTGCCACAGGTGTCTGGCATGCCTCGGATCGCGCCGGTTCGGTGATAGGTGTCTGGCATCGCCTCGGATCGCGCAAGGTCAGTGAAGTCGGCCGTCACGCCGGCCACGATTCGAGGCGGTGCCTGACGCCGGCCCCGCTCGGGATCGGCGTCAGGCCCGCCCATCATCCGCGACGAACTCTTGCCCTGTCGCCGGCGCTCTGGCGCGGATGAAGGGCGCGCCAGACACCTGCGCAAGCAGCGCTCGTCCGGTCTGCTCGCAGGCCCTTCCCCCCTGCCGCCGCCTCGGTCTCACGATGCGTCGTAAGGTAGCGGTTCCGTCTCCCGTCACCCGATTCCATGTCCTCGATCTCGTCCCCCAGTTTCCCCAAGCTGTCCGTCCTCGACCTCGTGCCCGTGCAGCAGGGGTCGACGCCCGGTGACGCGCTGCGCGCCAGCCTCGCGCTCGCGCAGCACGCCGAGAAGCTCGGCTACACGCGCTATTGGGTGGCCGAGCATCACAACATGACCGGCATCGCGAGCGCGGCCACGTCCGTGGTCATCGGCTACCTGGCGCAAGGCACCTCGCAGATCCGCGTCGGCTCGGGCGGCATCATGCTGCCCAACCACTCGCCGCTGGTGATCGCCGAGCAGTTCGGCACGCTGGCCTCGCTGTACCCGGGGCGCATCGATTGCGGCCTCGGCCGTGCGCCGGGCACGGACCAGACGACGGTGCGTGCGCTTCGGCGCGACCCGCGCAGCGCCGAGAATTTCCCCGAGGACGTGCAGGAGCTGCAGGCGCTGTTCCAGCCGGTCCGCCCGGGCCAGGCGGTGCAGGCCGTGCCGGGTGCGGGCCTCGAGGTGCCGCTGTGGATCCTCGGCTCGAGCACCTACGGCGCCCAACTGGCCGCCGCGCTGGGCCTGCCCTACGCCTTCGCGTCGCACTTCGCGCCGGAGGCGCTGACGCAGGCGATGGAACTCTATCGCCAGCTGTTCAAGCCCTCCGCGCAGTTGCAGGCGCCCTACGCGATGGCGGGCGTCAACGTGGTCGTGGCCGACACCGATGCCGAGGCGAAGCGCTTGTTCACCTCGCACCAGCAATCGTTCGCGAACCTGCGCCGCGGCCGTCCTGGCCCGCAGCAGCCGCCCATCGACGACATCGACAGCTACTGGTCGCCGGCCGAGAGGCAGATGGCCGAGAGCATGCTCGCGTGCTCCGTCGTCGGCTCGCCCGACACGGTGCGCCACGGCCTCGAGCGCTTCGCCGAGTACTCGGGCGCCGACGAGCTGATGGTGGTGTCGGCGATCTTCGATGCGCAGGCGCGCCGCAGGTCCTACAGCCTGCTTGCCGACATCGCGGGCCTGGCGCCGCGCTGAAGGCCGTTCAGGCCGACAGGCGGAAACGCTGCACGGTCTCGGCCAGTTGCTGCGCCTGCAGCTTCAGGCTTTCGGCCGCGGCAGCGGACTCCTCCACCAGCGCGGCATTCTGCTGAGTTACCTGGTCGAGCTGGGTGACCGCGGTGTTGACCTGGCCGATGCCCTGGCTCTGCTCGGTCGCCGCGCTCGTGATTTCCGCGATGATGGCCGACACGCGCTTGGCCGCGTCGACGACCTCGCTCATCGTCGAACCGGCAT
>JBJMWF010000117.1:0-12248 GCA_045810265.1 Vitreoscilla sp. | reverse complement strand
CTGGGATGGCGATCTGAACCGCACCTCGCCCATCCCCGCCCTGGTCGATGCGTTGGCAGCCAGCGGCCGCCTGCGCCGCGGGGAAGAGCTCTGCGTTGTCACGGTGGAGCAGTACTCGCAGTCCGCCGCCCGCATGCCGACGTCGGGCCGCGAGATCGCCTTCCGGGCCGTCAGCCAGTTGCTGCAGGGCAAGCTGTCGGAGCCGCTGGCGGTGGACACCACGGTGCGACTGGTGCGCCTGTGCCGGCCGCCCTTGCCCAACGACGCCATCTCGGGCGAATTCGACTACGCCGTCGAACGCATGGAGGCCTTGATCGCCCAGGGCCGGGAAGTCGCGCGCTCCACCCTGCCACGACGCGCGGTCGCCGCCGACCGGGCGATGGCGGTGCCCTGAGCTTGCGCCCGCGTCGCGCTCCGACTTGTTCCCACCAACCGGCCCCAGGCCACGGAATCCGATCATGAAACCTGCCGTCGAAACGCGCCGATCCTTGTTTGCCGCCGCGGTCTTCGGAGTGCTGGATCCGCTGCCCTACGGTTTCTTCGTGGCCGCCCTGATCTTCGATGCGATCTACTCAAGGAGCGGCGAGATTCTTTGGGACAAGGCCGCGGCCTGGCTGATCACCCTGGGCCTGCTGTTCGCGGTCGTGCCACGCCTGATCAACCTGGTGCAGGTATGGGTGACCGGCCCGCGCCCGCGCCCGTTCGCCGTGACGCTGTCGTTCTGGCTCAACGTGGTGGCGATCTTCGCCGCCATCGCCAACGCGTTCGTGCACAGCCGGGACGCGTACGGCTCGATGCCCGATGGCCTCTGGCTGTCCGTGCTGACCGTCGTTCTCCTCGTGATCGCGAATCTGGTCCGCACGACGCGCGTCATCGCAACACGGGAGCACGCATGAACACCCCGACCACCCTGCGCCTGGCCTGCCTGGCACTGCTTGGCGCCCTGGGCGCCTGCGATGAGCGCGCCAAGCTCGATCCCCGCCAGCAGACCGGCAGCGAGCCGGTGCTGCCGGCCCCGCGAGATTTCCTGATGCCTCCGATGCAGGTGCCCACGGGCGTCGGCTGGAAGGGTGGCGGACATCCGGTGGTGGCCACCGGCCTGAAGATCGAGAAGATGGCCGACGGCCTGCTGCATCCACGCCAACTGCTGCCGCTACCCAATGGCGACGTGCTGGTCGTCGAATCGAACAGTCCGGGCAGCGAACGCATGACCACGCCCAAGCAGCTGATCGCCGGCATCGTGAAGAATGGTTCGGGCAAAGGCGTCAAGGGCGGCGACCGGATCAGCCTGCTGCGCAAGGAGCCCGGCTCCGAAACCTGGACGCGGCACCTGTTCCTCGAACACCTTCACTCGCCGTTCGGCATCCAGTTGGTCGGCGATACCTTGTACGTCGCCAACACCGATGCGATCGTCAAGTTTCCCTACACGCCCGGACAGACCCGCATCGACGCGCCGGGCACCCAGCTGGCCGACCTGCCGGGCACCGTCAACCATCACTGGACCAAGTCGCTGCTGGCGAGTCCGGACGGCAAGAAGCTCTATGCGGGCATCGGCTCGAACAGCAACATCACCGAGAACGGCCTGGACGTGGAATACCGGCGGGCGGCGGTGCTGGAGGTGGACGTGGCCACCGGAGCGAGCCGCATCTTCGCGTCCGGCCTGCGCAATCCGACCGGACTGCAATGGGAGCCCACGACCGGCAAGCTCTGGGCCATCGTCAACGAGCGCGACGAGATCGGCGCCGACCTGGTGCCCGATTACCTGACCTCGGTCAAGGACGGCGGTTTCTACGGCTGGCCCTACAGCTATTACGGCCATCACGTCGATCGTCGCGTGATGCCGCAACGCCCGGACCTCGTCGCCAAGGCCATCGTGCCCGACTTCGCCATCAGCTCGCACGTCGCGCCGCTGGGCCTGCTGTTCTACACGGGCACCAACCTGCCGGCGCACTACCGCGGCGGCGCGTTCATCGGCGAGCACGGCAGCTGGGACCGCTCGCCGCTCAGCGGCTACGAGGTCAGCTACGTCCCGTTCGCCAACGGGCGCCCGACCGGCGTGAAGGAACCGGTGGTCACCGGCTTTGCCTCGCCCGACGAGAAAAGCCTGTATGGCGCACCCGTGGGCGTGGCCCAGGACCGCGACGGCGCGCTGCTGATTGCCGACGATGTCGGCAACACCGTGTGGCGGGTGACGGCGGCCGACGCAAACGGTTCCCGGTAGCCAGCTTGGGACGTGGTCACGGGCCGCGGCCGCCGCCGAGCACGTTCAACGGGATCTTCAGGTAGCTGACACCGTCGCTTTCGGCCGGCGGCAGCCGTCCGGCTCGCACGTTCACCTGGATGGAAGGCAGGATCAGGGTCGGCACGTCGAGCGTGGCGTCTCGCGCCGTCCGCATGGCGACGAAGGCGTCTTCGCTGACGCCATCGTGCACATGAATGTTGCTGGCGCGCTGTTCGGCGACGGTGCTCTCGCAGCGAGGCGGGCGGCCGTCGGGTGGATAGTCATGGCACACGAACACCCGCGTCTGCTCGGGCAAGGCCAGGATGCGCCGCATCGAGCGGTACAGCACATGCGCGTCGCCGCCGGGGAAGTCGGCACGGGCCGAGCCGACGTCCGGCATGAACAGGGTATCGCCCACGAAGGCCGCGCCGTCGATCAGGTAGGCCATGTCCGCAGGCGTGTGACCGGGTACCAGCAGCGCGGTCGCCTGGACGGCGCCAATCGTGAAGGCCTCGCCATCCTTGAACAGGTGGTCGAACTGGCTGCCGTCGGGCAGGAAGTCGTGATCGAGGTTGTAGAGCTTCTTGAATGTCGCCTGCACTTGGCGGATGTGCTCGCCGATGGCGATGCGGCCGCCAAGTTGCTCCTGCAGGTACCTGGCGCCCGAGAGGTGGTCGGCATGCGCATGGGTTTCCAGGATCCATTCGACGACCAGGCGCTCTTCGCGCACGCAGGCCACCACCTTGTCTGCCGAGTGCGTGGCGGTTCGTCCCGACTTGAAGTCGAAGTCGAGCACGGGGTCGACGATGGCCGCATGCCTGCCCGCATTCGCCCAGACGACATAGGTCACCGTGCCGGTGCTCGGATCGAAGAACGGGCGGATGGTGGTGTGTGCGGTCATGCGGATTCCTGCCGTTCGATCGATTGATCAATATTATATAAATACATATAATGAAGCAAGCCACTGTGAACCATTGCCATGACCCGTGCCCGCACCGTACGACCCGAGCGCCTGCGGCAAGCCGCCGGGCAGGCCGTCGGCGCCTTGAAGGTGCTGGCCAATGAAGACCGCCTGCTGCTGCTGTGTCAACTCTCGCAGGGCGAGATGAGCGTCGGCGAGCTCGAGGAGGCACTGGACATCCGGCAGCCGACACTGTCGCAGCAACTTGCAGTGCTGCGAACCGAAGGCGTCGTCGACACCCGGCGCGACGGCAAGCGCATCTTCTACAGCGTCGCCGACCCCAGGTCGATGCAGCTGTTGGCCGTGCTCTACAAGCTCTATTGCCCCGAGGAGTGAGATGTCGATAGCATGGAGTTCGTTCACCCCCTGGACGGCGCTGGCAGGCGGGCTTCTTGTGGGCGCCGCCGCCGCGATGCTGCTGCTGTTCAACGGCCGCATCGCCGGCATCAGCGGGATCGTCGGCGGCCTGCTGGCGCCCTCGAAGGGGGATATCGCCTGGCGAGTGTCTTTCGTGGCTGGAATGCTGGGTGCTCCGGCCGCCTGGGCCGTCTTTGGGGCGCTGCCGACGCTGCGGGTCGACGCGAGCTGGGCGGCGGTCGTGCTGGCCGGGTTGTTGGTGGGCGTGGGGACGCGCTATGGCGCTGGATGCACCAGCGGCCACGGCGTCTGCGGGCTTTCACGGTGGTCGCCGCGTTCGCTCGCCGCCACGGCCGCCTTCATGGGCGCAGGCGTCGCCACCGTCTTCGCGACGCGTCACCTGCTCGGTGCCGGGGCTGTCTCATGAGCCTTGTCATGTCGGCTCTTGCAGGCCTGGTCTTCGGCCTCGGCCTCATCCTCTCGGGGATGGCTGACCCCGCCAAGGTGCTCGGGTTTCTCGATGTCGGCGGTGCGTGGGATCCGTCGCTGGCGTTGGTGATGGCGGGCGCCATCGCGGTCGCCGCGATGGCGTTCGCCGCGGCGCGGAACCGGTCCGTGTCGCTGCTCGGCCGGGCCGTGGTGATGCCAACCGCGCGCCATGTCGACGCCAGGTTGATCGGCGGCAGTCTTCTGTTCGGTGTCGGATGGGGCGTGGCCGGCTTCTGCCCCGGGCCGGGCCTGGTGGCGCTGGGCATGGGCCAAGGCAAGGCCGCGGCATTCGTGCTGGCCATGCTCGCCGGCATGGGCTTGTTCGAGATCCTGGAGCGGCGCCGCCGCCGTGCGCTCTCTGCCGTCGAGCCTGAGTCTCCCCGCCAGCCTGCCGGCCCGCGCTGACCGGCGGCATGGCAGGGATGATCCGACGGGCCGTGGATTCCGGGGGCTGGACGACGGCACCCGAGCCACGGCCGGATGCGATGATGGTCGACCTGGATCAACTGCCGCAGCAAGCCATGCCTCGCCTGTCCCTGCCTACCCGCGCCGCATTCGTCGGCCTGTTCGCCATCGGCGCTGCCGCCGCGCAAACCGTTCCCGCCTCCGGCGCCGCCTCGTCGGCTCCATCGGCCTCCGACGCCGGCGATCCCTACATCTGGCTCGAGAAGGTCGACAGCCCCGAGGCGATGGACTGGGTGCGGGCGGAAAACAGCAAGTCGCTGTCGGTGCTGGAAGCCGATCCTCGCTTCGCGAGCTTCAACGAGCAGGCGCTGGCCATCGCGCAGTCGAACGACCGGATCCCGTTCGGCCACCAGATCGACGCCAAGGTGTGGAACTTCTGGCAGGACGCCCAGCACGTTCGCGGCATCTGGCGCATGACCTCGCCCAAGGACTACGACGCCGGCGGCGCCCCGGCCTGGAAGACCGTGCTGGATCTGGACAAGGTGTCCGCGGACGAGCACGCCAACTGGGTCTGGGAAGGCGCGCAATGCGAGGCGCGGCACGAGAACCTGTGCCTGTTGTCGCTGTCCGATGGCGGCGAGGACGCGGTCACCGTGCGCGAGTTCGACCTGCGCCGTGGCCGCTTCGTCGACGGTGGCTTCGTGCTGCCGAGGAGCAAGCAGAGCGCCGCGTGGGAGAACCCGGGCTCGCTGGTGGTCGCGCGCGAATGGAAGCCGGGCGAACTGACGGCTTCCGGCTACGCCTACATCGTCAAGCGCGTGGGCCGCGGACAGCCGCTGTCGGCGGCCACTGAAGTCTTCCGCGGCCAGGTGTCGGACGTGTCCGTCAACGTGGCCACGCTGGACGACGCGAAGGGGCACCACGCGCTGATGATCCAGCGCGGCGTCAGCTTCTTCGAGTCGGAGACCTACCTGCTGGCACCCGGCGGCCTGAAGAAGCTGAACCTCCCGAAGAAGGCCAGCGTCGTCGAGCTGTTCGACGGCCAGTTGATCGTCAAGCTCGACGAAGACTGGTCCGCCGCCGGCACGCAGTTCCGCCAGGGCACGCTGGTGGCGGTCGATCTCGCCCAGGCCATCGCCAGGCCGGACGCCCTGCGCCCGACCATCGTCTTCGCGCCGAGCGCGCGGCAGGCCGTCGAGGAAGTGGCCGGCACGCGCAGCGGCCTGGTGGTGACGACGCTGGACAACGTGCGCGGGCGCGCGACCATCTTCACGCGCTCGCAGGACGGCGCCTGGGTGGCCAACGCCATCGCGCTGCCGGACAACACCGCCGTCAGCATCAGCGATACCTCGCCGCACTCGGCCACCGCCTACCTGACGGTCGCGGGCTACCTGCAGCCGCAGAGCCAGTGGCGCGTGGACGGCACGCGTGGCCGCGCCACACAGCTGCGTTCGCTGCCGGCGCAGTTCGACGCCTCGCGCGACGAGGTCGAGCAGTTCGAGGCGACCTCCACCGACGGCACCCGCATCCCGTATTTCATCGTGCACCCCAAGGGCATGGCGCTGGACGGCACGCATCCGACCATCCTCTACGCCTACGGCGGCTTCGCGGTGTCCAAATCGCCGCAGTACCTGGGCACCATGGGCAAGCTGTGGCTGGAGCACGGGGGCGTCTACGTCGTGGCCAACATCCGGGGCGGCGGCGAGTTCGGCCCCGCCTGGCACGAGGCCGGCCTGAAGACGAAGCGCCAGATCATCTACGACGACTTCGCCGCGGTGGCGCACGACCTGATCGACCGCAAGGTCACGAGCCCGCGCCGCCTGGGCATCATGGGCGGCTCCAATGGCGGGCTGCTGATGGGCGTCGAGATGACGGAGCATCCGGAGCTGTGGAACGCGGTCGACATCCAGGTGCCGCTGCTGGACATGCTGCGCTTCGAGCAGATCGCGGCGGGCGCGTCGTGGGTGGGCGAGTACGGTTCAGTCGCCAACCCGGACGAGCGCGCCTTCCTCGCCAAGATCTCGCCCTACGCCAACCTGCACCGCGACGTGAAGTATCCGAAGGCGCTGGTGTGGACGACGACCAAGGATGACCGCGTCGGCCCGCAGCACGCGCGCAAGTTCGCGGCGCGCCTGTCCGAATACGGCATCCCGTATTACTACTACGAGGTCATCGAGGGCGGCCACGGGGCCGGTGCGAACCTGCGGGAGCGGGCGCATACCAATGCGGTGGAGTACACCTACTTCGCGCGGCAGTTGATGGATCAGTGACCAGCCGCGCGCCGGCGCGGCCGGCAGCACCAATCAGGGTTTGAAGGCGGCGCCGCCCTCAGCGCAGCTTGTGCCGCGTGTCGGGCAGCGGAACGGATCGTTCCGGATGGAGCGACCAGCCGGGCAGGCGAGCCAGCGTGGCCTGCAGCGCCGCCGGATCCCCGTCGACCAGCATCATGTTGGGCGAGCGGTCGACGACGGCGACCCCTGGCGACGCCAGGATCTGCTGGACGTGCGCGTCGGGAGCCGCCGGCTGGTCATAGCGAAGGATGAAGCGTGCCACCGGACCAATGTAGCACCGGCGTCCTCACTTGATCATGCCCTTGCCCTCGAAGTTCACGCCGAAGCCGAAGGTCTTGCAGGCCTTGGCGATGGCCGCGAGCATCGCCGTCGAGCGCTGCTGGTCGCGCTGCATGCCCAGCACGGCGGGCATGGTGGACAGCAGGCGCGCGGCAGCGCCGGTCTGGGCCGGCGTGGCCATCGATGTGCCGCTCATCACGCCGTAGCCCGAGGGCACGGTCGAGATCACGCCGACGCCCGGGCCGACGAGATCGGTGTCGGGGCCGATGTTGGAGAAATCGGCCATGAAGTTCTTCTTGTCCTTGCCGTAGGGCGCGGCGACGCTGCCCGCGGGCTCCGTCCCGGTCGGGAAGGTGCCCTTGCGACCCATCGCCGAGACGGCCTGGCACATGTCGTTGGCGGCCGGATAGCTCACCGGCTGGCGGTCGTCATTGCCGGTGGCGGCCAGGACGACGGTGCCGGCCTTGTGCGCCGCGACGATGGCCTCCGCCGTGACCGGGTCGTTGTCGCCGCCGCCCAGACTCATGTTGAGCAGGTCGCACTGGTCGACGACGGCAGCGTCGATGGCCTTGGCGATGGCAAAGTTGCTGGCGGTAGGCGCCTTCTTGCCGAACACCCGGTAGCTGCGCAGCATCACCGCCGGCGCGACGCCACGGATCCCGGTCGGGGCCATGCCATGGGCTGCAATGATGCCGGCCACGTGCGTGCCATGTCCTTCGCCGCCGTTGTCGCCGAAGTCGGTCGGCTGTTCGCCTGTAACGGTATTTTGCCCGCCCTGCACGGTCAGGTCGGGATGGTCGATCGCCACGCCCGAGTCGATGACGCCGACCGTCACGCCCTTGCCCTGGTTCGGGGCAGCGGAGCCGTAGAAATGGCGCACGCAGTCCACATAGGCGGTGTCGATCGGATTCAGCGCCAGCCTGGTGCCGGCCTTGAGCGTGACCTTGCGCTTGAGCGCCGGCCAGAAGCCCAGCTTCGGGTAGACGTAGACGCGCTCGACCGACTTGGAGGCCGCGCCGAGTGCCAGCGTGACCTGGCCCTTGGCGTTGGTCGTGCCCTGGGCGCCGACCCTGTTGGCGAAGTCGGTGAACGCCACCACCATCGCGCCGGCGATGACCGAGCCGTCGCCCGCGGACGTCACCGTCACCGTGATCCCGCCTGCGCCAGCCGCGGTGGCGGCCGCCTTCTTGCCTGCCTTGGCGGAGACCTTCTTGGCGCTGGCGCGCGACATCCTGGCAGCCGCGGGGGCCTCGGCTCGGTAGCGCAGGACGGCGGGCGCATAGTAGACCAGCGGCAGCACGCGAACGGAGGGATGCACGCTGCGGAACGCGGCGAGTTGGTCGGGCGATATCTCGACGAGCTTGGCCTTGTCCTCGCCGATCGAGTCGAGCACCGAGATGTCGACCTTGCCCGCTTGGGTTGGCAGGCTGTGGCTTTTGCCCCCGACCAGGCTCAGCGCATGCAGCGCCTGGAAGAACTTCGCCTGGTGGGCGTTTGCCTCGTCCACCTGCGTGCCCTCGGATGGAAGCATCACGTACTGCGTTTACTTGGTGGCCATGGCCGCGGTTCCTTGATGAAAGAGGATGAAGATGGACCACCGGCTCCTTGCACGTCGCTGCGCCAGACCGGACATTCGCGTCTGCGGCGACGGCGATCCGTCCCGGCAGCGACAAGGGCAGCAGTTCTCGATCGGGAAATGACCCCTCGAAGTCGCTGGCGCATCTCCTGATGCCGAGCAGGTTAGCCGCCCCGCTTGCCGGCGGCATCCTCAAGCTTGATGACAGCTCTTCAGCGCAGCGCGCCGCAGATCGGGCGGCTACCGGCGGCCGGGCGGGGCCCCGGCGTGACCGAGTTTCGTGAGATAGGCGCAGAACATGTCGGCCATCGCGTCCGAATAGCGGGTGATCTCGCGCGCCGTGCGCGGTGTCTCTGAGAACTCCTTGCCGACCGCGCTGAGCGTGGCCTTGATCAGCTCGCCGGCGAGCCCGCGCGTGGCCTCGGTCGCCTCCGGCAGGACCTCGCCCATGAAGGTCGCCAGCACGCCGTCGCTCGCCGCACGAACCTCGCGTGCCTCGGGGGCGTCGCGATAGAGCGGGGCGGCGTCGCTGAGCGCGATGCGCATGCCGGCCTCGTCGCACTCCGACTTGACGAAGGCATGCACCAGCCGGCGCAAGCGCTCCAGCGGGGGGCGGGAGGCGTCCTGCAGCGTGTCGTGCAGCATCGCGGTCGTCTCGCGCCACTCGTCGCTCTGCAGCCGGAACAGGATGGCGGCCTTGTTCGGGAAGTACTGGTAGATCGAGCCGACGCTGACCCCGGCCTTCTCGGCCACGCGCGTGGTCGTGAACCGCTGCGCGCCTTCCTTGGTCAGAACCTGAATGGCGGCCTCGAGGATCGCGGCGACGAGGTCGTTCGAGCGGGCCTGCTGCGGCTTCTTGCGCGAGCCAAGCTGCGCGCGTTGGCGGGCTGCCATGGGTGTGCCTCCGAATGCGAATTGGAAACCTGAAGGATTGTTCATATTATTCCGGCATCCACTTCGAAAGGAAAGCTTCTTGACCAATACCCTGACCTCCTCGCCCGTCGCCCCGTTGCTGGAGCGCCTGTTCGCCCAGGCCGATGAAGCCTCTTGCGCGCTGCGCGCCATGGCTGCCGAACTCCCGCCCGGAGAGCTCGCGCGCCTGATGCAGAGCAAGACCGACTACGTCGATTTCTACGCGCGCCTGAAAGACCAGCCGCTGCCGGTCTCGCGGGCGACGGGCACGCTGCTGTACATGCTCGCGCGTCACGCCGGTGCGCGCGAGATCGTCGAGTACGGCACCTCGTTCGGGCTGTCGACGCTGCACCTGGCCGCGGCCCTGCGCGACAACGGCGGCGGCCACCTGATCACCTGCGAGTTCGAGCCGTCCAAGGTCGACCGGGCGCGCGAGAACCTGGCGGCGGCCGGACTCACCGACCTGGTAGAGATCCGCGTGGGCGACGCCTTGCAGACGCTGCGCAACGGCCTGCCGCAGTCCATCGACCTGGTGCTGCTCGATGGCGCCAAGGCCCTCTACCCGGAGATCCTCGGCCTGCTCCAGAGCCGGTTGAGGCCCGGCGCGCTGATCATCGCCGACAACGCCGACCACTGTCCCGAGTACCTGGCGCTGGTGCGCGCGCCGGCGAACGGCTACCTGTCGACGCCGTTCGCCGAGGACGTCGAGCTGTCGATGCGCCTGGGCTGAAGCGGCGACCTGTCCGGCGCGCCGCGGCGCCGGCTTAAGATCGCGCATGCCCAGCAATCCACTGTCGATGCGCGCGATCGCCTTGTCCACGAGCATCGCCCCATGAGCCCTGCACGAGCACCTTTCATGGACGGGATCCGCGCCCGCATCGCGCGCGCGAGGGCCAGGCTGATGGTGGTGGGCAACGGCCTGCCGATCAGCCTGGGCCTGCTGCTGGCGATCAGCCTGGCCGCGGGCGCGCTGGCCTTCGCCTTTCTCAATTCCGCACCGCCGTCCACCTTGACGATGACCAGCGGCCCGGCTGGCAGCTCGTTCGGTCAGACCGCGGAGCGTTATCGCAAGATCCTCGCGCGCGAAGGCGTGACGCTCAAGGTGGTGGCGTCGCAAGGCTCGCGCGACAACCTGGCACGCTTGTCGGATGCCAAGGGGGGTGTCGACGTCGGCTTCGTCGTCGGCGGCGAGGCCGCGGCCAGCGGCGTGCCGCATCTGGTGTCGCTGGGCAGCGTGTCGTACCAGCCGCTGATGATCTTCTATCGCGGCAAGCCCAGGACGCTGATCTCCGATTTCAAGCATGCGCGCCTGGACATCGGCCTCGAAGGCAGCGGCGCCTCGGCGCTGGCGCAGACGCTGCTCGACGCCAACGGCATCAAGCCCGGCGACGGCACGCAGATCGGCCATCGCGAGCCCGAGGCGTCGATCCAGGCGCTGCTGGCCGGCAAGATCGACGCGCTGTTCGCGATGAGCGATTCGACGCCCACCACGTTGATACGGCAGCTGCTGCGCGACGAGGACATCCATCTGTTCAACTTCGTGCAGGCCGAGGGCTACACGCATCGCATCACCTACCTCAATCGGCTGACGCTGCCGCGCGGCGCGATCGACTTCGGCGAGGACATCCCGGCCGAGGACGTCTCGCTGATCGCACCCACGGTTGAACTGGTTGCGCGCGACACGCTGCATCCGGCCTTGTCGGACGTGCTGCTCGACGCCGCGCGCGAGGTGCATGGACGCGCCGGCATGTACAAGAAGAGCGGCGAGTTTCCCTCGCCGATCGCCCACGACTTCGCCATCAGTGCCGACGCCACGCGCTACTACGCCTCGGGCCGCAGCTTCCTCTATCGGACCTTCCCGTTCTGGATCGCCCGCCTGATCGAGCGCATCGTCGCGATCGTCGTGCCGATGACGATCATCCTGGTGCCGGGGCTCAAGATCGCGCCGGCGGTGTTTCGCTGGCGCGTGGTCTCGCGCATCTACCGCTGGTATGCGGTGCTGCAGCGCATCGAGCACGAATCCTGCGACGAGCCGCTGGACGCCGCGCGCTGCGACGAGCTGCTGCATCGCCTCGCTCACGTCGAGGCCACCGTGACGCGGTTGAACGTGCCGCCCGCGTTCGGCGACCTGCTGTACGGCCTGCGCAGCCACATCGCCGTCGTGCGGGCCAGCCTGCTGGCACGACGGACGGCGCTGTGACGTTCGCGGCCGCTCAGCGGCGGCGCATGGCCTGCGCGTAGTCGCCGGGCGTGCGGCCCACCAGCTTGCGGAAGTCGGCGATGAAGTGCGCCTGGTCGAAGTAGCCCAGGTCCTGCGCCAGCGCGGCCCACGAGACGGGCTGGTCGGCCTGCACGCGAGCGACCGCCTCGTGCATGCGGTAGCGGTTGATCACCCACTTCGGGCCGACGCCGACCTGCTCGTTGAACAGCCGCTGCAACGCGCGCAGGCTCATGCCGAAGCGGCGCGCGAGTTCATCGGCGGAGTGCAGCTCCAGATCGTCGGCGACGCTGTCGACGATGCGTGCGGCCAGCGATGCGGCCTGGTCGATGGGTGGCAGGCGAGGGCGCAGGAAATCCGCCGCGAATTGCGCCGCGGACGCGTCGTCCAGGCCCAGGACGCCGTCCAGCCTGGCCGCGTCTTCGCCGAACAGCGCCGTCGCCGCGATGGAACGGTCCGCGATGCTGGAGACGGCCCGGCCCAGCAGCGGACGAAACGCGCCCGGCCGGAACTTGATGCCGAAGGCCGACGAGCGACCT
>JBJMWF010000116.1:0-17034 GCA_045810265.1 Vitreoscilla sp. | reverse complement strand
CGCGTTGGCCTGCGCACCGTCGTAGATCTTGCGCGCGAAGCCCTTGAACGGGAACAGGTCGGCGAACGGCACGAAGTCGGCATGCGCGTCGATCTTGCCGGCCTGCAGCGCGGAGCCGGCCACCTCCGGCGCTTGCGTGAGGATGGTCACGTCGCGCTCCGGATCCCAGCCCTGCGCCTTGACCGCGCGCAGCAGCATGCCGTGCGCGGTGGACGCGAAGGGCACCGAGATCTGCTTGCCCTTGAGGTCGGCGAGCGACTGCACGGGCGAGCCCAGCGGCACGACGATGCCGTTGCCGCTGCCGATGGTCGAGCCGGAGAGCACCGACAGGAAGATGCTTCGCTTGCCCGCCTTGAGAAAGGCCGCGCCGTTGAGCGAGCCGGGAAAATCGGCCATCGCGCCGAAGTCCAGCTTGTCGGCCACCATCTCGTTGGTCAGCGGCGCGCCCGAGGTGAAGTTGTGCCACTGGATGTCGTACTGCACGTCCTTGTACTTGCCGTCGTGCGGCAGGTACTTCTCGATCAGGTGCAGCTCGCGGATCAGCAGGCCGCCGGTGGCGCAGTTGATCGTCGTGTCCTGCGTGCCGATTGCCACGCGAATGGTCTCGGCCGCGAACGCGATGGGCGCGAAGGACAGCGCGGCGGCCAGCAGCGCGCCGGCGAAGGTCTGGGGTCGGAAGTTCACGCGGGTCTCCTGGAGTTCAGCGAAGCAGGTAGGGGATGTCGACGTGGACGGCGCCGGTGGGGCAATCCTTCTCGCAGGGCATGCAGTACCAGCACTCGTCGAACTTCATGTAGGCGCTGCCCTTGACGAGGTCGATCGCGAGCACGTCGAGCGGGCACACGTCGACGCAGACGGTGCAGCCCTTGTGCGCGATGCACTTGTCGGGGTCCACGCTGACGGGAACGGCGGCGGGATGCTGGGAGAGGGGTGCGAAGGTGTACATGCGGTTCTCTGCTGCGGTCAGGCGGGAAGGACGGCGTCGGGCTCGGCCGCCCGCGCGGCGTCGGCCGTCGCGGCGGGCATGCGCAGGTGCTGGTAGCTGCTGCGCTCGCGGTCGTCGACTGGCACGATGTAGGGCTCGATCGGGCGCTTGAAGCTGGTCATCCGGCCTTGCTCGCCCTTGCGGATCTGGGCATGGCAGAACCAGTCGGCATCGTTGCGCTCGGGGAAATCGACCCGCGCGTGATAGAGGCCCCAACGGCTCTCCGTGCGGTACAGCGACGCCCGCGCCGCCATCTCCGCGCAGTCGCGGATGAAGTGCACTTCCATCGCGCGCATCAGCTCGTGCGGCTCGCGCGCGTGCAGCTGCTCGAGGTCATCGCGGATCGCCTCGAAGCGCTCCAGGCCGATCTCCATCTTGCGCGTGACCTTGGGCGGCTGCAGGTAGTCGTTGACCATGCGGCGCAGCTTGTATTCGACCTGGTTGGGCGGCAGGCCGCGCTCGCGCTGCAGCGGCGCCCACACGCGCGCGCGTTCGCGCTCGACCTGGCCCGCATCGACCGGGGCGAAGTCGTGGTCCGCGCAGAAGGCGGCGCTGCTCTCGCCCGCCAGGCGGCCGTAGACGAAGGCGCCCAGCATGTAGTTGTGCGGCACGCAGGCGAGGTCGCCCGCGGCGTGCAGGCCGGCCACGGTGGTGCGTGCGTGCTCGTCCACCCACACGCCGGAGGCCGAATGGCCGCTGCACAGGCCGATCTCCGAGATGTGCATCTCCACCATGCGCTCGCGGTAGTCGGTGCCGCGGCCGGCATGGAAGCGGCCGCGGCTGGGGCGCTCGTTGGTGTGCAGGATGGTCTCGATCTGCGCGATCGTCTCCTCGGCCAGGTGGTCCAGCTTGAGGAAGACGGGCCCCTTGCCGCCCTGCAGTTCCTGCTGGAACTCCCACATCATCTGGCCCGACCAGTAGTCGCACTCGATGAAGCGCTCGCCGCGCGCGTTGGTGGTGTAGCCGCCGAACGGGCCGGTGACGTAGGCGCAGGCCGGGCCGTTGTAATCCTTGATCAGCGGGTTGATCTGGAAGCACTCGATGCCCGACAGCTCGGCGCCGGCGTGGAAGGCCATGCTGTAGCCGTCGCCCGCGTTGGTCGGGTTCTCGTAGGTGCCGAACAGGTAGCCCGATGCGGGCAGACCCAGCCGGCCGGCGGCGCCGGTGCACAGCACGACGGACTTGGCGCGGATCACGTGGAAGTCGGCCGTGCGGCAGTCGAAGGCCATCGCGCCGGCGATGCGGCCGGTGTCGCCGGTGAGCAGGCGCGTGGCCACCAGGCGGTTGGTGACCTCCACGCGGGTGCGCTTGAGTTGCCGGTACAACACCTTCTTGATGTCGTGCCCTTCGGGCATGGGCAGCACGTAGGTGCCCAGGTGGTGCACCTTGCGCATCGCGTAGTCGCCGGTCTCGTCCTTCTCGAACTTGACGCCCCAGCGATCGAGCTCCTCGATCATCCCGAAGCTGCTCCGCGCGTAGGCCATCAAGGTCTTCTGGTTGACGATGCCGTCATTGGCCGCGGTGATCTCGCGCACGTACTGCTCGGGCGTGGCGAAGCCGGGCACGACGGCGTTGTTCAGGCCGTCCATGCCCATCGAGATCGCGCCGCTGCGCTTGACGTTGGCCTTTTCCAGCAGCAGCACGCGCAGTGCCGGGTTGGCCTGCTTGGCCTTGACGGCAGCCATCGGGCCGGCGGTGCCGCCTCCGATCACCAGCACGTCCACTTCCTGGGTCAGCGTTTCCATGGTGTTCCTTCGTGGCTTTCAGCGCCGCTCGATGCGCAGGCGATACTGGAAGTTGTCCGCGCGGCAGTAGAGGTGTTCGTAGTCGATCGGCTGGCCGCCGGCGTCGTGCGTGAGGCGCTCGATGCGCAGCACCGGCGCACCGGCCTCGATGCCCAGCGCCTCGCCGAGCGCGGCATCGGCCAGCGCGGCGTCGATCACCAGGTCGGCATGGCCCAGCGGCATCGCGCAGTCGCGCTCGATGATCAGGAAGACGTCCCGCACGGCCAGGTCCTGGCGTGCCAGCCGCTCGCCCAGCGCGCGCCGCACCCAGGTGACGTCGAGCGAGACCGGCTGGCCGTCCAGGTAGCGCACGCGCCGCAGTTCGGTGACGGGGTCGCCGGGCGCGAGGTCGAGCCGGGCCGCCACCAGTTCGGTGGCCGGGCCGTGCTCGATGGACAGCACGCGGTTGTGGGTCTCGTGACCGCCCGCCGCCATCGCTTCAGCAAAGCCCTGCAGGCGGCCCAGCTCCTGGAACGGCCGCGCCGGAGCGACATAGGCGCCCTTGCCGGCCAGCTTGAAGATCAGGCTTTCCTTGTCCAGGTCGCCGAGCGCCTGGCGCACGGTGATGCGGCTGACCCCGTACTGCGCCATCAGCTCTCGTTCGGAAGGCAGCGGGTCGTTGGGCTGCCAGGCGCCGCTGACGATCAGGGCGCGCAGCTCCTCGCGGATGCGGGCGTACAGGGACGCCGGGCGGGTCGAGGCGGAGGGCGCTTGAGCGAAGGCAGGTTGGAGTCGTCTCACGGGTGGTCATATCTGGTCATGACAAGTGAGACGATAGGGTGGGGCGCGCGCTCGACGAACGAACGGAATCGCGCCAGCACCTGCGCGATTCGCCTAAGTTGGAAAGCGCCCAAGCACAGGCGCGGCGCGCCCAAGGCGCGTCAGCGCGTCAGGGCGCGGGCCGGTCGAAGGCGCGCCGCAGGAATTCGACGCCGACGCCGGCCAGCAGCATGCTGGCGATCCAGAGCCCGGCCGACAGCGTGACCTGCGTCGAGTCGCCGTTGTCCGAGCCGAGGTTGGCCAGCATGTTCAGCGCCGTGTTGTAGGCGGCGTGCAGCGCGATGGACGGCACCAGCGAGCGGGAGCGCTCGTAGAGCCAGCCGCAGACGGCGCCCAGCAGCAGGGCGGCGACGAACTGGTAGACGTTCAGGTGCGCCAGTCCGAACAGCGCGGCCGAGCCCCAGATGGCCTGCGCGCGGCCATAGCGCGCCAGGAAGCCGCGCAGGATCACGCCGCGAAACAGCATCTCCTCGACGACGGGCGCGATGGCGCATCCCATCAGCACCGTGGCCAGGTCATCGCCGGTCATGCGGTCGAACATCTCGCGCTGGCTGTCAGACAGCGGGAAGGCCTGGGCCACGATGTCGACCAGCATGGTGATGCTCAGCACCAGCGCCGGCACCAGAAGCAGCACCCATGGGACCAGGCGGAGCGCCGTCGCGCGCATCGAGGTCTCGGCCGGATGGAACAGCGCGCGGTAGGTCAGTCCGCGGTACTGCATCACGGTGGCGAACACGCAGCCGTTGGCGATCAGCGAGGTCAGCGCCCAGGCCTGGGGCTGGGTGAGGCCGAGCGGGCCCTGCAGGCCGCCCAGGACGGCCCCGACCACGAACTCGATCGCGAACCAGGCGACGATCAGCAGCAGGGCCTGCGGGGCGGAAGGGAAGGTCTCGTTCTTCTCGGTCATGGGAGCCGTTGGCGCACGGCGCGCGGCCGGCGCACGTTCAGCGCGGCTTGCGCTGCTGGTACAGCAGGTGCGCCTTGACCTCCGGCCACTCGCCCGCGCTCAGGCTGTACATCACGGTGTCGCGCACCGTGCCGTCGCGCCGCAGCGCGTGGTGGCGCAGCACGCCGTCCTTGCGGGCACCCAGCCGCTCGATGGCCTGCTGGCTGGCGAAGTTGTAGTTGTCGGTGCGCCAGCCCACCAACTGCGCGCCCAGCGTCTCGAAGGCGTGCACCAGCAGCAGCAGCTTGGCGCAGGTGTTGACGTGCGAGCGCTGGGTGCTCTTGGCGTACCAGGTCCAGCCGATCTCCAGCCGGTCGACGGCCGGCACGATGTCGTGGTAGCTGGTCGAGCCGATGATGCGATCGGCGTTCTCGAGGTCGACGACGACGAAGGGCAGGCGATTGCCTTGCTCGCGCATCGCCAGCGCGCGCTCCACGTAGCCGCGCGTGTCGTCGGGGTCGGGCACCGAGGTCACGCGCAGATTCCAGAGCTCGCCGTCCGCGGCCGCCGCCTTCAAGGCGTCGACGTGGTCGAGGGACAGGGGCTCGAGTCGGATGCGCCCGTCGGTGAGGGTGACGGGTTGGACGTTCAGCATCGGTCAGTTCAACGGTTGTTGCGTTGCATGAAGATCAGCTTCTCGAACAAGGTGACGTCCTGCTCGTTCTTGAGAAGCGCGCCGATCAGCGGCGGGATCGAGACCTTGTCGTCCTTGGATTGCAGGGCGGACAGCGGGATGTCCTCGGCCAGCAGCAGCTTGAGCCAATCGAGCAGCTCGGAGGTCGACGGTTTCTTCTTGAGCCCGGGCAGGTTGCGCACGTCGTAGAAGCTCTTGAGCGCGGCGGCCACCAGCTCCTGCTTGATGCCGGGGAAGTGCACGTCGACGATCTGCTGCATCGTCGAGGCCTCGGGGAACTTGATGTAGTGGAAGAAGCAGCGGCGCAGGAAGGCGTCCGGCAACTCCTTCTCGTTGTTGCTGGTGATGAAGACGACCGGGCGCTGGATCGCGCGGATCGTCTCCTTGGTCTCGTAGACGTGGAACTCCATGCGATCGAGTTCGCGCAGCAGGTCGTTCGGGAACTCGATGTCGGCCTTGTCGATCTCGTCGATCAGCAGCGCCACCGGCGTCTGGCTGGTGAAGGCCTGCCACAGCACGCCCTTGACGATGTAGTTGTGGATGTCCTTGACGCGCGGGTCACCCAGCTGGCTGTCGCGCAGCCGGCTGACGGCGTCGTATTCGTACAGGCCCTGCTGCGCCTTGGTGGTGCTCTTGATGTGCCATTCGAGCAGCGGCAGGCCGAGAGCGGCGGCGGCCTCCTCGGCGAGCATGGTCTTGCCGGTGCCCGGTTCGCCCTTGACCAGCAGCGGCCGGCGCAGCGTCATCGACGCGTTGACCGCGAGCATCAGGTCGGGCGTGGCGACGTAGTTCTGGGAACCTTCGAACTTCATGGTGGTGGGGGCGGGTTTTGCCTGACGGAGCGGGTCGTTCCAGTATAAAGGGACGTTCCTATAATCGTTCGGAGCAGGCCGGCACGCACCCTGCCGCTGCATGCACTGCCTTCGCGGATCAACAAAGACGAGACGATGACAAGAACCCTGACCTTGCTTCTGGCCCTCGCGGGTGTGTTCTCCACGGCCCATGCGCAGAACGCGCTACCCGGTTCGGCCAAGGTTCAGATGTGCATCGGCTGCCACGGCATCGTTGGCTACCAGGCCGATTTTCCGGTGGTCTACAAGGTGCCCAAGATCGCCGGCCAGGATGCCAAGTACCTCGCCTCGGCGCTCACCGCCTACCGCAGCGGCGACCGCAAGTTCCCCACGATGCGCAGCATCGCCGCGTCGCTGAGCGACCAGGACATCAACGACATCTCGGCCTACTACTCCAAGCTGGGCCAGCCCGACGGCCCGGTGCCGGCGGCGCTCGCCACGCCCGTCCCGGAAAAGATCCGCGGGGCGGTCGCCACCTGCGTGGCCTGCCACGGGGTCAACTTCTCCACGCCCACCGATGGCACCATCCCGCGCCTGGCCGGCCAATACGGCGACTACCTGACCAACGCGCTGCGGTCGTACAAGGTCGAAGGCAATCCGCACTACGGCCGCGCCAACGCGGTCATGGGCGCGATGGCCAAGCCGCTGAAGGACGACACCATCGCCGAGATCGCCGACTACCTGGCATCGCTGCCGGGCGACCTGCGCACGGTGCCGCAGGCCAAGTTCAAGTAGGCGCGCGGCCGGCCTCCGGCATCGATCACCACGGGACCGCTTCGGCGGTCTTGTTTTTGCGGATCGCCTGGCGCGGGCCTACAGTCGAGCGGCGTCTGGCCGAAAAGAGGACAGGGCTGGCTTTCCGCCGGTCGAGACCTCCCGTCCCGCACGCTCCATGCTCAAGAAGATCCGCGTCGACCAAGTCCGCCTGGGCATGCACCTGCACGCGCTCGAGGGCGCATGGATGGACCATCCGTTCTGGAAGACGCGCTTCGTCATCCGCGACGAGGAGCAGCTCAGGAAGCTGCAGGACAGCGTGGTGGCCGAGGTCTGGATCGATTCCGACAAGGGCCTCGACGTCGAGGACGCGGCCCCCTTGGCTTCGCCGCTGCCCGCCAGCGCGCCCGCACCCGCGGTCGTGTCGGTCGCAGCGGCTCGCGTGCCGGCCCAGCCGCCGTCGCGTCCCGCCTCGACGCCGGTTCCGCCGCCGTCCAGGAGCTTCGCCGAAGAGATGCGCACCGCCAGCGCCGTCTGCCAGAGGGGCAAGGCGCAGATGCACCGGATGTTCAGCCAGGCGCGGCTGGGCCGGGCGATCGACGCCGAGTCCTGCATGCCGCTGGTGCACGAGATCTCCGACTCCGTCATCCGCAATCCCGGCGCCATCGTCAGCCTGGCGCGCCTGAAGACGCAGGACGACTATTCCTACATGCACTCGGTGGCCGTGTGCGCGCTGATGGTGTCGCTCGGCCGCGAACTGGGCTTCGACGAGGAGCAGTGCCGCGTCGCGGGCACCGCCGGCCTGCTGCACGACGTGGGCAAGGCGCTGATGCCGCTGGCCATCCTGAACAAGCCGGGCAAGCTCACGGACGCCGAGTTCGACGTGATGCGCAGCCATCCGGTGCGCGGCCACGAATTGCTGCAGGAAGCCCGCGGCACGGTACCGGAGGCGATGGACGTGTGCCTGCACCACCACGAGCGCTTCGACGGCACCGGTTACCCGCACAAGCTGCCCAACGACAAGCTCAGCCAGCTGGTGCGCATGGGCTCGATCTGCGACGTCTACGACGCCATCACCTCTGACCGCCCCTACAAGAAGGGCTGGGATCCAGCCGACTCGATCGGCCAGATGGCCAGCTGGAAGGGCCAGTTCGACCCGACGATCTTCGCGACCTTCGTCAAGAGCGTCGGCATTTATCCGACGGGCTCGCTGGTGCGCCTGCACTCCGAGCGCCTGGCCGTCGTGATCGAACAGAATCCGACGGCGTTGACGGCGCCGGTGGTGCGCGTGTTCTTCTCGCTGAAGTCGGGCATGCCGGTATCGCTGCAGCGGCTCGATCTTTCTTCCGGCACCAGCGACCGCATCGTCGGGCGCGAGCTGCCGGACAAGTGGAAGTTCACCTTTCTCGACGACCTCTGGGCCGGAGAGACCGCGAGGCGTTGAGCGCAGTCCCGGAGGTGTCTGGCATCTTCACGTTCGCGCCGTGACATCGACGAGCGAGATTCCGTCGTCGCGGACGGGAAGGTGCCTGACGCCGATCCCTTGGCGGGGCCGGCGTCAGGCACCGCCCCTAATCGCGGTAAGCCTGTTGGAGAAAGTCGAGATTGCAGCGCGATTCGGGGCGATGCCAGACACCTCCGGTGCGGTGTCGGCGCTCCCACGCCTGAAGAAAGAAAAAGGGCCCGAAGCACAACGCATCGGGCCCTCGAGGCTGGAAAGCCTGAGACTCAGTGCGCCGGCTTGGGCGTCATCTCGCGGTCGACCTTGCGAGCCTCCTCGTCGGCCGCCTCGTCCTCGCTCAGTTCCTTCTCGTGGTTCGAGCCGATCAGCATGTAGAACGCCGGCACCACGAACAGCGTGAACAGCGTGCCGATCGACATGCCCGTGAAGATCACCAGGCCCATCGCCTGGCGGCCGGCGGCGCCGGCACCCGAGGCGATCACCAGCGGCACGACGCCGAACACCATCGCGGCGGTCGTCATCAGGATCGGGCGCAGGCGGATGCCGGTGGCCTCGAGGATGGCGTCCAGCTTGGAGCGGCCCTTGCGCTGCTCGTTGTTGGCCACTTCGACGATCAGGATCCCGTGTTTCGAGATCAGCCCCATCAGCGTCACCAGCCCCACCTGCGTGTAGATGTTGATGGAGGTGAAGCCCAGGAAGATGAAGATCACCGCGCCGAACAAGGCCAGCGGCACCGACACCAGGATGACGATCGGATCGCGGAAGCTCTCGAACTGCGCGGCCAGCGCCAGGAACACGATGACGACGGCGAACGCCAGCGTCACGATGAAGCCGCCCGACTCGTTGGAGAAGATGCGCGACTGGCCGGCGTAGTCGACGTTGTAGCCCGAGGACGCGACCGACTTGACGGTGTCGGACAGGAACTTCAGCGCCTCGCCCTGCGACACGCCGGCCACCGCCGAGATCGTCACCGAGTTCAGCTGCTGGAAGCGTGAGATCGACTCCGGCTGGACGCTGTACTTCAGGTGCGCGATCGTGCTGGCCGGGATCAGGCCGGCGTTGGGCGTCTTGATGTAGAAGTCCAGCACGTTGGACGGGTTCAGGCGGTCGACCTGCTGCACCTGCGGGATCACCTTGTACGAGCGGCCCGCGATGGAGAAGTAGTTGACGTAGCCGCCGCCCAGCGCCGCGCCCAGCGCCTGGCCGACGTCCTGCTGCGTCATGCCCAGCGCGGCGATCTTGTCGCGATCGACCTCGACGGTGGCCTGCGGCGCGTCCAGCTTCAGGTCCTGGTCGATGTAGTAGAACTTGCCCGAGGCCTGCGCCTTGGCCATCACCTGCTGGGCCACGGTGTTGAGGTTCTCGAACGGCTCGGTCGTCGTGATGACGAACTGCACCGGCAGGCCCGAGGTGCCCGGCAGCGGCGGGAACTGGAACGCGGCGACGCGCGCGCCGGCGATCTTGTTCCACTTGGCCTGCAGGTCGATCTGGATCTCGTGCGCGCTGCGCGTGCGGTCGCCCCAGTCCTTGAGCAGCACGCCGCCGATGCCGGCGTTGACCGTGGGCACGCCGGTGATCTGGAACATCTGCTTGTATTCGGGCGCCTGGTGGGCGATGTCGAACACCTGCTGCGCGTAGGTCTGCATCTGGTCGGAGGTGGCCGTGGGCGAGCCCACCACCTGCGACAGCACGATGCCCTGGTCTTCCTCGGGCGCGAGCTCGGACTGCGACATCTTGAACATCACGACCAGCAGCACGAACAGGATGATGCCCATCGTGATCAGCACCGGCACCGTCTGCAGCAGGCTGCGCAGGGCACGGGTGTAGCCGCGGTGCACCTTGTCGAACACGCGGTCGATCGCCTTGGCGAACTTGCCGTTGTCCTGGTCGGACGAGAAGATCTTGGCGCACATCATGGGCGACAGCGTCAGCGCCACGATGCCCGAGACGAACACCGACGCCGCCAGCGTGAAGGCGAACTCGGTGAACAGCGCGCCGGTCAGGCCGCCCTGGAAGCCGATCGGCACGTACACCGCGACCAGCACGACCACCATCGCGATGATGGGGCTGGCGAGCTCGCGCGCCGCGATCAGCGAGGCCTCCAGCGGTGACTTGTGCTCCTCCTTCATGTGGCGGTCGACGTTCTCCACCACGATGATGGCGTCGTCGACCACCAGCCCGATCGCCAGCACGAGCGCGAGCAGCGTCAGCAGGTTGATCGAGTAGCCCAGCATCAGCATGATGAAGAACGCGCCGACCAGCGACAGCGGCATCGCCACCAGCGGCACCAGCACGGCGCGGAAGGTGCCCAGGAACAGGTAGATCACCACCGCCACGATCACCAGCGCCTCGAGCAGCGTCTTGACCACTTCCTTGATGGAGGTGTTGATGAAGTCGGTCGAGTCGTAGACGATCTGGCCGGTCACGCCGGTGGGCAGCTGGTTCTGCAGGTCGGGGAAGGCCTCGCGCACGCGCTTGGCGACGTCCAGGATGTTGGCCTCCGGCGCCACCTTGATGCCGATGAACACCGAGCGCACGCCGCCGAAGGCGACGTTGAAGTCGTAGTTCTCGGAACCCAGCGTGACGTTGGCGACATCCTCCAGCCGCACGACGGAGTCGCCGTTCTGCTTGACGATCAGCTGCTTGAACTCGTCGAGCGAGTGCAGGTCGGTGCCCGCGGTCAGCGGCACCGTGACCATCTGGCCCTTGGTCGCGCCGAGCGCGGCCAGGTAGTTGTTGGCGGTCAGGGCCTGGCTGACGTCGGCCGCCGACAGGCCGTGCGCCGCCATCTTGTCGGCGTCCAGCCAGGCGCGCAAGGCGAACTGGCGCGCGCCCAGCAGCTCGGCGGTCTGCACGCCGGTGACCGAGTCGAGCTTGGGCTTGACCGCGCGCAGCAGGAAGTCGGTGACGTTGTTGGTGGGCAGGTCCTTGCTGTAGAAGCCCATGTACATCGCATCGGTGGTCTGGCCGGTAGCGACCGTCAGCACCGGCGCCTGCGCCTGCGCGGGCAACTGGTTCTTGACCGAGTTCACCTGCGTGTTGATCTCGGTCAGCGCGCGGTTGGCGTCGTAGTTCAGGCGCAGCGTCGCGGTGATCGTGGAGACGCCGGCGGCGCTGGACGACGACAGGTAGTCGATGCCCTGCGCCTGCGCGATCGCGCTCTCGAGCGGCTGCGTGATGAAGCCGGCCACCGTGGCGGCGTCGGCGCCGTAGTAGGTGGTCGAGATCGTGACGACGGAGTTCTGCGTGCGCGGGTACTGGTTGACCGGCAGGCTGAACAGCGAGCGCAGTCCCAGCACGACGATCAGCAGGCTGATCACGCCGGCCAGCACCGGCCGCCGGATGAAGAGGTCAGTGAACTTCATGGCGTGGGCCTCAATGTTCCTGCGGGGTGGGGTTGGGCGAGTTGGCCGGCACCACGGAGTTGTCGATCACGATGGGCGTGCCGTTCTTGAGCTTGACCTGGCCGCTGGTGACGACCTGCTGGCCTTCCTTCAGGCCGCTGAGGATGGCCACCTGGTCGCCGCGCGTCTCGCCGGTGGTGACGAAGGCCTGCTGCACCACCAGGCCATTGCCCGAGGCGGCCGGGGCCGGCGCCGAGGCACCATTGGACTTGGCCTTGGCCGCGGCGGCGGCCTCGTCGGCGGTCAGCACGAGGAAGACGGTGGAGCCGTACGGGTTGTAGGTGATCGCGGTCTGCGGCAGCGTCAGGTAGTGCTTCCTGTCGCCCACTTCGACGCTGGCGTTGGCGAACATGCCGGGCAGCAGCTGGCGCTTCGGATTGGCCAGCGTGGCCTCGACGACCACGTTGCGGGTCGTCGTGTCCACCTTGGGGCTGATCGCGCTGATCTTGCCGGGGAAGGTGATGCCGGGAAAGCCGTCGCTGGTGACGTTGACGACCTGGCCGACCTGCAGGCTGCCGATCGACTTCTGCGGCAGGTTGAAGTCGACGTAGACCGGATCGATGGTCTGCAGCGTCACGATCTTGTCGCCCGGGTTCACGTACTGGCCGGGGTTGACCGTGGTGATGCCCAGCTTGCCGGAGAACGGCGCGCGGATGGTCTTCTTGTCGATCACGGCCTGCTGCTGCGCGGCCAGTGCGCGCTTGCTCTTCAAGTCGGCGGCGTCGGCGTCGACCTGGGCCTGCGCGATCGCCTGTGCCTCGAACTGCGCCTTGTCGCGCTTGAGCACCGTGGCCGACAGGTCGGCGGCGGCCTCGAGCGACGCGAGCTGTGCCTTGTCGGCGTCGGCGTTGAGTTCGACCAGCACGTCGCCCTTCTTCACGTCCTGGCCGGACTTGAAGTGGATCTCGCGCACCAGGCCGGCGATCTCGCTGGTGACGTCGACGCCGCGCACGGGCACGACGCTGCCGACGGCCGCCAGCGCGGGCTGCCAGTCCTGCGACGAGACCTTGGTGGCCGTGACCGTCTGCGCCGTCGGCTTGGGCGCCGCCGCGATCAGCTTCTGTATGTGCAGGTAGAACCCAAATGCCAGGGCCACCACCAGCAGCAGCACCGCGCCAATCATGATGAGCATCCGCTTCGTCATGTTCTCACTCCAGATTTCGTGTTCGATGTTCGTCGCGTGCGCTGTCTTGCCGGCGCACGCAGGATGTTGTTCGTGATCAGTGCGCCGCGGCGGACGCGCTCGCAGCGCTTGCGACCGCGTCGGGCGCGTTCCACCAGCCGCCGCCCAGCGCCTGGAACAGCGCCGCGGTGTCGGTCAGCCGCGCGGCGCGCGCCTGCACGAGCGAGACGCGCGTGTTCAAGGCGGTGCGTTGGGCATCGAGCGAGGCCAGGTAGCTCACCGCGCCGAGCTGGTACTGCCGTTGCACCAGGCCCAGCGCCTCGTTGGCGAGGCGTTCGGCCTCGGCGTTGGCGGTGACCGCCTCGGCGTCGGTGTCGATCGCGCGCAGCGCGTTGGCCACGCCCAGGAAGGCGTTGAGCACGGTGGACTGGTACTGCGCCTGTGCGGCGTCGTACGCGGCCACCGCGGCCTGCTTGCGGGCCCGCAGCGCGCCGCCGTTGAAGATCGGCTGCACCAGGCCCGCGGCCAGGCTCCAGCCGGTGGTGCCGGTGTCGAACAGCTTGTCGATCTTGAAGCTCTCGCGATTGACGCCGCCGCTGAGCGTGATCTGCGGATAGAGCGCCGCGGTGGCCACGCCGATCTGCGCGCTCGCCTCGTGCAGCAAGGCTTCGCTCGCGCGCACGTCCGGGCGCTGGCGCACCAGCGCGGCCGGCACGCTGATCGGCAGCTCGCGCGGCAGCGTCAGCGAGTCGATGTCGAAGGTGGGCAGGCCTTCGTCGCCGGGCAGGCGGCCGGCCAGCACGGCCAGCTGGTGGCGCGTCTGCGCCAGCGCCTTCTCCAGAGGCGGGATCTGCGCCTGCTGCTGCGCGATCAGCGTCTGCTGCTGCAGCAACGCGCCGCGCGCCAGCGCGCCGAGCCGCACCTGCGCGTTGATCACCTTGAGCGACTGGTTGGCGTTCTCCACCACCTCGCGCGTGGCCTGCAACTGCGCCCGCAGCGAGGCCTCCTGGATCGCCGTGGCCACCACGCTGGACGTCAGGCTCAGCCACGTGGCCTCGACCTGGAAGCGCTGGTAGTCGATCGCCGCGCGCACGCTTTCGAGCTCGCGGCGATTGCCGCCCACGATGTCCAGCGTGTACGACAGGTCGAGTCCGGCCTGGAACAGGTTGCCCGTGGAGCCGGCCGGGATGCCCGCGCCCTGGGCCACCGCATAGCGCGTGCGGCCGGCGCTCAGCTGGCCGGTGACCGAGGGGAACACCCTGGAGCCGTACTCGGCGCGGTAGTTCTCCTCGGCCTGGCGCAGTGTCGCCTGCGCCGCGGTCGCAGTGGGACTGTGCGTGAGCGCCGACTGCACCAGTGCGTTGAGCGCCGGCGACTGGAATGCCTCCCACCACGTGGCGGAGATGTCCTGTGCGTTGACGAAGTGCTGCGGCACGTAGGCCGGGCTCGCGCCGCTGGCCGCCATCGCAGGCAAGGGCGCCGGCGTGTAGGGATGGCTCGCATCGGCGACCTTCGGCGCCTCGGGCTCATGGAAATCAGGCCCGACGGCACATGCCGACAAGGCCAGGCCGGCGGCCACGCACAGGGCGCTGCTGCGCCAGGGCGGACGTCGGAGGATGTTGTTGATCATTCCTGCTCCTCGGTATTTCAGGCCCGTCCAGCCTTGCGGCGCGACGATCAGCGGGGCATGGTAGTCGGGTTTTCCCGCGCGCCAACTATTCCCCTAGGAAATTACTGCCTATGCAATCATTGCCGGCGCTCGTTTCCAAAGTGTGAACAAAGACGCCTTGCCGGCGGCTTGTCATCAACCGATGACGTTAACACCGGATTACAGCGGAGACGACGGCCCGGGCCGGCTCGCGTGCGCGAGCACGGGGCGTCGGCACGCGCATCGCCCGACATCAACCCGTGAGCATGTGGCCGTCAACCTTACCGGCGCCTTTCGAAGGCGGCGGCGTCAGTCGGCGCTCAGTCGCGCGTCGCCTTGCGGCGCACGCAGTCCAGATACTGGTGCCCGTCCGGCGGCAGACCGGTGCGCTGCGATTGCCAGATCATCTCGCCCAGGCAGTCCATCGCCGCGTGGTGCGCGTCGTGCAGCGACTGCTTGCGCGCGGCCAGCAGCTCCACCGCCTGGCGGATGCCGCTGGGCTGGTCGATGCTGCACTGCTCGCTGATGGTCAGGTGCATCGCCAGGTGCAGGAACGGGTTGGTGCGCCCGTCGTCCACCTCGAAGACCGCCGCCAGCGCGGCGTCGATGTCGGCCAGGTCGGCGTGGTACTCGGGGTGCTCCGCGATCCATTGCGAGGCCAGCACCTGGATCGGCGACATCGGCGCGCCGCTGGTGGCCAGTGCGTGGGTCTCGCAGAAGAAGCGTCGGACGTCGTGCTGGGAAGGCTGGAACATGGCCAATTGTGCCGCCGCCGGCGGCTCGTTGCCGGCAAGGGGTCGGCGCGCCGGCTCCTAGCTGCGGCCCGCGCGCGCCGACGTGGGCGCGGACGTGGGCGCGGGCGCGAAGGTCACGCGCACCTTCAGGCCGACGCCGCCCGGGCCGTCGAGCAGCTCGGCCACCGCGCCATGATGGCTCGCGATGTCGCGCACGATCGACAGCCCCAGCCCGCTGCCGGTGCCGCCGGCGTTGCCGCGCTGGAAGCGCTCGAAGGCACGCTCGCGATCCTGCGGCGGAATGCCCGGGCCGTTGTCCTCGACCTCCAGGATCGCGCTGGCCGGAGAGTCGCCCGACATGCTGGTGCGGATCGTGACGCGGGCGCCAGGGCCGGCGTAGTTGATCGCGTTGTCCAGCAGGTTGGCCAGCATCTCGCGCAGCAGGAAGCCGTGGCCGTCGACGCGCGCGCTCACCAGCTCGAAGCCCAGGTCGACGCCGGCGTCCATCGAGCGCGCGACCCATTCCTCGGCCGCCTCGGTGGCGATCTGCTTGAGGTCGAAGCGCTCCATAGCGGAGTTGTGGCGCTCGTGCTCGGCGCGCGCCTGTGACAGCAACTGGTTGGCCAGCCGCGCGGCGCGCGTGGTGGCGCTGTGCAACCGCCGCAGCAGGCCTTCGAGCTGCGGCGGATGCGACTCCAGCAGCGCCAGCTCGGTCTCGGTGCGCAGCACCGTCAGGGGCGTGCGCAACTGGTGGGCCGCGTCGGCGATGAAGGCCTTTTCGGCGGCCGATGCCGTGACCACGCGCGCGAACAGGCCGTTCAGGGCGGTGACCAGCGGGGCGACCTCGCGCGGGATGTCCGGCCGGTCGACCGGGCCAAGGTGGTCGGGCGAGCGCTGCTCGATGTCTTTGCTGAGGCTCTCGACGGGCCGCAGGCTGCGCACGATGGCCAGCCAGCCCATCACCGCCAGCACCAGCGCCTCGACCACCATCGCGGAGGTCGCCGCCGCCAGCACCTGCCGCGCGACACCCTGGCGCTTGTTGAGCGTCTCCGAGACGCGCGCCTCGCACTGGCCGGCGGGGCGGCCCGCGATGGCAGGCAGGCAGGTCCAGCTGTGCAAGGCCACGCGCACCGGACGGCCCTCGTAGCGCGCGTCCGAGAAGCGCCAGTCGACCGCCTTGGGCAGGCCGCCGAGCGCAGCCAGCGCCGGGTCGCCGCCCAGCACGCCGCCGTCGGGGCGCAGCGCCACCCAGTGCACTTCGTCGTAACGGTCGGCGCGCAGCGCGCGGTCCAGCTCGGGAGACACGGCCAGTGCCAGCGCGCCGCCGTCCTGGTGAACCAGTCTCTCCAGCGCCAGCGCGGTGCCGTCGAGCGCGTGGTCGAGCGAGTCGAGTGCGGGCGCCAGCGCCAGGCGGTAGAACAGGAAGGCGGTGGCCGGCACCAGCAGGGCCAGCGGCAGAACGAGCCACATCACCAGCGAGCGCCGGATGCTGGGGCGTCCGTCGAAGCGCAACAGGGTGCGCAGGCGACGGCCGGCGGCAGCGGAGGGGGCAGGTGCGGTCACGGGCGGGTCGCGTCGGCCGCGCGGGAAATCATGCCCCGAGTATCGCCCAGCGGTGTCAGGCCTCTTCGAGCAAGTAGCCGAAGCCGCGGATCGTGCGGATCTTCAGGCCGGCCGGCTCCAGCTTGGAGCGCAGGCGCGAGACGTGCACTTCGATCGCGTTGTCGGAGGTGGTGCCGTCCCAGTTGGAGATCGCCGCGATGATCTGCTCCTTGGCGACGATCTTGCCGGTGCGGCTGAGCATGAACTGCAGGATCGACCACTCCCGGCCGGCCAGCGCGAGCTCCTGCTCGCCGATGTAGGCCCGGCGGGCCTCGAGATCCATGCGCAGGCTGCCCAGGCTCAGCACCGTGCCGCCGCGCGCCTGGTTGCGGCGCACCAGGGCGCGCGAACGGGCCACCAGCTCGCT
>JBJMWF010000115.1:0-5622 GCA_045810265.1 Vitreoscilla sp. | reverse complement strand
TGGGCGGGTGCCGCATCGGGCTGCCTCTGGGACGCGCTTGCAACGGAATCACGATCGATGGCCAACATGACGTTCCTCGCGAACTCGAAGGGGATACGGCAAGTACAGCATCGAGCCCGGCGCCGGGCAATCTGGGAGCGTGACTAGCGGCGGCGATGCCCACTGGGAGCGTTCCCAGTTCGGGGCGCATTCCGCAGCCGGTGCCGCGCACCTGGAGCGCGGGACGCGATCCGTTCGGCCGCGCGCCGGGCCCGGGTGGTCGTGCGAAGCTCAGCCCTGAATCAACCCGTGCGCGGCTGTCCAGCCAGCGGCCAGCACCAGCAGCACGCCCACGCCGCGCGCCAGGACCCGCTGCGTCGCCGGGTTGCCGCGCAGCCAGTGTCCGGCGCGACCGGCGGCCAGCGCCAGGCTGCCGTAGATCGCCACTTGGGTGAATGACGTGATGGCCGCCATCGCCAGCACCTGGCTCGCGATGCTGACCTGTCCGCCGCGCAGAAATTGCGGGAATACGGCGAGCGTGAACAGGTAGGCCTTGGGATTGAGCAGGCAGGTGACGACCGCACGGCCGAAGGTGGCGTGCGTCGATCTCGCGCAGGCCGCCTGATCGCCGAGCGCCGTCGCGCCGCGCAGCAAGGTCCAGCCGATCCAGGCGACGTAGGCCGAGCCGGCGACCAGCAGTGCCGCGAACAGGCCAGGTGCGGCCTGCAGCAGCAAGCCGATGCCCAGGGCGCCCAACGCGACATGGATCCAGCCGCCGGCCACCAGGCCGCTGACCGCGGCCAGGCCGCCGCGGCGGCCACCGCTCAGCGCGCTGGCCAGGACGAACGCCATGTCCATGCCGGGCAGGGCGATGATGCCGGCAACCAGAAGGAAGTACAGCCAGAGCGGGCTGGCCGGAGACAGGGGCGACATGGCGGGACGGGGTGCGAAGTGGAACGATGCGCCATCATCCCGCCCGATATCTGCCAACGCATGGCACGATTTCCACCCCTGCGCCGCGCCAATGAAAAAAGCCGCCCGAGGGCGGCTTTCGTATGCGGCGGAGCAGGGCGCTCAGGCCTTCTTCAGTTCCTTGACGGCCTTGAGCACTTCCTCGACATGGCCGGCCACCTTGATGCCGCGCCATTCGGCCACCAGCACGCCGTGGCCGTCGATCAGGAAGGTGGAGCGCTCGATGCCCTTGACCTTCTTGCCGTACATGATCTTGTTCTTGACCACGCCGAACATGTGGCAGAGCTTTTCCTCGGTGTCGGCGATCAGTTCGAACGGCAGGTCGATGGCCTGCTTGAACTTGTCGTGCGACGCCATGTTGTCGCGCGAAACGCCAAATACGACCGCGCCGGCCTTGACGAACTCGGCATGCATGTCGCGGAACTGCATGGCCTCGGTGGTACAACCCGGCGTGTGATCCTTGGGGTAGAAATACAGCACCACGGCGCGGCCCTGGAAGGCATGCGGCGTGAACTTGACACCGTTGGTGGCGAGTGCTTCAAATTCAGGGAGCGCTTTGTTCAGTGCAGGCGTCATGTAGGGTCTCGGTCGAGCCGTCGGTCGATCTGGGGTGCGTGACGTGGTAAGGGCCTCGGCGACCTGGGCCGAGATGACACCGGACCAGATCAGGCACAACCATCGATTATAGAGTGAACTGCCCACGCGCCTTGGCGGGGCTGACCCGGGCATTCCTGCGGGGCTCCGCCTGTCGAGCCAAACAGCGTGGGAAACGCTTGTTTCCGCGTTGTGAAGCGTCTCAGGCGGCGGGCGTCAGCAGGATCGCCGCGACCACGCGGCGGCCTTCGTTGGCCAGCACGGTGTAGGTGCGGCAGGCCGCGCCCGAGTCCATCGTCTCGATGCCGATTCGCTTGGCGATCAGGTTGCGGTAGAGCGCCGGCGAGACGAACTTCAGCTTGGGCCCGCTGCCGAAGACCACGACCTCCGGCTCGAACTCGAGCAAGGCGTCGAAGTGCGCCTGCGTCAGTTCTTCCACGCGGCTCGCGTTCCAGTCCACGGCCTGTCCGACCCACGGCACCAGAACGCTGGTGGTGTGCAGGTCGGCATTCACGCGCAGGTTGTCGCCGTCGTAGCGGGTGATGTTGTTCACCCCGTCGAGCGTGTCGGGCTGGAATTTCAAGGGGTTTCCTGGCTGGCGGAACAAGGATGCCGATCGCAGGCGTGCCGGCGTCGACGCTCGATTATAGGAAGCCGGGATTACCCGGAGGGCCGATCGACCATGCCGGTCGACACAGCCGTGTCACGGCCGATGGCTCCAATGGTCCTCGCGGTACTGGCCATGCAGGCCGGACCCGCGCCACACACACACATCAAGTCGGAGTTCCTCATGGTTCAAATTCGCAATCGGCTGGGCGCGCTCGCATGCGCCGCCGCGCTGTCTCTGGCCGGTGCGGCGCAAGCCGCGACGTACGACCTGTCGTACACCTTCGGCGTCGACGGCACCGGCACGGTGAACACCGTCACCGGCACGGTCGATGGCACGCTGAACGGCGCCTTCCTCGAGGACCTGCACGACTTCAAGCTGTCGTACGACGGCCATGCCTTCACCGGCGCCCTCAGCGCGATGACCTGGGATCCCGCCTCGGAAAGCTTCACGGCCGACGCGCCGCGCCTTGCGTTCGACCTCACGCAGAACGAGCTGGTCATCACCAACGACGACGGCAGCTTCAGCTTCGGTCTGGTGACCGACGTGGGCGCCTATGGCGGCCAGTTGGTGTTCGCCGGCGACGCCAACCTGGTCGAGCACAACGCGGTGTCCGAACTGGTCGGCGCCGCGGGCAGCGGCACGTTCACGCTGTCGGCCGTCCCCGAGTCCAGCGACCTTGCCCTGATGCTCGCCGGCCTTGGCGTGGTCGGCATCGCCGCCCGTCGTCGTCGCGCCCAGTGAACAAGGAAACCATCATGAACAAGCACAGCCGATTCCAGATTTCCGCCGTCTCCGCCGCCGTCGCCCTGACGCTGGCCGCCGGCGCGGCCCAGGCGCAGGGCGCCTCGAGCGTGCGCGGCGTCGTCGCCGGCACGTTCTTCACGCCGCCGAGCGGCTCGGCCGCCAGCACCACCGTGCCGTCCGTCTACCAGGGCGTCACGGTGTGTTTTGATACCAACAACAACGGCGTCTGCGACGCCGGCGAGCCCTTCACCACGACGGCCGCCGACGGCTCCTTCGCGCTGGGCACGCGCTCGCTGGCCCCGCTGGTCGCGCAGATCTCCACGACGGCCACCAACGGCGGCCACGCGGTCGCCCAGCGCAACGTGCTGCGCGTCGCCGCCGAGCAGATCTCGGCCTTGACGGTCAATCCGGCGCTGCCGGCCAGCGTTGCCGTGACGCCGCTGTCCACCGAGATCGCCCGCACGATGGAGGCTGATGGCCTCACGTTCGCGGCAGCGCGCCAGAAGCTCGCGACCCGCCTGGGCGCGACGACGTCGCAGGTCACCAGCGACACCAACAAGCTCGCCGCCGGCGCCGCGCGCACCGCCGTGCTCAACGAATCGGTCATCCTGACCAACCGCTTTGGCTTGGCCGCCAGGATGGCCGACCGCGGCGATGTCGCCTCGATCAAGGATGCGCAGACCGCCGCGATGAACGTCGAGGGCATCCCGCGCTACGACCACATCTTCATCGTGATGCTGGAGAACAAGGCGACCTCGTCGATCAGGGGCTCCGCCTTCGCGCCCAAGATCAACGCCTACCTCGACGCCAACAACCAGTTCACGAGCTACTTCGCCACCGGCAACCCGAGCGAGCCCAACTACACCGCGCTGGGCGGCGGCGACGACTTCGGCATCACCGACGACTCGCAGTGGAACTGCGACGCGACTGGCCCGAACGCGGTGCAGGACCTGCCGCTGCCCGACAAGACCCAGCCGGGCCTGGCCAGCTCGCCGTTCGCCGCCACCTGCACGCAGGCCGCGGCCGTGGCGCACAACATCGTCGGCCGTCCCAACCTGTTCAACGCGCTGACCGCCAACGGCATGCAGTGGCGCACCTACAGCGAGTCGATGAACCCGGGCCAGGACGTGCGCACCGACAGCGTCGCCGACGCCGCCGTGCTTGCCGCCGACGACGTCTACCCGCCGGGCACGCTGGCCGGCAACACCAAGACCATCGGCAACCCGAGCCTGATCCTGCCGTTCCCCGCGGGCGCCTACAAGACCAAGCACCACCCGGGCATGGCCTACCAGAACGTGCGCAGCGCGCCGGAGTTCAAGACCAGCAACCGCACGCTGGGCGGCGGCCAGTGGGATGCGGCGCTGAAGAACAGCAGCGCCTACGCGATCCCCCCGGGCTACGACTTCGACCAGTTCGGCACCGACCTGCAGACCGGTGACATCGGCAACATCAACTTCGTCGTGCCCGACCAGTGCGACGACATGCACGGCATCACGGTGACCGGCACGCTGGGCGGCGTCAAGACGACGGCCAGCGACTGCAGCAGCGTCGCCAACAACGTGCCCGTGGCCACCGGCGGCAACATCATTGCCCGCGGCGACAACTACGTCGACTACCTGGTCAAGAAGATCGAGGCCTCGCCGATCTGGAAGAACGACAGCAAGCGCGTCGCCATCGTGCTGATGTTCGACGAAGGCAGCGCGACCAGCGGCTTCAATTCGTGCTGCGGCTGGAACCCGGGCAACAGCAGCGTCGCGCAGCCGCTGAAGCAGAACCCGGACGGCACGTTCTCGGTCGACACCTCGGTCAACAACTACTTCAAGGGCAACCGCGGCCACGGCCAGAGCGTCTTCGGGGTGATCACG
The DNA here is from genome assembly GCA_045810265.1 of Vitreoscilla sp. Taxonomy (GTDB): domain Bacteria; phylum Pseudomonadota; class Gammaproteobacteria; order Burkholderiales; family Burkholderiaceae_C; genus Scleromatobacter. Next base: position 858 of record JBJMWF010000115.1, on the reverse strand, counting down.
AACCAGCCGGGCGCTCCCAAGCACGTGCAGGATTCCGACGTCTACAGCCACTTCTCGTTCGTGCGCACGCTGCAGGACATGTTCCAGCTGGCCGACCCGGCCGTGCCCGGCTCGTACATGAACCGCTCGAAGTACACCGAGTCGTTCATCAACGACAACATCCTGAACCTGCCGGAGTATGCGTCCAGCGCCGACACGCACTTCGACGCCGTGCGTCCGATGAACCACGGCTACGTGATCCCGGCGACCTACGTGCAGAAGCAGTCGGCCGACCGCACCACGACCCCGCAGGTGGGCCCGGACGCGAGCCAGACCAACGTCTGGGCGCTGAAGTAGTCGAGGCGCGCGCGGGGCTCGCGCCTCGCGTCGCCGTCGATCGGGGCCGGCCGCTCGCGACCGGCCCTTCGTGCATGTGACCTGCGCATTCCTGATCCGAGAAACCATGACTCTTCGTGATGCCCCCCTGCGCGCCGCGGCGCTGCTGCTGGCGCTCGCGGCGTCGGCGGCACAGGCCGGCGAGCTCAGCGCGCTGGCCAGGCTGGGCCGGCAGATGTTCTTCGACAAGACCTTGTCGGCTTCCGGCCAGCAGGCCTGCTCCAGCTGTCACGATCCGGACCACGCCTACGCCTCGCCCAATGGCCTGGCCGTGCAGCCGGGCGGTGCGCGCATGACGCGCACGGGGGTGCGCGCGGTGCCGTCGCTGCGCTACAAGGAAGCGACGCCGCCGTACGCGGACATGCTGGACAACCCGGACGGCATCAGCACGCCCGGCCCAGGCGGCGGCCTGACGCAGGACGGCCGCGCCGCGACCTTGGCCGAGCAGGCGCGCATCCCCTTGCTCAACCCGATCGAGATGGC
>JBJMWF010000114.1:0-5698 GCA_045810265.1 Vitreoscilla sp. | reverse complement strand
GCTGCTGCCCGCCGAAGATCGCCCGTTGATGCTGAAGTTCGCCGCGGAAATCCTCTACAGCAGCGAGCAGTATCCGAAGGCCGCCGTCGCTCTCCAGCGCTACATCGACGCTGGCGGCAACGACCCGCAACTGAAGGAACTGCTGCCGCAGGCGCAATACGCCGCCAAGGACTTCTCCGCGGCCGCCAAGGGCTTCCGCTCGGAGGTCGACGCCGCCATCGCCGCTGGCAAGGTGCCGTCGGACAAGCTGGTGCGCTTCATGGTCAGCGCCTACTTGGGCGAGAAGAACGACGCCGGCTACCTGTACGGCCTCGAGGTGCTGGCGGTGCACTACCCGAAGCCCGACTACTGGCGCGAGCTGATCGGCCGTGCGCGCGAGGTCGACAACTTCTCCGACCGCCTGACGCTGGACGTCTATCGCCTGAAGGCGCAGGTCCTGGGGCACGTGGACGATCGCGAACGCGTCAACTACGCGGCGATCGCGGCGCGCGCCGGCTACCCCGGCGAAGCCAAGAAGGTGCTGGACGACGCGTTCGCCACCAAGCCGTTCACGGGCGCCGAGCTCGCCGACGCCACCAGGCTGCGGTCCGAGATCAACAAGGCGGCGGCCGGCGACCTGGCCCAGGTGGCCGCCAACGAGAAGGCCGCGCAAGCCGCCAAGGACGGCAATGCGCTAGTCGCCCAAGGCCTGCTCGAGACCACGCAGGACAACGCCGCCAAGGGCGCCGACCTGATCGCGCAAGGCATCGCCCGCGGCGGCCTGCGCCAGCCGGAAGAGGCCAAGCTGCGTCTGGGCTACGCCCAGGTGCGCGCCGGTCGCGACGCCGACGCGATGAAGACCTTCCAGTCCATCACCGGCGGCAACGGCGTGTCATCGCTGGCCCACGTGTGGATCCTGTACCTGAAGTCGCGCCAGGCTGCGGCGACTGCGCCGGCCGCCGCCGCGTCGAAGTAGGACGCGTGGATCCTGCGGCTGCGCGCAGGATGACAAGGGGGCGGATCCTCCGGCTGCGCGCGGGATGACAAGGGGGCGGAGCCTGCGGCTGCAGATGCCAAGGGTGGATGCTGCGGCTGCAGGATTGACAGGGGTGGAGGTCAGGCCAAGGCGGTCATTCCGCGCGCAGTCGCGGAATCCACCCCGGCGACAACGCCGCTCGAGCCGTCAGGCGCTCAGCTGCAACGCGTCGCCCGCGCTGTCGAACAGGCGGCTGCGCGCCAGGTCCGGCCGCAGCGCGACGCGGCTGCCGGCGGCGAGTGGATCGGCGTGGCCTGGCAGGCGCACGATCACCGGCGCCGTCTGGCCCGCGCATTGCACGTGCACCAGCGTGGCGTCGCCAAGCCGTTCGACCAGGTCGACTTGGCCTTCAAGCGCTGCCGGGCCGGAACCGGCCGCGGCCAGTTCCACCTGGTCCGGACGAAAGCCCAGCGTCGCCGCGGTGCCGACCGCGGGCGCGCCGAGTGACGAGCGCGCGCCAAGCGCGAACTCACCGGCGCCGGCGCGCAGGCGCAGGCCGTCCCCATCGTTGGCGCTGACGGTCACCGGCACCAGGTTCATCTTCGGCGAGCCCAGGAAGCCGGCCACGAACAGGTTGGCCGGCTGGTCGTACAGCGCCATCGGCTCGCCGACCTGCGCGATGCGGCCGGCATTGAAGACGGCGATGTGCTGGCCCAGCGTCATGGCCTCGACCTGGTCGTGCGTGACGTAGATCATGGTCGTGCCCAGTTCGCGGTGCAGCCGCGCGAGCTCGGTGCGCATCTGCACGCGCAGCGCGGCGTCGAGGTTGGACAGCGGCTCGTCGAACAGGAACACCTTGGGCTGGCGCACGATGGCGCGTCCGATCGCCACGCGCTGGCGCTGGCCGCCCGACAAGGCCTTGGGCTTGCGATCGAGCAGCGCGCCGATCTGAAGGATCTCGGCCGCGCGGCCGACTGCCGCGGCGACCTCCGCCTTGGAACGGCCGGCGAGCTTGAGCGCGAAGCCCATGTTCTCGGCCACCGTCATGTGCGGATACAGCGCGTAGCTCTGGAACACCATCGCCACGCCGCGGTCGGACGGGGAGACGTCGTTGACGCGCTCACCGCCGATGGACAGCTCGCCGTCGCTGATCTCCTCGAGGCCGGCGATCATGCGCAGCAGCGTCGACTTGCCACATCCGGACGGCCCGACGAAGACCATGAACTCGCCATCGCGCACCTCGAGGTCGACGCCCTTGATCACCTCGGCGCCGCCGTCGTAGGTCTTGCGGATCTGCTGGAGCGAGAGGCTGGCCATGGCGGGGTTTCCTAGATGTCGCAGCGCGGTGGCAGCGGCGGGTTGGCGGCAGGCACGGTGTCGGTGCGCGTCACGTGGTCGGCGCGCAGCGCGCGCACCTGGGCATCGACCTCGGCCGGGCTCAGCACCCGGTCCTTGGCCTGGAACACCCAGTCGATGTCCTCATCGTAGACGCGCTGCATGCCGCCGGTAGGCAGCGCGCCGCCGACGGCGAACCAGAGATTGAACGAGATCGTCATCGGCGAGACCGGCACGTTGCGGCCGTCGTGCACGGCCACCTGGCGGCCGTCGACGAATTCGCGCACCTCGGCCCGGGTCACCTGCATCAGCAGCGTGTGCCAGCCGTCGAACGAACCGAATTCCTCGTGGGCCGAGTTGTGCGCCTCCCACGGATCGATCTGCACCGTCTGCCACGACACGCCGTACAGCCGCGTCTTGTCCGAGCCCCAGCCCCCGTTGGGCAGGTACTCCCAATCGAGTTCGCTGAAGTCTGGGTCGAACGCGTGCGCGAGCGGGGCGACCGCGTAGAACGACTCGATCACCGGGTCGCCGTCGATGCCGGTCCGCGGCACGTCGCTGAAGCGGATGCGTGCGGCGTAGGTGCCCTGCAGGTACTTGCGCTGGTGGCACAGCTGCGCCTGAACGGTGCCGGGGCCGGTGCCGTCGGTGGACGCGGTCATGCGCAGCACGCGGTTGCCAGGCTGCAGCGGATCGTCGCGCAGCGTGATCGCCTCCGCACTGAAGCGGCCGCCAGGCAAGCCGGGATGGCCGACGCCGTCGCGCAGCTGCCAGCCGCCGGCGGCCAGTTCGGCCGGCTGGGCGTACGAGAAGTCGTCGAAGAAGAGCTGCGACGGCACCGTGGCGCGCGGCGCGTCCACGGCGCAGCCGGCCGTGGCGGAGATGAAGGCGAACGCGACGATCGCGCGCGGCGACAGCGTCGGACGCTTCACGGCTCGACCGGTTGCGGCGCGGGCTCGGCGTCCGTCGCCGCCGACATCGGCACGAAGCGCAGCAGCACCAGCACGGGCACTGCGCACAGCAGGCCCCAGATGAAGAAGTTCTGGTAGCCGAGCGCCGTCTCGATGTCGCCGCTGATCCACTTGAAGAAGCTCATGCCCAGTCCCATCACGCCGGCACCGATCGAGTAGTGCGCCGTGCGGAACCTGCCCGGCGCCACGACCTGCATCATGTAAAGGATGACGCCGACGTAACCGAAGCCATAGCCGAACATCTCCAGGCTGAGCGCCGAAGCAATGACCGCGAAGTTGGTGGGCATCACGACGCTGAGGAACACGAACGCCACGCTGGGCAGGTTCATCGCCAGGATCAGCCAGAGCATCGCCCGGCGCAAGCCCAGCCAGGCCGCGAAGTAGCCGCCCGCCATCGTGCCGACGATGAAGGCGATCGTGCCCGCGGTGCCGTACGCCCAGCCGACCTCGTCGGTCGACAGGGCCAGGCCGCCGGCGCTGCGCGCGGCACGCAGGAAGATCGGCCCGATGGTCTGGATCTGGCCCTCGCTGGCCCGGAACAGCAGGATGAAGACGATCGCGAGCCACACGCCAGGCTTGTTGAGAAAGTCGACGATCACGTGCACCAGCGTCCTGGCGACCTCGTCCACGCTCGGCTTGATCGCGCGCGACTCGGTCGCCTTGGGCAACGCCCACACGTGATACAGCCCCAGCACCAGCATCAACGCGCTGCAGATGCCGAAGATCGTGCCCCAGGCCGTGGCGAAGCCGGAGGCCTTCTCGAGGTTGCCGGCCAGGATCAGCAGGCCACCCGCGGACGCGTAGCGGGCGACGTTGAAGAACGCTCCCTGCCAGCCGGCATAGGCGGCCTGCTCGCGGTTGTTCAGCTGCGCCATGTAGATGCCGTCCGACGACACGTCGTGCGTCGACGAGAACACCGAGACGGCCAGCAGGGCGGCCACGGACACCGCGAAGAACGACGGCTGGTGCGTGGCGAACGCCACCGCCGCCAGGCCCAGGGCCCCGAGCCACTGGAACGTGATGACCACGCCCTTCTGGCTGGGCGCCAGCTCAAGGAACGGACTCCACAGCCAACGGATACCCCAGGCCAGGCTGAGGATGCCCATCCAGTGCGTGATCGTGTCGGTCGGCACTTTGCCGCTGACGAACATCTGCTGGGCGATCAGGTTCACCGCGAAGAACGGCAGGCCTTGCGCGAAATACAGCGACGGCACCCAGGTCAGCGGCGAGCGACGACGCGCGGTGGTGGCGGTGTCGAGGGCGGCGGACGGAGTCAACACGGCGGAATCACTGGTCACGTTGGGTCGCTTTCCTGGCGGTGAAGGAGCTCGATAGGACATCGACGCAGGGCAGTGTGCCCGCTGTCAGGCGGCGCGGGGAGAGAGCTTCACCGGAGACCGTCCGCTCGCCTGTGCCCGGCCTTCCAGCCACGCCTTGACCGCCTCGAGCGCGCCGTCGGCATAGCCCCAGGTGACGACCGATGGCGCCGCGATGTCCAACAGCTGGAAGGGGTTCCACAGCGCGAGGTGCAGGTCCGGACGTGCCGCCGCGGCGCCCGCGCCGAAGCGCGTGCGGTGGTTGGACACCAGGATGTTGACGCGGCCGTCCTGCGGGAACGTGGCCGCGTCGATCTCGCGCAGGTCGGCCACGCGCACCAGCTCTACATCGGCGAAGGCCGTGAACAGGCCGGCCACGCGTTCGGCCGGCAAGCCGGCCTCGGAGACGCCGTCGCACTCGACCGAATCCTGCGTGACCACGCGCAAGGCCGCGGTCAGCGGGGGCGGCGTGGCCGGCCGGCCGGCACCGTCGAAAGCCGTGAGCCCGCGTGCCCAGGCCGCGCGCATCGCCAGGTCGTCGGTGGCGCGCTGTGCGGGATCGTAGGCGCGCGGCGAGACCGGATACGCCGTGGCCAGCGCCACCAGCCGCGCCTCCGATCGCTTGACGTCGGCGGGCAGCAGGTGCCCCTCCTGCAGCGCCGCCTCGATGGCCTTGACCGTGTCGGCCTGCTCGTCGAGCGTGCCTTGGGCCAGCGGCATGTCGGCACCCGCCTGCAGCGCCATCACGGCACCGAGGGCGTGGCCGTATTTGTCGTGGACGGCCTTCATCATCAGCGCATCGGTGATGACGACGCCGTCATAGCCGATGTTCTCGCGCAGCAGGCCGGTGAGCACGGGTCGCGACAGCGTGGCCGGGTGCTCGGGGTCGATCTGCGGATAGACGATGTGCGCCGTCATCACGGCCGGCGCGGCCGGCGTGTCGCCACGGGCATGCGCCAGCGCGCGGAACGGCTTGAGTTCCAGCGCCTCGAGCTGCGCGATCGACTTGTCGACGATCGGCAGCGCGTGGTGCGAGTCGGTCGCGGTGTCGCCATGCCCGGGAAAGTGCTTGACGCAGCAGGCCACCCCCTCGCGCAGCGAGCCGCGCATCCAGGCGGCCG
>JBJMWF010000113.1:0-6328 GCA_045810265.1 Vitreoscilla sp. | reverse complement strand
TCCTGCGTGATGTCGCGCAGCACGCCCCAGTAGCCCGCGAACTTGCCGGCTTCGTTGGTGCGCGGCTCGGCGCTGAGCGTGAAGTGGCGCACGCGGCCGGAAACGTCGCTCCAGCGCAGCGGCACGTCGCGCATCGGCAGGCGCGCCGCCAATTCCGAACGGAACGCCTCCAGCACCTGGCTGTCGAACATCACGCCGCGCGTCTCCCACAGCAGCTTGCCCATGCCGGCATCGACGCCATGCCGGCGCAGGCCGACGAAGTTGCGCAGTTCCTCCTTGGCGCTGAAGCGGATCAGGCGGCCGTTGCCGTCCATCTCCCAGTACGCGTCCGCGGCCACGGCCAGCAAGCCGAGGAAGCGGCGCTCGCGCTCGTCGGCGCTGCGCAGCGTGCGATCCAGCGTGCGCCCCAGAAGCTCGCCACCGCCCAGCGCGATGGCCAGCACCAGGGCGTGCGTCAACAGCGGCCGGACCAGGTTGAGCAGCGAGCCGACCGGCGCGATGCCGGCCGACGACAGCCAATCGAACGCCATGGCCACCGCCAGCAACAGCAGCATGCCGGCGCCGATCGCCGCGGCCAGGATGCCGGCGCGCAAGCCACCCACCACGGTGAACAGGCACAGGAACACGCCCACGATGGCCAGCGCGGGCGACATCAGCCCCTCGCCGGCGACGGCCGCAGCAACCCCGGACAAGCCGATCGCCGCGCCGATCACGTACGGAAGCGCGCGCGCCTGGACACCCGTTCCGGCATCGCGACGCAAGGCAAAGGCGGCGCCGCCCAGGCAGAGGAACGCGGTGGTCAGAGACAGCCGCGCCACCCAGTCCAGCGGGTGGCCGAAGCCCAGGAACATCAACGCCGACGCGAACGCGACCCCGGCCGTCGCGGCCAGCAGATGGCGCGTCAGCGATTGGCGCAGGCGGTGCCTGGCCTCCTTGTTCGGCGTTGGTTCGGCCATACGGTGTTCTTATGGCGACCCTTTGTCGGCTCGCCCCCCAGTCCCCTAGTTTGACTCGAAATGTCGAGTTGCATCCGTTTCCGGACGAACTTGGACGGATAACCCGTGCGCGGCACCCGGCCTGCATGCCCGCCGGGCATGCGGCGAACCCGCCAGGGCGTGGCCGACCCGCGCGCGTTCGAGCGGCGGCTGCCCGCGGCTTGTGGCTATCGAACGCGGGCGATCGCCGTGTTCAGGGCCGCGCGCGTGGCCAGCGCCGCCTGGCGCGCCGCGGCGGCGAAGTCGTCGCCCGCACCGGCGTACAGGATGGCGCGCGACGAACTCACGATGATCGGGCCGTCAGCGCGCCAGCCGGCCTTGACCGTCGCATCGATGTCGCCCCCCTGGGCGCCGATGCCCGGGATCAGCAGCGGCAAGGTTGGCGCAAGCTCGCGCACGCGAGCGAGTTCGGCCGGGAACGTGGCACCGACGACGAGTGCCAGCTGCCCGTTGCTGTTCCAGCTGCCCGAGGCCAGGCGGGCGATGTGTTCGAACAGCTTGTCGCCGCTGGCCAGCGTCTGCGCTTGCAGGTCCGAGCCGCCCGGGTTGGACGTGCGGCACAGCAGGATCAGGCCCTTGCCGTCATGCTTCATGTAGGGCTCGATCGAATCCAGGCCCATGAAGGGCGACAGCGTCACCGCGTCCGCCTGGTAGCGCACGAAGGCCTCGCGGGCATATTGCTCCGCGGTGGCGCCGATGTCGCCGCGCTTGGCGTCCAGGATCACCGGCACCCCGGGCGCGGTGCGGCGGATGTAGGCCATCAGCTGTTCGAGCTGGTCTTCGGCGCGCTGCGCGGCGAAGTAGGCGATCTGCGGCTTGTAGGCGCAGACCAGGTCCTTGGTGGCGTCGACGATGCGCGCGCAGAAGTCGAACACCTTGCCCGCGTCGCCCTTCCACGCGCCCGGGAACTTCGCGGGTTCGGGATCGAGTCCGACGCACAGCGTGGAGTCGTTGCGGAGCGAGGCGGCTTGCAGGGTGTCGGTGAATCGCATCGTCGGGGTCCTTGTCGTTGTCGTGGGGCGGATGTGAAAACGCGGCCCGGAGGCCGCGTTGGATTCTTAGAGTTTGATCTTGGCGGCCAGTTGGGAGCCGATGCCGGTGTAGCTGCCCGGCGTCATCGCCAGCAGCCGGGCCTTGTCCTCCTGCGGCAGCTCCAGCGCGGCGACGAAGCCCTGGATCAGCTCGCGCGTCATGGGCTGGCCGCGCGTGAACTTCTTGAGCTGGTCGTACGGGTCGGGCAGGCCGTGGCGGCGCATCACCGTCTGGATCGGCTCGGCCAGCACTTCCCAGGAGGCGTCGAGGTCTTCGGCCAGGCGCACTTCGTTGAGCTCGAGCTTGTCCAGGCCGCGCGTCAGGCTGTCGTAGGCCAGCACCGAGTAGCCGATCGAGACGCCCATGTTGCGCAGCACCGTCGAATCGGTGAGATCGCGCTGCCAGCGGCTCACCGGCAGCTTCTGCGACATGTGCGTCAGCATCGCGTTGGCCATGCCCAGGTTGCCTTCGGCGTTCTCGAAATCGATCGGGTTGACCTTGTGCGGCATGGTCGACGAGCCGACCTCGCCGGGCTTGGTCCTCTGCTTGAAATAGCCCTGGCTGACGTAGCCCCAGACGTCGCGCGACCAGTCGATCAGGATCGTGTTCAGGCGCACCATCGCGTCGAACAGCTCGGCCATGTAGTCGTGCGGCTCGATCTGGATCGTGTACGGGTTGAGCTTCAGGCCCAGGCGCTCCTCGACGACCTTGCGCGAGAACGCTTCCCAGTCCGCCTCGGGGTATGCCGACACGTGCGCGTAGTAGTTGCCCACCGCGCCGTTCATCTTGGCCAGCAGCACCACGTCGGCGATGCGTCCGCGGGCGTGCGTCAGGCGCGCCAGGACGTTGGCCACTTCCTTGCCCACGGTCGTCGGGCTGGCGGTCTGGCCGTGCGTGCGCGACAGCATCGGCACCGCGGCGAAGCGGTGCGCCATCGCCTCCATGCGCGTGAGGATGCCGTCGGCCGCGGGCAGCACGACCTGCTCGCGGGCAGCCTTGAGCATCAGCGCGTGGCTGGTGTTGTTGATGTCCTCGCTGGTGCAGGCGAAGTGGATGAACTCCAGCTTGTCCTTGAGCTCGGGCACGTGGCCGATGCGCTGGCGCAGCCAGTACTCCACCGCCTTGACGTCGTGGTTGGTCTCCTTCTCGATGTCCTTGATCGCCTGGGCGTCGGCCTCCGAGAAGCGCACCACCAGGGAGCGCAGCAGGCCCTTGACGGATTCGGGCAATGCCGGGAACTCGCTGAAGCCGGCGTCCGACAGCGCGATGAACCACTCCACCTCGACCTGCACCCGGCGGTGCATCAGTCCGTACTCGGACAGCAGCGGGCGCAGCGCGGCCAGCTTGGGGGCGTAGCGGCCGTCTAGGGGCGACAGGGCGGTGAGGGCGGAATGAGGCATAGGGGCTCGGTGGGCTCGCGTGGACGGAGTCGGATCGTTCGAGACGGCCTGGGTGGCGTGGAGGGGCGCCGGCCGAGTCGCAAAACCCGCTGATTTTACGGGTCATGGCCCGTCCGGGCTAGGGGCAACCCGGATCCCGGCGCCATTTTCGGCCGGACACGCGCTTGATCCGTCACGCCCAGCCGCATTTGACGCGCCGCCACAGCCCTCGCACAATCACGCCCCTTTCGCCCTCGACTCCCTGTCTCCATGCCGGCTAGCGCCCCCTCCTCTCCTGCCGGCCGCATTCCGGCGACGGACGCCCGCGACTACTGCGCGATCGACTTCGGCACCTCGAACTCGGCCGTCGCCGTGCCCACAGCAGGCGGCATGGAGCTCGTGCCGCTGGAGCCGCAGCACGGCGAACGCGGCCGGACGATGCCCACCGCCGTGTTCTACATCGCCGAGGGCAAGGAGCTGCACACGCTGCCCAAGCTGTACGGCCGCGCCGCCGTCGCCGCCTACGTCGACGGCACCGACGGCCGCCTGATGCGCTCGATGAAGAGCGTGCTCGGCTCGGCGCTGATGGAGCAGCACACCGACATCGGTGCCGGCCGCTCGGTCGCCTTCGGCGACGTCATCGCCAGCTACCTGCTGCACCTGAAGCGCGCCGCGCAGGCGCACGCCGGACGCGAGATCGAGCGCGTCGTGCTGGGCCGGCCGGTGTTCTTCGTCGACGACGATCCGGCGCGCGACGCCGCCGCCCAGGCCTCGCTCGAGGCCGCCGCGCGCGCGGTCGGCTTCCGGGAGGTGCGCTTCCAGTACGAACCGATCGCTGCTGCCTTCCACTACGAGGAACAGGTGACGCGCGAGCAGACCGTGATCGTGGCCGACATCGGCGGCGGCACGTCCGACTTCTCCGTCGTGCGCGTGGGCCCCGAACGCCGGACGCGGGCCGATCGCCGGGCCGACATCCTCGCCAGCCACGGCGTGCACTCGGCCGGCACCGACTTCGACCGCCACGTCGAGCTCGCGCGCATCCTGCCGGCGCTGGGCTTCGGCGCGTTCGGGCCGGCGCGCCCGGGCCGCGCGCCGCTCGAGGTGCCCAGCCGCATCTATTTCGACCTCGCCACCTGGCACCTGATCAACACCGTCTACCGGCCCCAGCGCATCATGGAGATCGCCGCCATGCGCGACGACTATGCCGACCCGCGCCACCATGCGCGCCTGATGACGACGCTGCGCGACCGCCTCGGCCACTCGCTGGCCGGCCTGGCTGAAGACGCCAAGATCGCCGTTGCCCAGGGCGGCACGCACGAGATCGACCTGTTCGAGATCGAGCGCGACCTGGCCGTCAGCGTCAGCGAGGACGAAGCCGTCGCCGCGATCTCGCACGACCTGGACCGCATCGTGCAGACCGCGCGCGACACGGCGCGCCTGGCCGGCCTGGGCGCCGGCGACATCGACGCGCTGTATTTCACCGGCGGCTCGACCGGCCTGCGCCTGCTGGCCGACCGCCTCGCCGCCGCCTTCCCGAAGGCGCAGGCCGTGCATGGCGACCGCTTCGCCAGCGTCGCCACCGGCCTGGGATTGGAGGCGCGCCGGCACTTCGCGGCTGTCTGATCGTTCAGCCTGCTGTCGTGTTGCGCCCCAGAGACAGGCGCCCCCCAGTTCGTGGGCCAGTCCCTGGCCCGATGCCTGCTTGATGCACGATAAGCGCTGGCACCGGCTTGCCGCCGGGCCGCGCTGGTGCGCCCTGCCCTGGTTCGCAGCATCGAAAAACCCCCGCATGGGCGCCCGCGGTGCAACGTTTTTCCAGGGGTGCTTCTATAGAATGAAGCCCAGTCCAAGCTCCCTGACCACATGAAACTCATCGGATCTCTCACCAGCCCCTACGTTCGCAAGGTGCGTGTCGTGCTGGCGGAGAAAAAGCTCGACTACAACTTCGTACTCGAGGACGTCTGGGGAAGCGACGCCATCCTGGCCGCCAACCCCCTGGGCAAGGTGCCCGTCCTCGTCATGGAAGGCGCCGAGGCGGTGTTCGACTCGCGCGTGATCGTCGAATACGTCGACACGCTGTCGCCGGTGGGCAAGCTGATCCCGGCGTCGGGCCGCGAGCGCGTCGAGGTGCGCACCTGGGAAGCGCTGGCCGACGGCCTGCTCGATGCCTGCGTCGCGGCGCGCCTGGAAGCCACCTGGGCCGGCCGCACCGACGCCCAACGCAGCCGCGCCTGGATCGAACGCCAGCAGGTGCGCATCGCCGCCACATTGAAGTCGATCAGCCAGGGCCTGGGCGAGAAGGCGTATTGCGTGGGCACGCACTTCTCGCTGGCCGACATCGCCGTCGGCTGCGCGATCGGCTATCTCGAATTCCGCTTCCCCGAGAACACCTGGCGCAACGACTATCCCAACATCGTGCGCCTGGTCGACAAGCTGTCGGCGCGCCAGAGCTTCATCGACACGGCGCCGCCGACGGCTTGACGGACGCGGACGAATCTCGATATGAAGGCGGCCCGCGGGCCGCTTTTTCTTGTCATCATCGATCCGCGCGCCCTCGCCCGGTCATCGTGCGCGCAGTCACAGGATCCACGCGCACCACGGAAGCTGCCACCGGCGCGGATTCCGCGGGCCGAGGTGCCTGGCATGTTCTCGTCCGCGCCGCTGTGCCGGCCATGGAGACCCGCTGATCGCGGACGAGAGCGTGCCTGGCGCCGATCGTGAGCGGGATCGGGATCGGCGTCAGGCACCGCACCGAGTCGCCGGCCGCGTGTCGTCCGATGGCGGCATCAGCTGCGGCGACTCGATGCGATGCCAGACACCTCCAGCACCGACGCGGCGTGTCGAGGACCCGTACCAGGGCCGTGCCCGCATGTCCAAGAACGAAAAAAGGCCTCGCGAAGCGAGGCCTTGAAGGAGCGGAGC
>JBJMWF010000112.1:0-8627 GCA_045810265.1 Vitreoscilla sp. | reverse complement strand
TACAACTGCGCGAACTCGCGGACCTGCGCCGCGGTCAGCCCGCACTCGACGCTCGCGCGTTCCGGCGTCCACTCGAGCGCGCGCTCGCGCAGGCCAGCCCAGCCGTCGACATGGCGCTCGATGTAGTCGTGGTCCAGCCAGTCATTGACGATCAGCTCGTGCATCACCGCCAGCGCCAGGGCGCCGTCGCTGCCGGGCGTGAGCGCCAGATGGTGGTGGCACTTCTCGGCGGTCTCGGTGCGGCGGGGGTCGATGCACACCAGCGTGGCGCCCGCGCGCTTGGCAGCCAGCGCGATCGGCCAGAAGTGCAGGTTGGACGCGATCGAGTTGCTGCCCCAGATGACGATCAGCCGGCTCTCGGCGAAGTGCTCCAGGTGCATGCCCACCTTGGCGCCATAGGTGGCGGCCAGGGCGTCGCCGCCGGCGCTCGAGCAGATCGTGCGATCCAGGCGCGAGGCGCCGAGCTTGTTGAAGAAGCGCGCGGCCATGCCCTCGCCCTGCACCATGCCCATGGTGCCGGCGTAGCTGTACGGCAGGATCGCCTCGGGCGCGCGGGCGGCGATCTCGTCCAGGCGGGCGGCGATGTCGCCCAGCGCCTCGTCCCACGACACCTCGACGAAGCGGCCTTCGCCCTTGGGCCCGACACGCTTGAGCGGATTCAGCACGCGCTCGGCATGCTCGGTGCGCTCGGCGTAGCGCGAGACCTTTGTGCACAGCGCGCCGTTGGTCGGCGGATGGTCGGGGTCGCCCTGCAGGCGGATCACCTTGTCGCCCTGCACCGTGACGCGCATCGCGCAGGTGTCCGGACAGTCGTGGGGACAGGCCGCCTGGACTGTGCGCGGGGCGTCCAACGGGGCGATTTCGTCGAGGATCACGGTCATCCTGAAATCATGTCATGAAATGACGGCCCCAAGGTCGCTGTCCCGCGAGGGGAGGCGACGAACAAATGCGTTGCGACAGGACTAAGATCGCCTGAACAGACTGCTCGCCCAATCGCCCATGAACGTCATCGAATCCCTGCTGGCCGATGCGGCCACCATCACCGCGCTGCGACGAGAGATCCACTCGCATCCCGAGCTCTGCTACCAGGAGCAGCGCACCAGCGACCTGATCGCCGCCAAGCTCACCGAATGGGGCATCCCGATCCGGCGCGGGCTGGGCAAGACCGGCGTGGTCGGCATCATCGAAGGCCGCAAGGGCACGGCCGGCGGCGCCATCGGCCTGCGCGCCGACATGGACGCGCTGCCAATGGCCGAGTCCAACACCTTCGCGCACGCCAGCCGCAACCCGGGCCGCATGCACGCTTGCGGCCACGACGGCCACTGCGCGATGCTGCTCGCCGCGGCGCAGCATCTGGCGAGAAATCGCGATTTCGATGGCGTCGTCTACTTGCTGTTCCAGCCGGCCGAGGAAGGCGGCGGCGGCGCGCGCGAGATGATCAAGGACGGCCTGTTCACCGAGTTCCCGATGGACGCCGTGTTCGGCATGCACAACTGGCCCGGCATCGCCGTCGGGCAGCTGGCCGTGTGCCCCGGACCATGCATGGCGTCGAGCAACGAGTTCTTCATCACGATCCGTGGCCGCGGGTCGCATGCCGCGCTGCCGCACCTGGCCATCGACCCGGTGCCCATCGCCTGCCAGATGGTGCAGGCCTTCCAGACCATCATCACGCGCAACAAGAAGCCGACCGACACCGGCGTGATCTCGGTCACCACCATCCACACCGGCGAGGCCACCAACGTGGTGCCCGACTCCTGCGTCATCGAGGGCACGGTGCGCACGTTCACGCTGCCGGTGCTGGACCTGATCGAGCAGCGCATGCGCGAGATCGCCAGGCACACGGCCGCCGCCTTCGGCGCCACGGTGGAGTTCCGCTTCCATCGCAACTACCCGCCGACGGTCAACCACGAGACCGAGGCCGAGTTCGTCGCCGGCGTCATGCGCGACACGGTCGGCGCCGAGAACACGCTGGCATTCGAGCCGTCGATGACGGCCGAGGACTTCAGCTACTTCCTGCTCGAGAAGCCCGGCGCGTATTTCGTCATCGGCAACGGCGACGGCCGGCACCGGCTCGCCTACAGCGACGGCAGCAGCGACGACGCGTCCGAGACGCACAACCTGGGCCCGTGCACCCTGCACAACCCGCACTACGACTTCAACGACGACCTGATCCCGCTCGGCGGCACGCTGTGGATCCGTCTCGTCGACAAGTGGTTCCAGCAGCGGGCCTGAACCCGTCCGGCTGGCCGGTCCTTGATCGAAGGAGAGCACCATGACCCAGCCTGATCCCTTTGCCCACACGTACGCCGAGGCGCGTGCCCGGTTTCTGGCGGCGGCGGCCGGCACCCGGCTGGAGTCGCATCCCGAGCCCCTGCGCGGCATCGAGCAGGAGGCGCTGGCGATGGACGTCGTCAGCATCGGCGCCGACGATGCCGACGCGCTGCTGATCATCTCCAGCGGCTGCCATGGCATCGAGGGCTATTGCGGCTCGGGCGCCCAGGTGGCGCTGCTGAACGACAGCGCCTTCCGCGACCAGGCGCGCCATGCGGGCGTCGCGCTGCTGTTCGTCCACGCGCTCAATCCTTCGGGTTTCTCGTACGGGCGCCGCGTCACGCACGAGGGCGTCGACCTCAATCGCAACTTCATCGACTTTCGCCACGCGTTGCCCGGCAACCCGGGCTACGACTACCTGGCGCCGTTCCTGCTGCCCGAGCACTGGCCGCCCAGCGCCGACAACGAGCGCCAGCTGATGGGCTACGGTGCGGCGCACGGCATGCCCGCGCTGCAGGCAGCCATCACGGGCGGCCAATACCGGCATCCGGACGGCCTGTTCTATGGCGGCCACGCGCCCACCTGGAGCCAGTACACGTTGCGCATGGTGCTGCGCCAGCACGCGTCACGCTGCCGGCTGCTGGGCTGGATCGACCTGCACAGCGGCCTTGGCGAGAGCGGCGCGGGCGAACGCATCTTCTCGGCGCGCGACGACGACGGCGCCAAGCATCGTGCGAAAGCCTGGTGGGGCAACCGCATCACCTTCACGGAAAACGGCTCGTCGACGTCGTCGGAAGTCCACGGCAGCCTGTGGCGTGCCGTCTACGACGAGTGCGCGCAGGCCGACTACGCCGGCATCACGCTCGAATTCGGCACCGAGCCGGCCCCGGCGGTGTTGCAGGCGCTGCGCTACGACCACTGGGTCGCGCGCCGGCGCGATCCGCATGACGAGCACCTGGCGCCCGCCCGGGCCGCGATGCGCCAGGCGTTCTTCACGGACACGCCGCAGTGGAAGCAGGCGGTGCTGACGCAGACGCGCGCCGCCGCGGTCCAGGCCCTGGAGGGGATGGCGGCCTGGAGATGATGTCCTGAAACGTCCGCAAGCGGTCGCGTTGCGGGGCTGCGAGAATGCCGTCTGGGCGTCAAGATCCAGGCATCCACTCAGAGGAGAACTCCATGCAGACTGCCTTGCTCATGATCGACGTCCAGGAATCCTTCCCGCAACGTCCGTACTGGTCTCAATCCGGCGCCGACGTGTTCCTGAAGCACGTCAACGCCTTGATCGACGGCGCCCAGGCGCGCGGCATCCCCATCGTGCGCGTGTTCCACACCGACGGGCCGCAGTCGCCGGACAACCCGTTCGCCCACGGCAGCCCGTTCGTGCGGCCGCTCACCGGCCTGGCGCCGTTCGAAGCCGCGTTGACGATCGAGAAGCACCGCCACAGCGCGCTGGTCGGCACGCCGCTGGCCAACTGGCTGATCGAGATGGGCATCCGCCGGGTCATCGTCGCCGGCATCCGCACCGAGCAGTGCTGCGAGACCACCACGCGCCATGCCAGCGACGAAGGCTGGCAGGTCGACTACGTCGGCGACGCCACGCTGACCTTCGACATGAAGACGCCGTCCGGCAAGACGCTCACGGCCGCCGAGATCCGCGAGCGCACCGAGACCGTGCTGGTCGACCGCTTCGCGACGCTCGCCACCGTGGACGAGGCGCTGGCGCGGGCGCGCTGATCGCCAGGCGGCCATGATCGACATCCTGTTCCTGGTCCTGCCGGAGACCCTGCTGCTCGATCTGGCCGGCCCGGCCGAAGCCTTCCGGCTGGCGAACCAGCAGCTGGCCGCGCACGGCCGGCCGCCGGCGTTCGCGCTGCACTATGTCAGCGCCCAGCCGGAAGCCTCGACCTCGATCGGCCTGCAGCTGACCGGCCTCGCGCCGCTGCCCGACTCGCTGCCGCCCGGCGCCTGGGTCGTGCTGCTCGGGCGGCCCGGACTCAAGGACACGCTCGTCACGCTGCAGCGCAACGGCTGGCTGGGCGCACGCCACTGGCTGTCGACGGTGGTCGCGCCCGCGCTGGCCGGGCCGGTGCCCGTCGGCGCACCCGCGCACCGGCTGCTGACGGTGTGCGTGGGCACGCTGCTGGCGGCCGACGCCGGCCTGATCGGGCGGCGCCAGGTCACGACCCACCACGAACACCTGGACACGCTGGCTGCGCTGGCGCCCCAGGCCCGGGTCTGCGCCAACCGCGTCTTCGTGATCGATGGCCCGGTCTGGTCCAGCGCCGGCATCACGGCCGGCATCGACCTGGCGCTGCACTGCATCGGCGACGTCTGCGGCGACGCCGTGGCCGCGGCGGTCGCAGAGATCATGGTCGTGTTCCAGCGCCGCGGCGCCGACGACCCGCAGCGATCGCCGCTGCTGGACGGCCGCAACCACCTGCATCCGGCCGTGCATCGGGTGCAGAACGCCGTGTGCGAACGGCCCGGCCATGACTGGGACGTGCCGGCGCTCGCCGCGGTGGCGCACGTGACGCCGCGCCACCTCGCGCGGCTGTTCAAGGATCACGCCGGCATCTCGCCACGCGACTATGTCGAGCACGTCCGCAGCGGACTGGCCGAACAGGCGATCGCGCGCGGGCTGCCGACGTCGCAGGCCATGGAGATCGCCGGCTTCGGCACCGACCGGCAGTTCCGGCGCGCCCGGGCGCGATCGCGCGCCGCGGCCACCTAGTGCGGCCGGTTCTCCATGCGGCGTGA
Source organism: Vitreoscilla sp. (assembly GCA_045810265.1). Lineage (GTDB taxonomy): Bacteria > Pseudomonadota > Gammaproteobacteria > Burkholderiales > Burkholderiaceae_C > Scleromatobacter. The sequence continues at coordinate 3,599 of JBJMWF010000112.1, read as the reverse complement.
CAGGTCGTCGACGATGGTGATCAGCACGTTGAAGTCGGCGGGCTTGGTGACGTAGAAGTCGAAGCCGGCATCGTCGGCTCGGCGCTTGGCATCCGGTCCCGACACGGCCGTCAGGGCGACCAGCACGGGCGGCGTGTCGGCCAGTGCCCGACGCAGTGAGCGCGCGGCGCCGTAACCGTCCAGGATGGGCATGTTGATGTCGAGGAACACGATGTCAGGGGCGAACGACTGCGCGGCCTCGACCGCCTGCTGGCCGTCGTAGGACGTCATCGTCTGGTGCCCGAGCGCATCGAACAGCAGCGCCAGGCTGTCGGCACTGTCGCGGAGATCGTCCACGACGAGGATCTTTGGCATTGGAAGGGGTCCCCTGAGCGGCAGCCCTCCGTTCGTCCGGGCTCCCATCGGTGCAGGTGCCACCGCCTCCGGACGCGAGCGTTGCCGCGAACCCCTAGGTTACTTGGTCCGGGCCAAAAGCGCTGCATCGACGTGAATTTGGGCGTGACATCCGCCGCGCCTCACCAGCCTAGCGCGAGCGCCTCGGCCTCGGCCTGCGCCGCATTCTCGAAGTGGATGGCCTGCCAGCCGGCCTCGCGAGCGGCCAGGATGTTGGGCAGGTGATCGTCGAGGAACAGCAGGTCGGCCGGAGCACGGCCGAACACGGCGGCGGCATGCTCGTAGATCTCCCGCTCGGGCTTGAGCAGCTGCACGCGCGCCGAAAAGACGCCCGATTCGAACAGCGCCATCACGTCGTGCGTCTGCTCGAAATGCGCCGCGAACGGCTCGGGCATGTTGGACAGGAAGTGCAAGGGCCGGCCCTGCGCATGCAGCCGGCGCAGCCAGTCCACGGTGTCGGGCAGCGGCTGCAGTTCGCCCGGGGCGGCGGCGATGATGGCGGAGACCTCGGACTCGGAGAGCCCCGTGCGGGCGGCGATGCGGCGCGCGAGTTCGGGCGGCTCGACGACGCCGCGATCGAAATCGCCCCAGTCGCCGCCGTAGGCCTGGAATACCTGCTGTACCCAGTGGTCGGTGGCCTGCGCGTCGGTCGCGCGGTGCGGCAGCAGGCTGGACACCAGCACATCGGGGCGCCAGCGAAAGACGACGCGGCCGAAATCGAAGACGAAGGCGCGGCCGGGCTTGTTCGAAGAACTCATCATTTCTGGAGAAGCCGGGCCAACAGGCCGGCGGTGGAAGCGTCCAGGCCCTCGGTGGAACCGGTCTCGAAGCGCGGCAGCAGCTCGTTGCACAAGGCCTTGCCCAGCTCCACGCCCCATTGGTCAAAGCTGTTGATGCCCCAGAGCGCGCCGCTGCAGAACACGCGGTGCTCGTACAGCGCGATCAGCGCGCCGAGCGTGCGCGGCGTCAGCGCTTCCAGCACCAGCGTCGTGCTGGGGCGGTTGCCGGGAAAGCTGCGGTGCTCGGCGATCACCTCGCGCGCGATCGTGCGCGAGGCCGTCGGTGGCGACTCCTGCGCGGCCTCGGCGGCGGGCTTGCCCTGCATCAGCGCCTGCGACTGGGCGAGGCAGTTGGCGAGCAGCTTGGCATGCAGGTCGGCATACCGGCCCACGTGTCCGCGCGCCGGCGTCTTGACCGCGATGAACTCCACCGGCACGACGTCGGTGCCCTGGTGCAGCATCTGGAAGTACGCGTGCTGGCCGTTGGTGCCGGGCTCGCCCCACACCACGGGGCTGGTGGCGTACGGCAGCGCGCGGCCGTCGACGTCGACGCACTTGCCGTTGGACTCCATCTCGAGCTGTTGCAGGTACGCCGGCAGCCGCTTCAGGCCCTGGTGGTAGGGCGCGACGCTGCGGCTCGAAAAACCGTGGAAGTTTCGGTACCAGACATCGAGCAGCGCCAGTTGCACCGGCAGGTTGTGCGCCAGCGGCGTGGTGCGGAAGTGCTCGTCCATCGCGTGGGCGCCGGCGAGGAAGTCCTCGAAGCCGTCGGCGCCGATGGCGATGGCCAGCGACAGGCCGATGGCGCTCCACAGCGAATAGCGGCCGCCGACCCAGTCCCAGAAGCCGAAGGTCGTGGTGATGCCGAACTTGGCCGCCGCCTGGATGTTGGTCGTGACGCCGACGAAGTGCGAGCCCACATCGGTGCCGCCGTTGTTGACGAACCATTCGCGCGCGACGTTGGCGTTGGCAAGCGTCTCCTGCGTCGTGAACGTCTTGGACGCGACGATGACCAGCGTGGTCCGGGGATTGAGGCGCTTGAGCACCGGCGCGATGTCGTGGCCGTCGACGTTGGAGACGAAGTGGAAGCGCAGCTTCGGATGGGCGAACTCCTCCAGCGCGATCACCGCCATCTGCGGGCCGAGGTCGGAGCCGCCGATGCCGATGTTGAGGATGTCGGTGAACTGCGTCCCGGCCTGCGCGCGCACGTCTTCGGCGTAGCGCAGCATGGGCGTCAGTACGGAGTGCACATCGGCGATGGCAGCGCCGGTCACCGCGCTCAGCGGCGGCGCATCGGACGGCGCGCGCAGCGCCGTGTGCAGCACGGCGCGGCCCTCCGTCAGGTTGATGGGCTCGCCCGCGAACATCGCGTCGCGTCGCGCCTCGAGGCCGCATTCGGCGGCCAAGCCGGTCAGCAGCGCGCGGGTGCTGGCGTCCCAGCGGTTCTTGGACAAGTCGGCGAACACGCCGGGGGCCTGCACGGCGAAGCGATCGAAGCGGCCGCTATCGGCAGCGAACGCGGTGCGCAGGTCGAACTGCCGGCCCTTGGCGTCGTGGTGCGCACGCAAGGCCTGCCAGGCCTCGGTCTTGTCGCAGCGGACCGGGAGGCTCATTTGGCGGCCTCGATCAGCGCATCGAGCTTGACGGAGTCGGCGGCGAACGCGCGGATGCCTTCGGCCAGCTTCTCGGTGGCCATCGCGTCCTCGTTGAGCGCGAAGCGGAAGGCCGGCTCGTCGAAGTGCACGCGTTCCAGCGGCAGCGCCTTGGCGGCCTCGGCATCGAGGGCGCGCGCGAGAGGCGCCGAATCGGATTGCAGAGCGCCGAGCAGCTCGGGGCTGATCGTGAGCAGGTCGGAGCCCGCGAGCGCCTGGATCTGCCCGGCGTTGCGGAAGCTCGCGCCCATCACCTCGGTGGCGATGCCGAACTTCTTGTAGTAGTTGAAGATGCGCGTCACCGACTGCACGCCAGGGTCGTTGGCGCCGGCCTGCGCGGCCTCGTCCCACTTGGCGCCGGCCTGCTTCTTGTACCAGTCGTAGATGCGGCCCACGAAGGGCGAGATCAGCGTGATGCCGCCGTCGCCGCAGGCCACGGCCTGGCAGAAGCTGATCAGCAGCGTGAGGTTGCAGTGGATGCCGTCGGCCTCCAGCTCGCGCGCGGCGGCGATGCCTTCCCAGGTGGAGGCGATCTTGATCAGCACGCGCTCGCGGCCGATGCCGGCTGCTTCGTAGAGCTCGATGAGCCCGCGGGCACGCGCGACGGTGGCCCGGGTGTCGAACGACAGGCGCGCGTCGACCTCGGTGCTGACGCGGCCCGGCACGACCTTCAGGATCTCCAGGCCGAAGCGCACAAGCACCTGGTCGACGACCTCGGCGAGCGGTTTGCCCCGGTGGGCCGCGACGGTGTCGGTCAGCAGCGGCGCGTAGTCGG
>JBJMWF010000111.1:0-11299 GCA_045810265.1 Vitreoscilla sp. | reverse complement strand
GGGATGGAACTGCACGCCGTAATAGCAGCGCGACTCGTCGGCGATGCCGGCGATGGGGCAATTGCCCGTGCTGGCCATCAGCTGGAAGCCCGGCGGCAGCTTGGTGACCTTGTCGCCATGGCTCATCCAGACCTTGAGCATGCCGTGGCCCTCGGGGGTGACGAAGTCCTCGATGCCTTCGAGCAGCTTGGTGTGGCCATGCGCGCGCACCTCGGCGTAGCCGAACTCGCGCTCGTGCGCCGGTTCCACTTCGCCGCCCTGCTGCACCGTCATGGCGAACATGCCGTAGCAGATGCCCAGCACCGGCACCTTCGAATCCCATACCGCCTGCGGCGCGCGCAGCTCGGCGTCCTCGTAGGTGCTCGCATGGCTGCCCGACAGGATGATGCCCTTGGCGCCGAACGAACGGATGAATTCGTCGGAAACGTCGTTGGGATGGATCTCGCAGTAGACATGCGCCTCGCGCACGCGTCGCGCGATCAGTTGCGTGACCTGGGAGCCGAAATCGAGGATGAGGATCTTGTCGTGCATGGCGGCGGGGCGGGTGGGATGAAGGAATTCAGGATTGCGCGGCGACCGGAGTCCCCGTCGAGTCGGCGCGAAGCCGGCGGAAATGCAGCAGCGTCATGACCATCGCGCACAGCTGCAGCGCGGCGCAGACGTAGTACGGCGCGCCCAACCGCCAGTCGCCGCGCGGCGCGTCGGCGACGGTGCGCAGCAGCAGCGGGCCGACGACCGGCGCCAGCACGGCGGTGAGGCTGGACAGGCCGCTGACGGCGCCCATGGTCTGGCCCTGCGTCTTCTCGTCCGCCGCGTTGGCGATCAGCGTCTGCAGCGACGCGCCGGCCGCGAAGCCCAGCACGTTGCAGCCGATGACGGCGTACATCATCCAGCCCTGCGTCGCGGCGCCCCAGGCCACGTACGCGGCCGCGGACGACACCAGGCCGATGACGACGAGGCGCTGGATGGACATCATCCTGGACAGCCGCCCCACCAGCACGCCCTGCACGAGCACCGACATCGCGCCGACCGCGCACAGCGACCAGCCGATCTGCTGCGGCTCCCAGCCGAACTTCAGCTGCGTGTAGAGCGCCCAGGTGGTCTGCAGGATGAACTGCGCCAGCGACGCGAAGGCGACCACGCCCAGCAGCGCCCCCATGCTCTTGAGCTGCGCCAGGTGCATCAGCGAGCCGATCGGGTTGGCGCGCGCCCAGCTGAAGGGCTGGCGCCGTTCGACGGGCAGAGACTCGGGCAGCACGAAGAAACCGTAGAGCCAGTTGCACACCGCCAGGACGCCCGCGCAATAGAACGGCAGCCGCAGGTTGATGCCGCCCAGCAGGCCGCCGAGCACCGGTCCGAGGATGAATCCCAGCCCGAACATGGCGCCCAGCATGCCGAAGCGCTTGGCGCGCTGGTCGGGCGGCGTGATGTCGGAGACGTAGGCATTGGCCACCGCGATGTTGGCCTGCAAGGCGCCGCTGAAAAGGCGCACCGCGACCAGCATCCACAAGGCCGTCGCCATCGCCGTGACGAAGAAGCTCAGCGCCAGCCCGCTGAAGCCGATCAGCAGCACCGGCCGGCGGCCGTAGCGGTCGGACAGCGCCCCCAGGATGGGCGAGCCGATGAAGTTGGCGAAGCCGAAGGCCATCGCCACGATCGCGTAGGCCCCGACCTGCCCCGAGGCCGTGGTCTCGAAGCTGCCCACCAGCTTGGGCAGCACCGGAATGATCAGCCCGATCGAGATCATGTCGATCAGCACCGTGGCCATGATGAACGGCATGGCTGCCTGGCGCCTGGCCGGCGCGGGGCGGGAGTCGACGGCGGGGGTCTGGTCTGCGCTCACGGTGGCTGGTGGAATGAGGTTGTCTCTCGACGGCCGTCGAGCGCGGCCGATCTTCGAAATGGTCTGAAGCGCGACCGCCCGGCGAACCGGGCGGCTGAACTCAGTTCAATGCATCACTCAATCCGCGCGGTAATTGGGCGCCTCTTTGGTGATCTGCACGTCGTGCACGTGGCTCTCGCGAATGCCTGCCGACGTGATCTCGACGAACTCCGCCTTGCTGCGCATGTCGTCGATCGTCGGGCAGCCGCAGTAGCCCATCGCGGCACGCAGGCCGCCGGCCATCTGGAACAGGATCGAGACGACCGAGCCCTTGTAAGGCACCCGGCCTTCGATGCCTTCGGGCACCAGCTTGTCGGCGTTGGGCTGGTCGTCGGCTTCCTGGAAGTAGCGATCGGCCGAACCGGCCTTCATCGCGCCGATCGAGCCCATGCCGCGGTAGCTCTTGTAGCTGCGGCCCTGGAACAGGATGACCTCGCCCGGCGCCTCCTCGGTGCCGGCGAACATGCCGCCCATCATCACGGTGCTGGCGCCGGCAGCGATGGCCTTGGCGATGTCGCCCGAGTAGCGGATGCCGCCGTCGCCGATCAGCGGCACGCCCGTGCCCTGCAGCGCGGTGGCGACGTTGTCGATGGCCATGACCTGCGGCACGCCCACGCCCGCGACGATGCGCGTGGTGCAGATCGAGCCCGGGCCGATGCCCACCTTGACGGCGTCGGCGCCCGCCTCGGCCAATGCCAGCGCGGCAGCGCCGGTGGCGATGTTGCCGCCGATGACGTCGACCTGCGGGAAGTTCTTCTTGACCCAGCGCACGCGGTCGATCACGCCCTGGCTGTGGCCGTGGGCGGTGTCGACGACGATGGCGTCGACGCCGGCGCGGGCCAGCAGCTCGACGCGCTCCTCGGTGCCGTCACCGACGCCGACGGCGGCCGCGACGCGCAGCTTGCCGTGCGAATCGCGCGCGGCGTTCGGGAAGGTGTTCTGCTTGGTGATGTCCTTGACCGTGAAAAGGCCGCGCAGTTCGAATGCGTCGTTGACGACCAGCACGCGCTCGAGCTTGTGGCGGTGCATCAGCTCCTTGGCCACGGCCAGCGATGTGCCTTCCGGCACCGTGATGAGCCGGTCCTGCGGCGTCATGATCTCGCGCACCGGGGCGTCCATGCGCGTCTCGAAGCGCAGGTCGCGGTTGGTGACGATGCCCACGACGCGGCCGTTGTCCACCACCGGGAAGCCCGACACGCCATGCAGCCTGGACAGCTCCATGACGTCGCGCACGCGCGCGGCGGGCGCGATCGTGACCGGATCGCGCAGCAAGCCTGATTCGTAGCGCTTGACGCGCGCGACTTCGGCGGCCTGCTGCATCGCCGTGAGGTTCTTGTGGATGACGCCGATGCCGCCTTCCTGTGCGATCGCGATCGCCAGGCGGGCCTCCGTCACGGTGTCCATGGCTGCCGAGACGACGGGCAGGTTCAGGACGATGTTTCGACTCAGGTGGGTTCTGAGACTGGTGTCGCGGGGCAACACCTGGGAATATGCCGGCACCAACAACACGTCGTCGAAGGTGAGCGCTTTGCCAAGAAGGCGCATAGAGGAAGCTCCAGACGCAAAAGCAGATTATACGGACTCCGCGATGCCTTGCCCGGCAGGAGCCCAAACAACCCTCCTCGCGCGCCCCGACGGCGCGCCACCGCGCTTGCGATTTGTCACCACTGCAGAGCACTACACTTCGCGGCGGCGCCGCCGAAGATACGAGAATGTCAACGTGCCGCGGTCGCGCCGCGTTGGTTCCTCACACTCTTGCCAGCCGACCCGGCGGCCACCAATCCATGTCAAAGACCGCCTTGCCTCTCGCCGCCTGCCTGCTGGCGCTCGCCGTCGCCGGCGCGCACGCACAGTCCGTCTGGAAGTGGCGCGATGCCTCGGGTCAGATGCACATCAGCGACACCGCGCCACCGCCGGGAACCTCCGCCCAGAACATCATCAGCAGCCCGTCGCGCGGCGCGCCGGCGCCGGCCTTGTCGCCCGCTGCGGCGGCAACCTCGTCGGCCCAGCCCGTCGCCTCGGCACCGATGTCGGCGTTGGAAAAGAAGAAGCGGGCAGCGGACCAGGAGAAGGCAGAAAAGGACAAGGCGGACCGCGCCGCGGTCGAAGCCAAGAACGCGGCGACCCGCAAGGACAACTGCGCACGCGCGCAATCCACCCTGACCAGCCTGAAGAGCGGCCAGCGCGTCGCACGCACGAACGACAAGGGCGAGCGCGAGATCCTCGATGACGCCGGCCGCGCCAGCGAGATCAAGCGCGCGCAGGACCTGGTCTCGTCCAACTGCGGCCCGGCACCCGCCGCGGGTCAGTAGGCGGCGCCCCAGCCGGTCAGCGCCTGCGCCCGGCGTAGCCGCGCCGGCGCAGTGCGTCGATGCCACCCGCCGCCTCGAAGCGCAGGCGGCGCGCGCTCATCGGGTCGATCTGCAGGTCGCGCAGCACTTCCACCCGATCTCCGTCGCGCAGCGGGTGTCCGAGCGGGCGCGCCTTGCTCCACACCGCGGCCGACAGCCCCGCTGCCGCGAACGCCGCATCGCCGAGGGCGGCGCTGGCCAGCGCCGGCCAGTTCGCCGCCGCCAGGGCCGCGGCCACCGTCGACTGCGCCGGCAATGTCAGCACGGCGCTCAGCGTCTCGCGCGCGGACGGGCTCCACACCACCTGCACCGCGATCTCAGCGCTCGCCATAGACCTGCGCCGCGCGCTTGACGAACGAATCGACGAAGGTGTTGGCCACCTGGTCGAACACCGGACTGAGCACGGCCTCGAACACGCGGTTGGAAAAGGCGTAGGCCAGATCGAACTCGACGCGGCAGGCCACGGGTTCGTCCGGGTTGGGAGGCTGCGTCGGGTCGGCCTGCTTGAGCGGCTTGAACAGCCAGACCCCATCCAGCTGCGAGAACGGCCCGTCGACAAGCTTGAGTTTCACCGACTCGCCCTCCACATCCTCGTTGCGCGTCGTGAACGACTGGCGCACCCCGGCGTACGACAGGCCCAGGCGCGCGGTCATGCCCGCGGGCGTGCCCGTTGCCGGATCGGCCGCGTGCCGCTCGAGCACGGTGCTCGATTCGCACCAGGGCAGGAATTTCGGGTAGTCCTCCACCGCGACGACGAGCTCGTACATTTCGCGGGCGGAGTACCAGAGCAGAACGGACTTCTTGACGTGCTTCATACAATGGTTGAATTTTAAGCGCCCCATGCCCGCCCTCATCGCAGAGAACCGCCGCGCGCGGTTCGAATACCACATCGAAGAGACGTACGAGGCCGGCCTGGTGTTGCAGGGCTGGGAGGTCAAGGCCATCCGGGCCGGCCAGGTGCAGCTGACCGACGGCTACGTCGTCATCAAGGGCGGCGAGCTGCACATGATCGGTTGCCGCATCAACCCGCTGCGCTCGGCCTCGACCCACGTCAATCCGGAGGCCGACCGCACCAAGAAGCTGCTGATGAAGGGCGAGGAGATCCGGCGCCTGATCGGCAAGGTCGAGCAGCGCGGCTTCACGATGGTGCCGCTGAACCTGCACTTCAAGGGCAGCTACGTGAAGGCCGACATCGCGCTGGCCAAGGGCAAGGCCGACCACGACAAGCGCAACACGATCAAGGAGCGCGACTGGGAGCGTGAGAAGGGTCGCTTGATGCGCCACAAGGTGTCGGGGCCGAGCAAGGACTGAGACCGCGCGGCCCCTGCTACGACACGTCGCCGAGCGCCTCGAGCCCCGCCTCCAGATCGCGGATCAGGTCGTCCGCGTCCTCCAGCCCGATCGACAACCGCACCAGCGTGCCGGGGTACGCCCCCACGCGCCCCGAGTCCGGTCGATACGGCACCGCCAGGCTCATCGGCCCGGCCCACGACCAGCCGATGCCAAACAGGCGCAGGCCGTCGACGAAGCGGTCGATGCGTTCCGGTGCGATCGCCGGATCGAAGGCCAGCGTCAACAATCCGGCGGCGGCCCGGCACTGGGCCGCCCAGTGCTCGTGACCCGGAGAACCCGGCATCGCCGGATGCAGCACGCGCACGAACTCCTTGCGGCCAAGCGCCCACTGCGCGATCCGGCGCGTTGCGGCATCCTGCGCGGCGTAGCGCAGCGCCACGGTCTGCAGGCCGCGCAGCACCAGCTCGACGTCGTTCGGGCCGACGCCCAGGCCGAGGCGGCAATGCGTCATCGACAGCTGGTCGTGCAGCGCCTGCGAGCGGGTGACCACCGAGCCCATCATCACGTCGGCGCCGCCCGACGGGTACTTGGTGAGCGCGTGGATCGTCAGGTCGACGGCGAGTGCAGGCGTCGCGCCGGGTTCGAGATCGAACGCATCGAAGGCGATCCCGCTGCCCCAGGTGTTGTCCAGCGCGACGATCGCGCGCCGCGCGTGCGCGCGCACGGTGCGCACGAGCGCACGCAGGTCGGGAAATTCGAGCGTGATCGAGCCCGGCGGTTCGATCCACACCAGCGCCACGTCCGGGCCCAGCGCGGCACGCAGCGACTCCCCATCCATCGGGTCGTAGAAGCGATGGCCGATGCCCCAGCGCGCCAGCTCGTGCACCGCCAGGCTCTTGTTGGGAAAGTAGGCGTTGCCCGGGATCAGCACCGTGTCGCCGCTGGAAAGCAGCGACTGGTCGACCAGCGCGATCGCGGCCAGGCCGCTGGGCGCCAGCAGCGCATGGGCGCCGCCTTCCAGCGTGGCCAGGCGCGCCTCGAGCGTGAACGAGGTCGGCGTGCCGTGCAGGCCGTAGGTGTAGGTGTTCTTGTCCAGCCAGTGGCTGGCGCGCAGCGAGGCGACGTCCTCGAACAGCACCGTCGAGGCCCGATGCAGCGGCGGCGCCACGGCGGCGAAACCGGGCGGCGGCAGGTACTCGTGGTGGATCTGGCGGGTGGACGGCGCGTCGCCGCGCTTCGCGTCGTGCTCGCTGCTCATCTTCAGATCGGCAGCGCGACCAGGTCGTGGCCTTCCGTGGCGACGATGCGGGCACGCGTGAACTCGCCCACCTTCAGTTGCTTGGACAGCTTTTCGGGCGGCAGCAGCCGCACGATGCCGTCGATCTCGGGCGCATCGGCATACGAGCGGCCGACGCCGCCCTTGCGCCCCAGCATCGGCGCCTTGTCGACGAGGATCTGCATGGTCGCACCGACACGGCGCTGCAGCTTCGCGGCCGACACCTCCTCGGCCACCGCCATGAAGCGCGCCCGGCGCTCCTCCCGCAGTTCCTGAGGCAGCTGCCCGTCGATCTCGTTGGCGGTCGCGCCTTCGACCGGCGAGTAGGCGAAGCAGCCCGCGCGGTCGATCTGCGCTTCGCGCAGGAAATCGAGCAGCGTCTGGAATTCCTCTTCGGTCTCGCCCGGGAAGCCGGCGATGAAGGTGCTGCGGATCACCAGCTCGGGGCACTTCTCGCGCCACATCTGGATGCGTTCCAGCGTGCGTTCGCCGGTGCCCGGGCGCTTCATGCGCTTGAGCACGGCCGGGTGCGCGTGCTGGAACGGGATGTCCAGGTAAGGCAGGATCCGGCCGCTGGCCATCAGGTCGATCACGTTGTCGACGTGCGGATACGGGTACACGTAATGCAGCCGCACCCAGGCGCCGTACTTGGCGGCCAGCTCGCCCAGGCGTTCGCACAGGTCCAGCATGCGCGTCTTGACGGGCTTGCCGTCCCAGAAGCCGGTGCGGTACTGCACGTCGACGCCATAGGCCGAGGTGTCCTGGCTCACCACCAGCAGCTCCTTGACGCCCGCCTCGAACAGCCGCTGCGCCTCGCCCAGCACGTCGCCGATCGGCCGCGAGACCAGGTCGCCGCGCATGCTGGGGATGATGCAGAAGGTGCAGCGATGGTTGCAGCCCTCGCTGATCTTCAGGTAGGCGTAGTGGCGCGGCGTCAGCTTGATGCCCTGCGGCGGCACCAGGTCGATGAACGGGTCGTGCGGCTTGGGCACGTGCAGGTGCACGGCGTCCATCACTTCCTGCGTCGCGTGCGGACCGGTGACGGCCAGCACCTTGGGGTGGATCTCGCGGATCAGGTTGTCGCCGCCGGCCTTGCCGGGCTTGGCGCCCAGGCAGCCGGTGACGATCACCTTGCCGTTCTCGGCCAGCGCCTCGCCGATCGCGTCCAGGCTCTCCTTGACGGCGTCGTCGATGAAGCCGCAGGTATTGACCACGACCAAATCGGCCCCCGAGTAGCTCTTGCTGGTGCCATAGCCCTCGGCGCGCAGCTGCGTGAGGATGAGTTCGGAGTCGGTCAGGGCCTTGGGGCAGCCGAGGGAAACGAAGGCGATGGTCGGTTCCGCCTTGGCCGGCACGGGTGCCAGCAGGGCGTCTTGGGAGGCAGTCATCCCGCGATTGTCCCGCATCTGGGGCGCGAACGGGTCGACGGGGCCTTGCGCGGGCGCGCTTGGTGACATCCGTCCGGTCGAGCCATCAACGATGCTGCTCGATGAAAGCCCACAAGGCGTCGCCCACGGAATGGTCGTCGCCGCGGATCGAATAGGCCTGCGACATGTGGCTGTGGCCTGCGAAGGTCGCGCTCGCAAACGGCCTGCCGGCCGCCTGCAGGCGTTCGCGCAGCAGCTCGGCCTGGGCCTTGAACTGCGGTGGATCGAGCGCCGCCTGACCGACCCATAGGGGCGTGCTGCCGGCCACCAGGCCGTCGAGCGACGAGCGTTCGGCGTAGCGCGCGGCGTCGCTGCCGAAGTACGACGGGTAAGTGGGTGACTGCGCCACGAGTTCAGGCGTCACCCGGTACACGCCCGACAACAGCATGGCCCCCGCGAGGGCCGGCCCCGGGGCATGGAACTCCGGCCTCGCGACGTACGCTGCCACGTGCGCGGCGCCCGCCGAATGGCCGAGGAGAAAGACGCGCCCTGGATCGCCGCCGCGGGCACCGATGTGCGCCTGCATCCAGCGCAGCGCTTGCCCGATGTCCTGCGGTCCTGCCGGCCACGGATCCTTGGGCGCGAGCCGATACGTCATGTTGACGCCCACCATGCCGTGGTCCGTGGCCCAAAGCATCACGTTGTCATAGAAGGGACTGCCCACGCCGGTGCGGCGGTTTCCGGCGACGAAGGCGCCTCCATGCACGAACACCAGGACCGGCAGGGGCTTGCCCGCGGGACGCGCCGCCGGCGTGAACACGTCCAGCAAATTGCGCTCCGACGGCCCGTACGCGACATCGCGCTCGACGTCCACGCCCTTGTACGGCTCCCTCTCGACGAACTGCGGCGCATAGAGCGGCGCCGTGGCGCCGGCGTCGATCACCGGCCCGATGGCCAGCAGCCGTTCTGCCAGGGCCGGGGGCATCTGCGCAAGCACCGGCCCGGCCAGGCTGGCCAAGCCGGCCAGCGTGAGGGTGGCCGCCCATTGGATCGTCTTGTGCATCGATGTCTCCTTGCGTGGTCGTGTCGGGCATGCCGCGGCGCGGCGCGCGACCGGGGCGCCGTGCCGCATGGCGGCGGTATCAATCGGGTGTGATGCCTGTGCGCTGGATGATGGCGCGCCAGACCTGCGTCTCGCCACGGATCGCCAGAGCCATGTCGGCCGGCGAGCCCGGGCTGACGGTTCTTCCCGTGCTCTCGAAGGCCGCCCGCAGCGCAGGCGAGGTGACCGCCCGCGCCAGCTGGGCGCTCAGCCGCTGCACGAGGTCGACGGGCGTGGCCTTCGGCGCCACCATGCCCACCCACACCGTGCCGATGCCCGCGACACCCAGTTCCTCGAAGGTGGGCACGTCCGCGAGCACCCCGATACGCTGAAGGCCCCCCGCCGCGACGGCCCGCAAGCTGCCGGCTCGCAGGTACGGCAGCACGGGCATCACGCCTTCCAGCATCAGGTCGACTTCGCCGGACAGCACCGCCGCCGTGGCCGCGGGCCCCCGGTAGGGGATGTGCTGCACGTCGATGCCCGCCGTGGCCTTGATCAGCTCCATCGTCAGGTGCTGCGGCGTGCCGCTGCCCGGCGTCGAGTAGCGGTACCGGCCCGGATGGGACTTCACAAGCCTCAGCAGATCGGGCCATGACGAGACCCCGACCGCGGGGTTCAGTGTCAGGACCTGCGGCCCTCGAAACAGCACGCCGAGCAACGCGAAGTCGCGCAACGGGTCATACGGCAGGTGCAGGAACAGGCTCGGGGCCGCGCTCATCTGCATCGCGTGCACCAGGCTCACCGTCTGGCCATCGGGAGCCGCCCGGCACAAGGCATCGAGCGCCGCAATGCCGCCGGCCGACGGGCGGTTTTCGACGAGCACCGTCTGCCCCGTCTGCGCGCCGACCACCTCGCCGATCTGACGGGCCGAGACATCCATCACAGAGCCCGCCGCCGATCCGACCAGGATACGCAGCAGGCCCGAGGGCGCGCCGGCAGCCCGAAGCGCCGGCAGCGACAGTCCCGCCGCGCCCACCGCTGACGCCAGCAAGCGGCGGCGCGAATGCGAGGCGGGTGGCTGATGGGGGGTCATGTGGCTGGGCAGTGCGTCGATGGGCGTACTCTAGGCGCCGGGCGAGCCGGCGTCGATGCGACCCGAGGCAAACCGATCGTGAGTTTTCTTCAACAATGGGCCCTGGCCGACACCTGGAGCAAGCGTGGATCGAAGCAGTCGCCTGGAGTTGCTGGTGCGTGTCGTCGACCAGGGCAGCCTCGTTGCCGCGGGCCGCAGTCTGGGACTCACGCCTTCGGCGGTCAGTCGCGGGTTGGCCGACCTGGAGCGGGCGCTGGGCGCAACGCTTGTCCTGCGCAGCACCCGGCGCCTCCAGCTGACCGAAGACGGTGCGCAGGTCTACGAGCGTGCCGTCGAGATCCTGTCGCGCATGCGGGAACTCGAAGCCACCGTGGCGCGCCGCACCAGTTCGGTCAGCGGCATCCTGCGCGTGGGCTTGCCCGTGCCAATCGGCCGCTACATCATCTGGCCGCGCCTGGCGCTCCTGCTGAACCGCTATCCCGGCCTGAAGCTCGAGGTCAAGCCGATCCAGGATCCAAAGGCGATGCAGTCGGAGAACCTGGACTTGCTGCTGATGGCCGGCGAACCCCCGCCTTCGCGCCTGGTCGCCCACCGGCTGGCGCTGGGCCGCCCGGGCATCTATGCGTCCCCCGAGTACATCCGCCGCTTCGGCGAGCCGCATTCGCCCGAGGAGCTGCGCGGCCATCGCTGCCTGGTCTTCCACGGACCCTGGATGCCGCTGCCGGCAGAGCAATGGAACTTCGAGCGGGGCGGACAGGCCAGCTCCGTCCAGGTCAAGGCGCGCGTGGTGACGGCTGATCGCGAAGGCCTGATCGTCGCCGCGCTGGGCGGCGCCGGCATCATTCGCATGGCCTGCTTCGACCCGTCGCTCGTTCAGAGCGGGCGGCTGCAACGGATGCTGCGGGACTGGGAATGCACCGACGGGTTCAACGTCTACGCGCTGCACCGCAAGAGCGCCCACCAGGAGCCCAGGATCCAGGCGTTCATGGAGTTCG
>JBJMWF010000110.1:0-4080 GCA_045810265.1 Vitreoscilla sp. | reverse complement strand
GCCGACCGTTCCGCGCGGCAGCGTGATGAGCTCGCGTCTGCAGCCGGGCGAACGCACGGCCTGTCGCTTCACCACCGGCCAGGCCGTGCGGTTGTGGCCGCTGCGCATCTCGCAGGCGCGCTTCCAGTCGCATGTCACCGACGTGCCGCAAGCCGCGCTGTCCGGCCTGGTTTCACCCAACGCCTGCCTGCGCCTGCGTTTGAAGGTCGGCGCCTCGCTGCTGGCCAACCAGCTGGAGCTCGACGAGCTCGTGCTGCACATGGCCGGCGACGATGGCATTGCGCATCGCGTCTACGAGCAGTTGTTCGCCCGCTGCCAGGCGATCGCGGTGGTCGACCCCTTGCGGCGCCATGCGCTGGCCGGCGTGCTGGGCGCCGACGCCCTCTCGCCGGGCGGCTTCGGGGACGACGAGGCGCTGCTGCCGGTGCAGGATCGCGCCCTGTCCGGCTATCGGCTGCTCAAGGAATACGCCGCCTTCCCGGCGCGCTACCTGTTCGCGCGCATCAAGGGGCTGCGCGAGCTGATCGCCAGGATCGGATCGTCGGAGTTCGAGCTGCTGTTCATCACCGACCGCAGCGACGTCACGCTGGAGAAGTCGCTCGATCCGACCAACTTTGCGCTGCACTGCACGCCGGCCATCAACCTGTTTCGCAAGCGCGCCGACCGCGTCGAGGTCAACACGCGCGACCACGAGTTCCACGTCATCAGCGACCGCGCGCGGCCGATGGACTACGAGGTCTACTCGCTACTGTCGGTGGCGGGCATCGACAAGTCGGGCGTCGCGCAGGTGCGCGAGTTCAAGCCGCTGTATGCGCGCTACGACGACGCCGCGATCGACGCCTACGCGTTCTATTCCACTCGACGCATGCAGCGCGTGCAGTCCGAGGCGGCGCGCCAGCGTGGGGCGCGCAGCGGCTACATCGGCACCGAGGTCTACGTGACGCTGGCCGATCCGCAGACCTCACCCTGGCCGCCGTCGGTGGTGCAGCTGGCGATCGACACGCTCAGCACCAATCGCGACCTGCCGCTGACGCTCACGGTCGGTGGCGCCAACGATTTCTTCCTCGAGGAGAACACGCCAGTCAAGGGCGTGCGCTGCATCCGCGGGCCGACGCGGCCTGTCACGCCGGTCGGCGAAGGCAAGGGGCCGTGGCGCGCGCTGAGCCATCTGTCGCTCAACTACCTGTCGCTGATCGACAGCGAAGGCCAGGGCGGCGCGGCCTCGCTGCGCGAGCTGCTGTCGCTGTATGGCCTGGACGAGTTGTCGCCCCTGCACAAGCAGCTCGAAGGCCTGGTCTCGGTGCGCAGCGAGGCGGCGATCAGCCGCATCCCGGTCAAGGGCCCGATCGTGTTCGGGCGCGGCACCAAGGTGTGGCTGTCGCTGGACGAGCGCGCCTTCGAAGGCACCGGCATCCTGGTGCTGGGCGCCGTGCTCGATCGCTTCCTGGCGCGCTACGCCAGCATGAACAGCTTCACGCAGCTGGTGCTGAACTCGCAGACGCGCGGCATGGTCAAGACCTGGCCGCCGCGCATCGGATCGCGTTCGGTGCTCTGATGACGGACGTCGCGGCATCGCCACCCTCGGACGGGGAAGACGATTCGGAAGGCACGCGCGTCCTCACCGTCAGCGCCGTCCTGAACGCGCTCGACGCCCTCAAGGACGAGGTCGGCGGCCATGCAGCGGCGGTGGCCGAGATGCTGGCGCAGCAGGAGGCCGCGAAGGCCGCACGCCACGAGGCGCGCCAGGAGCTGTTGCGCCGGCTCCGCGATGAGCCGCACAAGTTCGATTTCTTCCAGGCGGTGCGCCTGCTCGAGAACGCGCATCCGGGCTTGCCGCGCATCGGTACGTCGATGCGGCTGCGCGACGATCCGATCCGCTTCGCACAATCGCCTTCGTTGTCCTTCGCGCCGGCGGCACTCTCGAGCTTCGCGCCGGCCGACGGCGACTCGCCACCCACGCTCACGCAGCGTTTCTTCGGCCTGTTCGGTGCCAACGGTCCGCTGCCACTGCACATGACCGAGTACGCGCGGGAACGGGCGCGGCGCATGCCATCGGATCGCGCGCTGGTGCGGTTCCTGGACATGTTCCACCACCGCCTGCTGTCGCTGCTGTACCGCGCCTGGGCCGAGGCCCAGCCGGCGGTCAGCCTCGACCGCCCCGACAACGATCCGTTCAGCCGCTGGGTCGGCTCGCTGGCCGGCTATGGCCAGGCCACCCTGATGGGGCGCGACGCCGTTCCCGACAGCGCGCGCCTGGCGGCGGCCGGCATCCTGGGGCGTTCGGTGCATGGCGCCGAAGGCCTGGAGCGCATCCTCAACGACTTCTTCCGCGTGCCGGTGCGCGTGCACCAGTGGCAGCCGCACTGGATGCGCCTGCCCGAGGACGCCCACTCGCGCATCGGCCTGCGCAACGCGCCGGTGGCGCTCGGGCAGAACGCGCTGATCGGCGCCAAGGTGTGGGACTGCCAGACGCGCTTCCGCATCGAGATCGGCCCGCTGACGCTGGAACAGTACAAGCGCTTCCTGCCTGGCGGCCAGAGCATGAAGCGATTGCGCGACTGGGTGCTGAACTATGTCGGCTACGAGCTCTCGTGCGAGATGCAGCTGGTGCTCGCCAAGGACGAAGTCCCGGCCGTGCGGCTGGGCACCGCGGGCGCGCTTGGATGGACGTCCTGGCTCGGCCAGCGCCGGGTCGACGAGCCCGCGCGCGACCTCGTGCTGGGCATCACCTGAGGTCATCCCCGGGATTGAAAAGCCGGTCGAACAACGCTCCAATCAGATCAGCATCCAACTGGGCACGTCGAGGCCCGCATGAGGAGATCCCGTGAGTGAAATCAGTCGTGTCGCGCTGTTCGGCAAGCTCAATCCGGTCGCTTACAAGGGCATCGAGGGAGCGACCGTCTTCTGCAAGCTCCGGGGCAACCCCTACGTCGAACTGGTGCACTGGCTGCACCAGCTGATCCAGGCCAGCGATTCGGACCTGCATCGCATCTTCAAGCACTTCGCCCTCGATGCGTCGCGCCTGGCCAGCGACATCACGACGTCGCTGGACGCGTTGCCGCGCGGCGCGACGGCGATCTCCGACTTCTCGCCCACCATCGAGAAGATGGTGCAGGAAGGCTGGCTGTACGGCACGCTGCAGTATGGCGAGGGCGCGGTGCGCACGGGCCTGCTGATCGTCGGCGCCGTCAAGACTCAGACGCTGCGCAACGCGCTGTATGCCATCTCGGGCGAGTTCCGCAAGATCAAGCCGGACGACCTGTTCGACGACTTCGACAAGATCGTCGCCGGCTCGCCCGAAGACACGCTGGGTGCACGCGACGGCTCCAACGTCGGCGGCGGCTCGGCGCCCGGCGAAGCCAGCGGCGCGATCGCCCCGGCGCAGATGGGCAAGCAGGAGGCGCTCAAGAAGTTCACCGTCGACCTCACCGCGCAGGCGCGCGGCGGCAAGATGGATCCCATCGTCGGCCGTGACGACGAGATCCGCCAGGTGGTCGACATCCTGATGCGCCGGCGCCAGAACAACCCCATCCTGGTCGGCGAGGCCGGCGTCGGCAAGACGGCGGTGGTCGAGGGCTTTGCCCAGCGCATCGCGCGCGGCGACGTGCCGCCCAGCCTGAAGGAAGTCTCGCTGCTGACGCTCGACGTCGGCCTGCTGCAGGCCGGCGCGAGCATGAAGGGCGAGTTCGAGCAGCGCCTGCGGTCCGTCATCGACGAGGTGCAGGCCAGCCCCAAGCCCATCATCCTGTTCATCGACGAGACGCATACGCTGGTGGGCGCCGGCGGCGCGGCCGGCACCGGCGACGCCGCCAACCTGCTCAAGCCGGCATTGGCGCGCGGCCAGCTGCGCACCATCGGCGCGACGACGTGGGCCGAGTACAAGAAGTACATCGAGAAGGATCCGGCGCTGACCCGCCGCTTCCAGAACATCCAGGTCGACGAGCCCAGCGAGGAGAAGGCGATCCTGATGATGCGCGGCGTCGCCAGCACGATGGAGAAGCACCACAAGGTGCAGATCCTCGACGAGGCGCTGGAGGCCGCGGTCAAGCTGTCGCACCGCTACATCCCGGCGCGCCAGCT
>JBJMWF010000109.1:0-11723 GCA_045810265.1 Vitreoscilla sp. | reverse complement strand
TTGTCGTGGCGCACGCCGAACGGCTGCTCGTCCTGCCGTCCGGCGCTGAACTACTACCTGATCAGCACCTGGCCCAAGCAGGCACGCGACGATCCTCAGAGCCGCTACATCAACGAGCGCTCGCACGCCAACATCCAGAAGGACGGCACCTATTCGGTGATCCCGCGCATGTGGGGCGGCGAGACGACGGCTTCCGAGCTGCGCCGCATCGCCGACGTGGTCGACAAGTACAAGATCCCGACGGTCAAGGTCACCGGCGGCCAGCGCATCGACCTGCTGGGTGTGAAGAAGGAGGACCTGCAGAACGTCTGGAAGGACATCGGCATGCCCTCGGGCCATGCTTACGCGAAGGCGCTGCGCACTGTCAAGACCTGCGTCGGCAGCGAGTGGTGCCGCTTCGGCACGCAGGATTCCACGCAGATGGGCAAGGATCTCGAGCGCGCGCTGTGGCGCATGTACGCGCCGCACAAGGTCAAGCTGGCCGTCTCGGGTTGTCCGCGCAACTGCGCCGAGTCGGGCATCAAGGACGTCGGCATCATCGGCGTGGACTCCGGCTGGGAGCTCTACGTGGGCGGCAACGGCGGCATCAAGACCGAGGCCGGCCAGTTCTTCTGCAAGGTCAGGACCTCCGAAGAAGTGATGGAGGTCAGCGGCGCGTTCCTGCAGCTCTATCGCGAGGAAGGCTGGTACCTGGAGCGCACGGTGCACTGGATCGCGCGCGTGGGCCTGGACAGCATCAAGCAGCGCGTGCTGGACGACGCCGACAACCGCAAGGCGCTGTGGGAGCGGCTGCAGTTCGCGCTCGACGGCGAGCCCGACCCGTGGTTCGAGTTCGACAAGGCAGCGGTGGACCAGCGCCAGTTCATCCCGCTCATCCCGGCCTGAGGAGACCCCGCATGAACGACTGGACGAAGATCTGCCGTATCGACGACATCCCGGTGCTGGGCGCCCGCCGCGTGCGGCGTGCCGCCGGCGCGGACGTCGCGGTGTTCCGCACGGCCGACGACCGCGTGTTCGCGCTGCTCGATCGCTGCCCGCACAAGGGCGGTCCGCTGAGCCAGGGCATCGTTTTCGGCGAGCACGTGGCCTGCCCGCTGCACAACTGGGCGATCTCGCTGGTGGACGGCCAGGCGAGGGCGCCGGACATCGGCTGCGCGACACGCTTCGCGGTGCGGGTGGACGCAGGCGTGGTCAGCCTGCTCGCGCACGAGCTGGCGACGCTGGCGACGGACGAAGGCGCCGACGCGGCGCAGGCGCTGGCAGCCGCCCGCAAGGTGATCGCCATCGCGAGCGCCTGAACGTCGCGTTGCCCGACACCATGGCCATCCCCCGCATCGTCACGCATGAATCGCTGCAGGCGGCGCACGAGACGCGTTCGACCTGCCCGTACTGCGGCGTCGGCTGCGGCGTGCTGATCCGCACGGAAGGCACGACCATCGTCGACGTGCGCGGCGACCCCGAGCACCCGGCCAACTTCGGCCGCCTGTGCAGCAAGGGCAGCACGCTGCACCTGACGGCCGCGCCGCACATCGCCGCGCAGGCCCGCCTGCTGCGCCCGATGCGGCGGCCGCGTCGCGGCGCGGCGCCCGAGGCGATCGGCTGGGACCAGGCCCTGGACACGCTGTCGGATCGCATCGTCGACACCGTGCAGCGGCATGGCCCGGACGCGATCGGCCTGTACATCTCAGGCCAACTGCTGACCGAGGACTACTACGCCTTCAACAAGCTCGCCAAGGGCCTGCTGGGCACCAACAACATCGACACCAACTCGCGCCTGTGCATGTCCAGCGCGGTCTCGGGCTACAAGGCGACGCTGGGCGCAGACGCGCCGCCGGCCTGCTACGACGACCTGGCCGATGCCGACCTGGTCTTGATCACCGGCAGCAACCTCGCGTGGGCGCATCCCATCCTGTGCCGGCGCCTGGAGGACGCGAAGGCCGCGCGGCCCGCGCAGAAATGGATCGTCGTCGATCCGCGCCGGACAGAGACAGCGGCGATGGCCGACCTGCACCTGCAGATCCTGCCCGGCAGCGACGTCGCGCTTTGCCACGGGCTGCTGCACCTGATGCTGTGGGAAGGCCTGACCGACGCGCGCTTCATCCGCGAGCACACCCGCGGATTCGAGGCGCTGCGCGACCGGGTGCGCGAATGCACGCCGCGCGAGACCGCGCGCGCCACCGGACTGCGCGAAGAGGACATCGTGACGGCCGCGCGCTGGTGGGGAGAATCGCCAGCGGTGCTGTCGCTCTATTGCCAGGGCCTGAACCAGAGCGCCCAGGGCACGGCGAACAATGCCTCGCTGATCAACCTGCACCTGGCCACGGGGCAGATCGGCCGCCCCGGCGCGGGCCCGTTCTCGCTCACCGGCCAACCCAACGCGATGGGCGGACGCGAGGTCGGCGGCCTGGCGAACCTGCTGTCCGCGCATCGCGACCTGGCCAATCCGGGGCACCGCGCCGAGATCGCCGCGCTGTGGGGGGTCGACGACGTGCCGGCGAAGCCGGGCAAGACGGCGATCGAGATGTTCGAGGCGGCCGCAGATGGCGAGATCAGGTTGCTGTGGATCGCGTGTACGAACCCCGCGCAGTCTCTGCCGGACCAGACGATGGTGCGCCGCGCGCTCGAGCGCGCCGAGTTCGTCGTCCTGCAGGAAGCATTTGCGACGACGGCGACCGCGCCCTTCGCCGACCTGCTGCTGCCCGCGTCGACCTGGGGCGAGAAGAGCGGCACCGTCACCAACAGCGAGCGCCGCATCAGCCGCGTGCGATCGGCGGTGCCGCCCGCGGGCGAGGCGCGCGACGACTGGCGCATCGCCGTCGATGTCGCGCGCCGGGTCGAACGCCGGCTGCGGCCGGAACAGGCCTCGCTGTTCCCGTTCGAGACGGCGGAGTCGGTCTGGAATGAACATCGCGCGACCACGCGCGGCCGCGACCTCGACATCGGCGGCCTGAGCTATGCACTGATCGAGCGCGACGGTCCGCAGCAATGGCCGTTTCCCGAAGGCGCGGCGAGCGGCCAGGCCCGGCTCTACACCGACGGCCGCTTCGCGACCGCGGACGGCCGCGCCCGCTTCTTCGACGTCGACGCGCGTCCGCCGGCCGAGCCGCGCGATGCGCGCTTTCCGTTCTCGCTGACCACCGGCCGCCTGCGCGACCAGTGGCACGGCATGAGCCGCACCGGCACGCTGGGGCGCCTGTTCGGGCACGTGGCCGAGCCGTCGATCGACCTGTGCGCGCAGGACATGGCGCGGCTGAGCCTGGCCGACGGCGACCTGGTGCGCGTGGCATCGCGGCGCGGCGAGCTGGTGCTGCCGGCCCGGCGCAGCGGCGCGCAGGCCTCGGCGCAGGCCTTCATCGCGATGCACTGGGGCGAAGAGGTGCTGACCGGCCGCGGCGAGGGCGTCGATCCGTTCGCCGGCATCAACGCGCTGACGACGCCGGCATCCTGCCCGCAGTCCAGGCAGCCCGAGCTCAAGCACTGCGCCGTGCGCATCGCGCGCGCGGGCCTGTCCTGGCGGCTGCGCGCCATGACGTGGTTGCCGCAGGACGAAGCGTTGACGCGGCGCGAGCGCCTGCGCCCGCTGCTCGAACAGTTCGGCTATGCGAGCTGCCTGCCGTTCGGGCGTGAGCCGGATGCACTGGGTCGGGTCGGGCTGTGGCTGGATGCCGCGGCGGCGGAGGTGCCCGATGCCGACCTGCTCGACGCGGTGCGAGCGCAGCTCGCGCTGCAAGGCCAGGCCGTGCTCGACTATCGCGATCCGCGCAGCGGCCTGCAGCGCGCATTGCGCGTGCAGCGCGATGCGCAAGGGCAGGAGCGCCTGGCCGGCTTCTGGGTCAGCGGCGCGGACAGCGCCGACACCGCGCTCGCCCAATGGTGGCGCGACACGCTGCTGGCCGTCGGTCCGCTCGCGATGCCCGCGCGCCGCATGCTGGCGCCGGGCGCCCGCGAGGGCGGGGCGCGTGGCCCGGCAGCGCCCGCCAGCCCGCAGCTGTGCACCTGCCTGGACGTCAGCGTGGACGCCGCGACCTCCGCCCTGGCAGCAGCCGAGGGCGACTCCGCCCAACGCCTCGTCCAAGTGCAGGCGCAACTGCGCTGCGGCACGAACTGCGGTTCCTGCCTGCCTCGACTGCGCCGCCTGGCGCAGGAAGCCGCGGAACGCGCGCCAGCCTGATCAACGCAACATGACCATGCACCCCACACTGCACCCTGTCCACCTGGTCGGCGCCGGCCCCGGCGACCCCGAGCTGCTGACGCTGAAGGCGGTCCGCATCCTGCGTGCCGCCAGCGTGATCCTGGTCGACGACCTGGTCGGCGAACAGGTGCTCGCCTCGGCGCTGGAAGGTTGCGTCGCCGTGCCTCGCGTGATCCACGTCGGCAAGCGCGGCGGCTGCGCCTCGACGCCGCAGGATTTCATCGAGAAGCTGATGGTGCGCGAGGCGCTGGCGGGCGAGAAGGTGGTGCGGCTCAAGGGCGGTGATCCGCTGATCTTCGGCCGGGCGGGCGAGGAGATCGAGGCGCTGCACCGCGCCGGGCTGACCGTGGAGGTCGTCAACGGCATCACCGCGGGGCTGGGCGCTGCGGCCGCGCTCGGGGTGGGCTGGACCGACCGACGCGTGGCGGCGCAGGCCACGCTGCTCGTCACCGGACATGCCCAGCCGGGCTCGCCGGGGCCCGACTGGGACGCGATTGCCGCGGTCGCGGCACACGGCGTCACGCTGGTGATCTACATGGGCGTCTCGCACATCGATCGAATCGTCGGCCGACTGCTCGCGACGCTGCCGGCCAGCTTGCCGGCGGCCATCGTCCAGCACGCCAGCACGCGCGACGAGCGGCGCCTGGTGTCCACGCTGGGTCAACTCGTCCAGGACGTGGCGACGAACGGCTTCGGCAGCCCGGCGATCCTGATCGTCGGCCAGGTGCTGGTCGATGCCGATGCGTCCATGTCGCGGCCGCTGGCCCGGCTGGAAGCCGGCCAGCGCTGAGCGGCGGTCCTCAGTTGATGGCCAGCAGCTCGACCTCGAACACCAGCGTCGCGTTGGGCGGAATCACGCCGCCGGCGCCGCGCGGACCGTAGGCGATGGCCGAGGGACAGGTCAGCTTGGCCTTGCCGCCGACCTTCATCTTCTGCACGCCTTCGGTCCAGCACGGGATCACGCGGTTGAGCGGGAAGGAGATCGGGCCGCCGTGGTCCGCCGAGGCGTCGAACTTGGTGCCGTCGACCAGGGTGCCCTTGTAGTTGACCTTGACGTTGTCGCTGGCCTTGGGGCTGGCGCCCGTGCCGTCCTTGAGCGACTTGTAGACCAGGCCGCTGGCCGTGGCCGAGGCGCCCGGCTCCTTGGCGGCGGCGGCCAGCGCCGCGCTGTCGTCGGCGTGCGCGAGGGTCGCGAAGCCGGTGGCCAGGGCCAGCGCGGCGGCCAGGCGGACGGAACTCAGGCGGGAAGTCATCAGGACGATCTCCGGGATGTTTTGCGAGGCGCGAATGATAGTCGGCTCGCGCGCCGGCCACGGACGAGCTTGTAAGACGCGCGCTGACAAGACGGCAGCATGACCGACTACAGGTCGGCGAGCGCTGCGACTAGGCCGCGGATGGAAGTTCTCCGATGCCGCGGGCATCGGGCGGCGCGCACACTGGTTTCATCCTGGCACCAGGCCGGGTGCCCCAAGTCCTCACCAGCAACATCCGAGGCCATCATGATCGCCGTCCCGCTTCCCGCCGCCGAGTCCCTCGCCCGTTACGAACTGCGCTTCCAGTCGCTGTTCCACAGCGGCCGCGCGCTGGCGTTCCCGTGCGACCGGCAGGGCGAGGTGCAGTGGGATGCGATGACCGAAGGCGCGCGTGCGAACTTCCTGCGCGCGCAGCGCAGCGTCGGCCGCGAGTACGCTTCTCCGGCCGTGCAGCTGAGCGACCTGCACTGAACCCCGCGCGGGCCGCGGCCGGCCAACGGCGCGACAATCGGGCTCCCCGATACGTCCGAGCCTTCCCTTGCCCACTTTCGGCCGCTCCCTTCTCGACCTCTGGTGGCTGGACCCCGCGGTCACCTACCTGAACCATGGCACCGTCGGCGCGACGCCGCGCGCCGTGCTGGAGACGCAGCAGGCCTGGCAGCGCCGCATCGAGGCCCAGCCGGCGGCGTTCCTGTTTCGCGAGCTGATGCGCCTGTCGCCTGACGAGCCCGGCGCGCCGCGCCCGCTGCTGCGCCAGGCCGCCGACGCGGTCGGCGAGTTCGTCGGTGCGCGCGGCGACGACCTGGTCTTCGTCGACAACGCTAGCACCGGCATCAATGCGGTGCTGCGCTCGATCGCGCTGCGCCCGGGCGACGAGATCGTGGTGCTCGACCAGGCCTACGGCGCGGTCGTCAAGGCGGCCCAGTACCTGGCGCGGGGCGCGGGGGCGAAGGTCGTCGTCGTGTCGACGCCCTTTCCGGTGCAGGGCGATCCGACGGCGGCCTGCGTCGATGCCGTCGAACGCGCGCTGACGCCGCGCACGCGGCTCGCGATCCTCGACCACATCTGTTCGCAGACCGCCTTGATCCTGCCCGTCGCAGAGATGACCGCGCGCTGCCGCGCCCGCGGCGTGCCGGTGCTGGTCGACGGTGCGCATGCGCCCGGCGCGATCGCCCTGGACGTCGAAGCGATCGGCGCCGACTGGTACGTGGGCAACCTGCACAAGTGGGCCTTCGCGCCGCGCGCCTGCGGCTTCCTGTGGGTCTCGCAGGCGCGCCGCGCCGAGCTGCATCCGCCGGTGATCTCGTGGGGGCTGGATGTCGGCCTGACGCAGGAGTTCGACTGGACCGGCACGCGCGATCCATCCGCGATGCTGACGGCGCCGGCGGGCATCGCCTTCATGCGCGACACGCTGGGCCTGGACGCGATGCGTACCTGGAACCACGACCTGGTCTGGCGCATGGCCAACGAGCTGTCCGCGCGCTGGAGTCAGCCGTTCGCCACGCCCGAGGCCATGGTCGGCTGCATGGCCAGCGTGGCGCTGCCGGCGCGCATCGGCGCGCTGGGCGAATCGGCGGCGCCGGCGTTGAAGGACTGGCTGCTGCTCGAGCGCCGCATCGAGGCCCAGGTCCTCGCGATCAACGGCCAGGTGTGCGTGCGGCTCGCGGCGCAGGTCTACAACGACGAGTCCGACTACGAGCGGCTCGCCGCGGCGATCGACGAGTGGCCCGCGTGAGCCTGCTGCTGCTCGCCCCGATGGAGGGCCTGCTCGACCACCCGTTGCGCGAGGTGCTGACGGCGGTGGGCGGTATCGATCGCTGCGTGTCCGAGTTCATCCGCATCACCGACATGCTGATGCCGGATCGCGTGTTCACGCGCATCGTGCCCGAGCTGCTGCAGGGTGGCCGCACGCGTGCCGGCGTGCCGGTGCGGCCGCAACTGCTCGGGTCGGATCCGGCCTGCATGGCCGACAACGCGGCGGCGGTCGCGGCCTTCCAGCCGGACGGCGTGGACCTGAACTTCGGCTGTCCGGCCAAGGTCGTCAACCGCCATGGCGGCGGGGCGTCGCTGCTGCAGGATCCGGAGCTGCTGGGCCGCATCGTCGAGGCGGTGCGGCGGGCGGTGCCGGCGTCGCTGCCGGTGTCGGCCAAGATGCGCCTGGGCTACGAGGACGCCTCGCGCGCGCGTGAGTGCGCGCTGGCGCTGGCGGGCGGGGGCGCGAGCGAGCTCGTCGTGCACGCGCGCACCAAGGCCGATGGCTACAGGCCGCCGGCCTACTGGGAGCTCGTGCCCGCGATCCGCGAGGCGGTGGCGATCCCGGTCATCGCCAACGGCGAGATCTGGACGCCCGAGGATGCGGAGCGATGCCGCCGCGTCTCCGGCTGCGACGGCCTGATGCTTGGTCGCGGCATGGTGGCCGACCCGGGGCTGGCGCGCGCGATCCGGGCCAACCGCCTGGCCGGCGGTCCCTCGTCGACGGCCTTGCCGCGCCATGCGACCGAAGCCCCGCTGGACGCGCGCGGCTACGTCAAGGCCTCGTCCGGTGGCCCGCAGTCGCCGGCCGACTACGGCGCACCGCCGGCCGTCGCCTGGGACGACCTGCTGCCGCGGATCGCCGAGCTGTGGCGCCTGGTGAGCCTGCGCGTCGAGCCGCGCCATCGCGCCGGGCGGCTCAAGCAATGGCTCAACCTGCTGCGCCGCCGCTACCCTCAGGCGCAGCGCGCCTACGACGAGCTGCGCCTGGTCAATGACCCTGCGCTGCTGGGCGCCGCGATGTTTGCTAAGGTGCGGCCCACCCCTGTCCACAGCCTCGAGATGCCATGAGATTCCTTCACACGATGTTGCGCGTCGGCGACCTGCAGCGTTCGATCGACTTCTACACGCGCCACTTCGGCATGACGCTGCGCCGCACCACCGATCGGCCCGAGCAGCAGTACACGCTCGCCTTCCTGGGCTACGGCACCGACGACGGCAACGGCGAGGTCGGCTCGGCCGAGATCGAGCTGACCTACAACTACGGCGTCGGCGACTACGAGATCGGCACCGCCTTCGGCCACCTCGCGCTGGGCGTGCCGGACGTCGCGGCCGTCTGCGACAGCGTGCGCCAGGCCGGCGGCAAGGTCACGCGCGAGCCGGGTCCGGTCAAGGGCGGCACCTCGTTCATCGCGTTCGTGCAGGATCCGGACGGCTACAAGGTCGAGCTGATCCAGGTCTGAACGAAAAAAGGCCCCGACGCGCTCCCACGCGTCAGGGCCTGCAGATGTTTTCCGGCGAGGCGACTACTTCTTGTCGCGCATGCTGCTGGACACGCCCAGCAGGTTGTCGTGCAGTTCGGCCGGCGTCTTGCCGCCGATGTACATGCGCAGCATCACCCGGGCCAGCAGTTCGCTGTTCATGTAGGGCGAGGGGGCGCCGTGCGGCGTCAGGGTGGCGCCATTGAGCGTGGCGATCAGGCCCTTGCCGGGGATCCAGTCCATCGTCACCACGTCGCCCTTCTTGATCTTGGGCAGCGCGCTGTAGATGTCGCCCACCTGCGAGACCTCGGTGATCAACTTGGCGAATTCCGCCGGCGTGGCCGAGGCTTCGAAGTCGATCAGGAAGTAGCGCGAGGCCTGCGAGCCAGTGATGTCCTGCTGGATGACGAGTTGCAGGCGCTTGGCGCCCGGCGCGTTCTCCACCGCGTCCAGCGTGGTCGCCTTCTGTTGCAGGTACAGCGCGGTGACGTCGATCTTGAAGTAGCCCCGCTTGCGGTAGCCGGCGCCGTTCAGGTGCAGCTGCTGGCCGCCGACCGTCACGGTGTCGTCCAGCGGCACGCCCGAGACATCGACCGTGGCCCAGGCGCCCGAGACGGCGCAGCCCAACACCAGGGCCGACAGCAGACGGCGCAACGTTTGATTCTTCATGGTCTTTTCACCCTCACTCTAGGCGCGGCGATGTGCGCCACGCGGACCGCGTCGCCCGGTCTGGTGGACAGGGACGCCGCATTCCCTCATTTCGGCCGAAATCCTCCGGCGACTGAGCGCCGGACCGGAGCCCGGCGCGTTCGTCGTGAACTTCTGCCTGCCGCTCAGAACGGCTTGGACAGCGACACGATCGCCGTGAAGCCCTTCGGACGGGACTGGGCGCCGAATTCCTTCATGATCCGGCCTTCCAGCAGGTAGTCGCCGGCGCCGTGGATGTAGGCCACTTCCGGGCCGACGCCGAAGACACGGCCCTTCTGGTCGAGCGTGGCTTCCTCGCGGGCCTGGAAGCCCGGGTCCTTGGCCGCGAATTGCGCGGCCGACAGGCTCGTCGTGTCCTTGTTCAGCTGGTCCACGGCGTAGCCGGAGATGCCCAGGCGGGTGGAATCGTTGATCGACTTCATCGCCGACACGTCCCAGTTCAGGTAGCTGCCGCTCTTGTAGTCGGTCAGCGTGTTGCGCGTGTTGTACGAGTACGCCAGTCGGGTGCCCATGTCCCAGCCGTCGCCGATGTAGCTGAACTGCACCGCCGGACGGAACGTCCAGAACTTGCCGGCGCTCGGGTTGGCGGCGCGATTCTGGTCATAGTCGCCGGTGGGCGCCACGACGGTCATCACGAAAAGGGTCTGCGTGGCTTCGGTGCTCCAGCGCAGGATCGGGGAGACTTCCAGGTCGCCCGGGCCCCAGGTCTTGTTCGAATTGGCGGCGGCCAGCGCGCCGACGACGGCCGTGGCGCCGCCGTTCACCTTGGCAACCAGCCCGGCTTGAACCGGCGCGGGCAGGCCGAGTGCGGCGCCGGTCAGCGTGGTGCTGACACCATGGACGCTGGCTTCGCTGCCCTTGTTGACCAGCGGCAGCAGTGCCGTGCCGCCCAGCGTGGCGCCGAACAGCGTGGTGGCGCTCATGAAGCTCAGGCGGGCGAGCACGCCGTTGACATTGATCTGCGTGTTCGTGTGGACGGTAGTCAGCGCGCCCGCGCTGCCGGCGGGCAGGCCGAAGGCCGCCGACAGGTCAGTCGGGATGACGGACGTGCCACGCACGTTGCCGCTGTAGGCATAGGCGTGGGCCTGGAACACCCAGCCGCCTTCGAACGGGGCCGACATGTCGGCGCCGCCGTAGCCCGGCGCGTAGCGCAGGTCATAGTCCTCGGTGGCGGCAGCCGAGCCGCAGGCGACCAGGGCGGCGATCGCCAGGGCGGTGTTCTTGTTCATGAATGCCATGTGAGTTTGTCTCCGTACTCGTTTTTTCCAATGGGCGGAGTCTAGTCGCGCTAATTGACCGGCGGGCCCGCATTTGCGCGAACAAGTGCACGTATCACGGTGGATACGCGGAAAAATGTCGCGCGTTGATGACAGATGCAACGCAAGCAGGCATGCCGGACGAAGCCGCACATCAATGCGGCTCGCAGAGTCGGGCCCAGAAACGACTCGAGCCGGCATTTGCCGGCTCGAATGTGAGGGAACGCTCGGTCAGTGGCTGTCGCGTCCGCGACGAGTCACAGGCAACCGTTGCGTGCAAGCGTCAGTGCATGCGGGCGCGAAGGCCGGAGATCAGCTCGGCGGCCGCCATTTCGGACGCCACGGCGGCATCCAGCGGCGATTGCGAGAGGCCGGAACGGTCATAGTGCATGTTCTCGTACAGCAAGGCCGTGGCCGGGCAGGCGCGCAGCACCGCGCGCAGCGCATCGTCAGGCAGGTCGTCCTCGCCCAGCAGCGTCTTGACGGTGTTGACGAGGTTCAGGTACTGCTGCGCGCCGACGATCGTCGGGTTGGCGTCCACGCGCTCCAGCAACTGGGCCATGGCGATCAGGTTCTCGATGCGGTTCTTCAGCGCGGCGGCAGCCATCACGACTCCTTGAGGTCAGACATCGGCGGCGACTGCCGCCCTTGAGCCTCAGTTAGGGATGGCGCGGCCCAAATCAAGACCGGGCCGCGCCACGCTCACTTGGCCCAGCTGTCCTTCAGCGTGGTGATGCGGTTGAACACCGGCCGGTCCGGTCGGTGGTCGACGCGATCCGTCACGAAATAGCCGTGGCGCTCGAACTGCACGCGCGTCTCTGGCGCCAGCTTGCCGGCCGACGGCTCGACGAAGCCCTGGGTCACGCGCATGCTGTGCGGATTCAGCTCGGCCGTGAGCGAGTCGGCACTGCCGGGCTGCGGCACCGCGAACAGGCGGTCGTACAGGTTGAACGTGACGGGCACGCCGTCATGCCCCGACACCCAGGTGATCGTGCCCTTGACCTTGACCAGATCGGCGCCCGGCGTGCCGCTCTTGGTATCCGGGACGACGGTGGCGAGCACGGCGGTGACCTTGCCGTCG
>JBJMWF010000108.1:0-8361 GCA_045810265.1 Vitreoscilla sp. | reverse complement strand
CCGCGCTGGTCTTCGACTACCGCGGCATCGGTCTGTCGCTGGACGGCAAGCTGGCCGACAGCCGCGCCCGCCTGGTGGACTGGGGCCAGTTCGATCAGGTCGCCGCCGTGCAATGGCTGCTTGAGCGAAGCGGTGCGGCGCAGGTGGTGCTGGTGGGCCACAGCGCGGGCGCGCAGATGATCGGCTTGCTGCCCAACCACGACCGCGTCGCCCGCGTCGTCGGTGTCGCTGCGTCCACCGGCTGGTTCGGCGGCATGCGGCTGGGCTTCGCGCTCAAGGCGCGGTTGGGCCTGCGGCTGCTGGTGCCCATCGGCACGCTGTTCAGAGGCTATGCTCCGACCGCGTGGCTAGGACTGGGCGAGAACCTGCCGGCGCAGGTCGCACGGCAATGGGGCCAATGGTGCGCCGCCGGTGGCTACGCCACCAACGCGGTGCGCGCCGGCCTGGCGGCCGACTTCCACGCCGAGGTACGCACGCCCATGGTCGTGCTGCACGCCGCGGACGATGACATCGCGACCCCCGCCACGGTGCGCGACCTGCTGCGCACGTTGCCCGGGTCACCGCGCGCGGCGCTGCGCGTCAAGCCGGCCGACCACGGGCTGCGCGCCATCGGCCACCTCGACTGGTTCCGCCAGTCGCACCGGGCGCTCTGGCCACTGCTGCGGCGCGCGGTGCTGGGTGAGATCGCCCTCGAGGCACCGGGAAGCTAGACCTTCGAGATCATCTCGAAGCCGCCGAAGATCATCCGCTTGCCGTCGAAGGGCATGGACGTGGCACCGGGCTGCATGCGCGGGTCGGCCATCAGCTTCTTCCAGGCCTCGTCGCGCGCGGCGCGCGTGGGCCAGTTGACCCAGCCGAACACGACCGTCTCGTCCGCCTCGCGCTTGACCGCCAGCGGGAACGAGGTCAACTTGCCTTCGGGCACGTCGTCGCCCCAGCAGTCGATCACGTCGAGCGCGCCGTACTCCTTGAACAGGCTGCCGATCCGTTGGGCGTAGGCCCGGTAGGTCTCCTTGTCGGCGGTCTTGACCGCGGCCACGAATCCATCGATGTAGGTCATTGCAATCTCTCCTTCGAACGGGACGGGACGACGGCACGCGGATGCGGCCGGCTTGCTGGTACGACGAATGACGGGTGCGGGATTCGACAACCGGGCCACGCAGGGCCGCTTCAGACGCTGGCGGCCGGCTCTTCGGGCGCGTCGAGCGGCAGGCTGGCGGTCATCTGGGTGAGGCTGGCCACGAGGTCACCGAAGCGCTCGCCCTGCACGACCACGTGCGAGCGGATGCTTTGCACGGCCTTCTCGGCGTCGCCCTCGCGCAGCGCGTCGACGATGGTCTGGTGCTCCTCGAACGAGCGCTGCGGTCGGTTGCGCACGCGCAGCTGCAGCCGGCGATATGGGCGCAGCTTGCGCTGCAGCGCCGCCGCCTGCTCGAACAGGAAGGTGTTGTGCGAGGCCGCGTAGATGGCGTAGTGGAAGCGCTCGTTGGCGTAGAAGTACGCGTCGGCGTCGCGCGCGGCGGCCGAGCCGCGGCAGGCGTCGTGGGCGGCTTCGATGTCGGCCAGCTCGGCGTCGGTCATGCGGCGCGCGGCCAGGCGGGCGCACATCGCCTCGAGCTCGGCCATCACCTCGAACATCTCGATCAGGCGCTGCGGCGTGACCTGGGCGACGACCATGCCGCGCTGCGGCCGCGTCTCGACCAGGCCTTCGCCCAGCAGCAGGCGCAGTGCCTCGCGGATCGGCGTGCGCGACACGCCAAAGCGCGTTGCCAGCTCCACCTCGTCCAGGCGCGTGCCGGGCAGCAGCTTGCCCGTCGCGATTTCCTCTTCGATGGATTCGCGCAGTCGTTCCGAAAGGCGAGAACCGGTCATGCGTTCCATGTTCGAGGTGGCCAGGTGCGGGTGGAGCGGGAAATTCTGCCAGCTTGAGTGCGTCCGCGCGCGTTTCGAATAACAAATCGCTAATTGGGGATTCATAGCGGTGGCTTTTGAATGCGCCGCGCTACGAAACAGAAACAGCGGGAGGCGATTTACGGGTTCCTACCGAGTCTGAAACATCGATCGTGCATGCAAACTCGCAATCGTTGTATTCAAAGCGGCTCCCGCCGCTGCGGGGCTAGCCCCTGTGTCGCTGATCTACAGGAGACATCATGGCAATCACACGACGCACGGTGGTGCAGGCGATGGGCGCAACGATGGCGGCGCCCTTTGCGGCGCGCACGCTGGCCCAGGACGGCACGCTGAAGATCTCGCACCAGTTCCCCGGTGGCACGGTCGCCGAAGGCGATTTCCGGGACCGCCTGTGCCGCCGCTTCGCCGCGGACATCGAGAAACGCAGCAACGGCGCACTGAAGGCCGCCGTGTATCCCGGCTCGTCGCTGATGAAGACCAACTCGCAATTCTCGGCCTTGCGCAAGGGTGCGCTCGACCTGAGCCTGGTGCCGCTGTCGTACGCCGGCGGCGAGGTGCCCGAGGTCAACATCGGCCTGATGCCCGCCCTCGTGCCCAGCTACGAAGTGGGCGCCGCCTGGAAGACGGCCGAGGTCGGCAAGCTGCTGGCCAAGACGCTGGACGACAAGGGGGTGCTGATCGTCAGCTGGATCTGGCAGGGTGGCGGCGTGGCCAGCAAGAACGCGCCGCTGGTGGCGCCGGCCGACGCCAAGGGCATGAAGGTGCGCGGCGGCAGCCGCGAGATGGACATGATGCTCAAGGAGGCCGGCGCCTCGGTCATCTCGCTGCCGTCCAACGAGATCTACGCCGCGATGCAGACCGGCGCGATGGAGGCGGCGATGACGTCCTCGACCAGCTTCATCTCGTTCAAGCTCGAGGAGATCGCCAAGCACCTGACGACGGCGCGCAACAAGGCGTACTGGTTCATGTTCGAGCCGCTGATGATCTCCAAGGAGGTCTTCTACAAGCTGCCCAAGGCGCACCAGGACATCATCATGGCGGTCGGCGCCGAGCAGGAGAAGTTCGCCACCGACGCCGCGCGCGCCGACGACAAGCTCGTGGCCGAGGTCTACACCAAGGCCGGCGCCAAGTGCTATGACATCGACAACGCCACCCTGGGCAAGTGGCAGGCGATCGCCAAGGCCACGGCCTGGAAGGACTACGCCGAGCGCAACGAATCGTGCAAGGCCTTGATCACCGCCGCGCAGAAGCTGCTGTGAACACCGACCTGCCGCAGGTGCCGGTGGGCCTGGCGGCCGCGCCGTCCGGCGCCGGCCTGCACCAGCACATCGACCCGGCCACGCCGCGCGTGCTGCTGCCGCTGGCGCGCGCGCTGATCATCGTCAACCGCGCCATGATGGTGCTGGGCATGATCGCGCTGCTCGCGTCGGCGTTGATCCTCAGCTCCAGCGTCGTCACGCGCTACTTCCTGCACGCGTCGACCGACTGGCAGGACGAGGCATCGGTGTTCTGCCTGGTCGGCGCGACCTTCCTGTGCAGCGCCTTCGTGCAGGCGATCCGCGGGCACGTGGGCATCGAGGCGGTGTCGTCGCTGCTGCCGGCGCGCTTGAATCGCGCGCGCATCCTGCTGGTCGACGTCGGCTGCCTGCTGTTCTGCGCGTTCTTCGCCTGGAAATCCTGCACGCTGCTGCACGAGGCCTGGGCGGAAGGGCAGACGACCTCGTCGTCGTGGGCGCCGCCGTTGTGGATTCCGTACCTGCTGATGTCGCTGGGCATGCTGCTGCTGACGCTGCAGCTGGCGCTGCAGGTGGTGGTCAGCAGCAACAAGGTCGGGGGCCGCTGATGTCGATGCTTGCCCTGGGCGCCCTGTTCGGCGTGGTCACGCTGCTGGTGATGTTCTCCGGCATGCCCATCGCGTTCTCGCTCGGCAGCGTCGGCGTGCTGTTCATGGCGCTGTTCATGCCGGCCTCGTCGCTCGACACCGTGACGCAGAACGTGTACGAGGAGATGTCCAGCATCACGCTGCTGTCGATCCCGCTGTTCATCCTCAAGGGCTCGGCGATCGGGCGCACGCGCGCCGGGCAGGACCTGTACGCGGCGATGCACGTGTGGATGGGCCGCATCCCGGGCGGCCTGGGCATCGCCAACGTGTTCGCCTGCGCGCTGTTCGCGGCGATGGCCGGCTCGAGCCCGGCCACCTGCTCGGCGATCGGCAGCGCGGGCATCCCGGAGATGCGGCGCCGCGGCTACTCGCCCGGCTTCGCGGCCGGCATCATCGCGGCCGGCGGCACGCTGGGCATCCTGCTGCCGCCGTCGGTGACGATGATCCTGTACGCGGTCGCGGCGGAGCAGTCGCTGGGCCGGCTGTTCCTGGCTGGCATCGGGCCGGGCGTGTTGCTGGTCGTGCTGTTCGCGTTGTGGGCGGCGATCAACTACCAGCGCGAATACCGCGCGGCCAGGCGCCAGTTCGAAGCCGACGGCACGCCGTCGTCGCTGCTGCTGGACGAGCACTTCACGATGACGCAGCGCTTCTCGATCCTGCCGCGCGTGCTGCCATTCCTGATCCTGCTCACCGGCGTGATGGTGGCGCTGTATGGCGGCTTTGCGACGCCGTCCGAGACCGCCGGCCTGGGCAGCCTGCTCGCGCTGCTGCTGATCGCGCTGATCTACGGCGTCTGGCGCCTGCGCGACATCGCGCCCATCCTGTCGGCGACGCTCAAGGAGTCGACGATGCTGATGTTCATCATCGGCATGTCGCTCTTGTTCTCGTACGTGATGAGCTACCTGCACATCAGCCAGTCGATGGCGCAGTGGATCGTCGGGCTGGCGTTGTCCAAATGGATGCTGCTGGCCGCCATCCTGCTGCTGGTGATCGTGATGGGCTTCTTCCTGCCGCCGGTCTCCATCATCCTGATGACCTCGCCGATCTTCCTGCCGCCGCTCAAGGCCGCGGGCTTCGACCTGGTGTGGTTCGGCGTGGTGATGACCATCGTGATGGAGACCGGCCTGATCCATCCGCCGGTGGGCCTGAACATCTTCGTGATCAAGAACATCGCGCCCGACATTCCGCTCGGCGCGATCATCCGCGGCGTGATCCCGTTCGTCGTGCTGATGCTGCTGACGGTGGTCGTGATCTCGGCCTTCCCGGGCATCGCCACCGCGCTGCCCAACCTCGTGATGGGCCCGTTGGCCCACCCGTGACATGAGCGTGATCGCCGACTCGCCCTGGACGCGCCAGCGCACCAATCGCGCGGCGCGTCTCGCGCGCGCGGCGGCGTTGGCGGGCGTGCGCGCGAAGACGGTCGCGGCCGACGCGATCGTCCCCCTGCTCGAGGCACTGATCGAACCGGGCGACCGCGTCTGCCTCGAGGGCGACAACCAGAAGCAGGCCGACTTCCTCGCGCGCGCGCTGACCCAGGTCTCGGCCGAGCGGGTGCACGACCTGCACATCGTGCAGTCGGTGCTGTCGCTGCCCGAGCACCTGGACGTGTTCGAACTGGGCATCGCCAGCAAGCTGGATTTCTCCTTCTCCGGTCCGCAGGCGCTGCGCCTCGCGCAACTGCTGGGTGCGGGCAAGCTGCAGATCGGCGCCATCCACACCTACCTGGAGCTGTTCGGACGCTACTTCATCGACCTCACGCCCAAGGTCGCGCTGATCGCCGCCCAGGCGGCGGATGCGCAGGGCAACCTCTATACAGGCCCCAACACCGAGGACACGCCGGCGATCGTCGAGGCCACGGCGTTCAAGAGCGGCATCGTGGTGGCGCAGGTCGACCAGATCGTTGATACCCTGCCGCGTATTGACATTCCGTCCGACTGGGTCGACTTCGTCGTGCGGGCGCCCGAGCCGGCGTTCATCGAGCCGCTGTTCACGCGCGACCCGGCGCAGATCTCCGAGATCCAGGTGCTGATGGCCATGATGGCCATCAAGGGCATCTACGCGGAGTACGGCGTGCAGTCGCTCAACCACGGCATCGGTTTCGACACCGCGGCCATCGAGCTGCTGCTGCCGACCTACGGCGAGCGGCTCGGCCTGAAGGGCAAGATCTGTCGGCATTGGGCGCTGAATCCGCACCCGGCTCTGATCCCTGCGATCGAGGCCGGCTGGGTCGAATCGATCCACTCGTTCGGCTCGGAGCTGGGCATGGAGGACTACGTGCGGGCGCGGCCCGACGTCTTCTTCACCGGCTCGGACGGCAGCTTGCGCAGCAACCGCGCGTTCTGCCAGGCCGCCGGCCACTACGCATGCGACCTGTTCATCGGCTCGACGCTGCAGATGGACATGCTGGGCAACAGCTCCACCGCCACGCTGGGCCGCATCTCGGGCTTCGGCGGCGCACCCAACATGGGCGCCGACGCGCGCGGTCGGCGCCACGCCAGCCAGGCCTGGCTCAAGGCCGGACGCGAAGCGCGCGACGGCCTGCCCGGCGTGCGCGGTACGCCGCGCGGCCAGAAGCTGGTCGTGCAGATGGTGGAGACGTTTCGCGAGCACATGCAGCCCGCCTTCGTCGAGACGCTGGACGCCTGGAAGCTTGCCGAGCAGGCCAACATGCCGCTGCCGCCCATCATGATCTATGGCGACGACGTCACGCACGTGCTCACCGAGGAAGGCATCGCCAACCTGCTGCTGTGCCGCGACGACGAGGAGCGCGAGCAGGCGATCCGCGGCGTCGCCGGCTTCACGCCCGCTGGGCAGAAGCGCGACCGCGCGATGGTGGACAAGCTGCGCCAGCGCGGCGTCATCCGCCGCCTGGCCGACCTGGGCATCGATCCGCGCGATGCCACGCGCAACCTGCTCGCGGCGCGCTCGATGCGCGACCTCGTGCGCGCGTCGGGCGGGCTGTACCAGCCGCCGCGGCGCTTTCGCAACTGGTGAGACGGGCATGGAGACGCTGCACTTCGCCTTCGACGGTGGCCGCGCGCTGGCGCCGTTTCCCCCGGCCCTGGTGGGCGTCGTCGCCTCGGGCAACCTGGAGGTGCTGGTGGAGTCGGCGCCAGGTACGGGGTGCCGTATCGACGTCGATACCTCCGCCCGCGGTTTCGGGGCGGTCTGGGAAGCCGTGTTGCGCGACTTCCATGACCGGCACCGGATCGCGGGCATCGCCGTGGCCATCCACGACATGGGCGCCACGCCGGCGGTCGTGAGCCTGCGGCTCGACCAGGCGATCTCGGCGATCGCCGGAGTGCAGCCATGAGCGCCAGCTTCGCGGAGATGTCGGCCCGCGAGCGGCTGGCCGCCATCGTCGACCACGAATCGTTCCACGAGTGGCTGCCGCCTTCGGAGCGCGTGATGAGCCCGCACCTGGCGCAGCTGGGCGTGCCGGCCGCGTTCGACGACGGCGTCGCGATCGGCCGCGCCACGCTGTCCGGCCGCAGCGTCTTCGTCGCCGCGCAGGAGGGCGAGTTCATGGGCGGCGGCGTCGGCGAGGTGCATGGCGCCAAGCTGGTCGGACTGCTGCGGCGCGCGCTGCGCGACCGACCGGATGCCGTGCTGCTGCTGGCCGAATCCGGCGGCGTGCGGCTGCACGAGGCCAACGCCGGCCTGATCGCGGTGTCGGAGGTGATGCGAGCGCTGCTGGACGTGCGCGCCGCGGGCATTGCCACCGTGATGTTGATCGGCGGGGCCAACGGCTGCTTCGGCGGCATGGGCATCGTCGCGCGCTGTGCCGACACGGTGGCGATGAGCGACATCGCGCGCCACGCGATGTCGGGCCCGGAGGTGATCGAGTCGTCGAACGGCGCCGGCGAGTTCGACTCTCGCGACCGCGCCCTGGTGTGGCGCACGACCGGCGGCAAGCATCGCTGGCTGACCGGCGATTGCGACGCGCTCGTCGAGGACGATGCCGCGGCATTCCGCGCGGCGGCGATCGCCGCGCTGGACGTGCGCCGGCCGATGACGCTGGCCGCGCTGCAGCAGGAGTCTGCGCTGTTGCAGCGTCGCACCGATGCGGACGGCGACAACGCCGACGCGTTCGAGTTCTGGACGCGGTTGGGCGTGCCCGATGCGCGCAGCGTGCCCGATCTGGACGCCGACGCGGTGCGCGCCTTGCGCCCCGCCGCGCTGGCCGGCCTGGCGAACGGAGCCGCGTGATGGACTGGCGATCGGTTGCCACACGGCTGTTCGGTGACGCTCACGCCATCGTCGCTGACGGCGACTTCCTGGCCGGCACGGCCACGTTCGACGGCGCGACCATCGCGATCGTCGGCACCACGAACCACGCGGCGGTCGGTGTCGATCTCGCGCTGCGCCAGGCTCGCGCGGTGCTCGACGTCGTCGAGAGCTTTCCCGGCTGGCCGCTGCTGCTGCTGGTCGACACGCAGGGCCAGAAGCTGCGCCGGCGCGACGAACTGCTGGGCATCCATCGTGCGATGGCACACCTGGGCTGCTGTCTCGACCTGGCGCGCCGCCAGGGCCATCCGGTGATCGCGCTGGTGTACGACCAGGCGCTG
>JBJMWF010000107.1:0-5957 GCA_045810265.1 Vitreoscilla sp. | reverse complement strand
CGGATGCCGTAGGCCGCGCTGGCCTGCCGGGCCGCATCGCTGTCGACCTTGGCGAAGCGCACCTCGGGCAGCGACTGCGCCGCCGCCGCGAAGTGCGGCGCCATCTGCCGGCAGGGGCCGCACCACGCGGCCCAGAAGTCGACCAGCACCGGCGCCTCGGTGGCGCGGATGAACTTCGGAAACACGGCCTCGGACACGTCCACCGGCCGCGCCTCCATCAACGCGGTGCCGCACCTGGCGCAGACCGGGTCCTCGCCCAGGCGCTCGTCGGGCACGCGGTTGGTGGTGGCGCAGTGGGGGCAGACGAGCAGCATAGCGGTTCTCCTTGGCGCGGATGTGGACCCGCAGCGAACGAGGTGCCTAGCGGGCGAGTTCGGCCGTGAACTGGTAGCCGCGCCCTCTCACCGTGCGGATGAATTGCGGATTCTCAAGGGACTCGCGCAACTTGGCGCGCAGCCGCGAGACGGCCAGGTCGATGCTGCGCTCGTTGCTTTCGGTGGCCGGGCTGCGTGTCATCTCGACCAGTTGGCCGCGGCTGAGCACCTGCCCGGGATGCTCGGCGAACGCCGCCAGCAGGCGGTATTCGACATTCGACAGCGACAGTCCGACCCCCTCCGGGTTGATCAGCATCCGGTTGCGCCAGTCGATCTGCCAACCGCCGAAGCCGCGGGCAGATTGCACGCTGGGCGGTTCGAAGCGCGGCGCCGCGCAGGCCTGGACGCCCGCTTCGCCGCCTGGCGACGTCGCCGCCAGCGCGCCCGAGCTGCGCCGCATCAGGGCGTGGATGCGCGCTAGCAGCTCGCGTGGCTCGAAGGGCTTGGCGACGTAGTCGTCGGCGCCCATCTCCAGGCCCAGCACGCGGCTGATCGGGTCGCCCTGCGCGGTCAGCATGATGACGGGCATCTTCGAATGCATGCGCAGGTCGCGGCACAGCTCGATGCCGTCGCCGTCGGGCAGCATCAGGTCGAGCAGCACGATGTCGATGCCGCCGCGTTCCAGCTCGTGGCGCATCGCCGCCGCGCTGTCGGCCAGGCGGGCCTGCAGCCCGTAGCGCGTGAGATGGTCGCCGACGAGTTCGCGCAGCGAGGGGTCGTCGTCGACGATGAGGCAGGTGATCATTCGGCGGCCGGTAACGGGAAGTGACGCGGCGCAGCATATCGCGCACCGTCGCGCATGTCATGCCACCCGGGCCTGACAAAGATGGCAGTCCTGACACAAACGAAAGCGGCTTCGCCGAAGTGGCGAAGCCGCGTACACCAAGCAGAAACGTCTAGCGGGTCACCACACCGAGAGGCCGTCGGTCAGCAGCTTCTGCAGCCACGTGCGCGACGCCGTGTCGGCGGTGCCGCCCGAGCCCGTGAGTTCCGTCTTGGCGTCGGCCACGTCGCCCGAGGCGACGATGCCGCCGGCCTTGATGTCCAGCGGGTTGACGACGCCGGAGAAGCGCAGCGTGTTGAGCGTGCCATTGAACATCATGCTGCGCTCGCCCGCCACCACCAGGTTGCCGTTGGACAGCACGTTGACCACGTAGGCCGAGATGCGCGCCTGGAACGTCGCCGTGTTCTGTGAATTGCCCTTTCCGGTGAACGAGTCGCTGCCCGAGGCCGTGGCGTCCATGTTGGCCAGGCCCTTGAGCAACGAGCCCAGGCTGTTGGAGTTCATGCCCGGGCCCTTGGAGGCGACGGCGTTGGCGCGGCTGTTGACGCTGTTGACGACGCTGCTGGCGTTCAGGCTTTCGGAGATGTCGATCTTGATCGTGTCGCCGATGGCCTGCGGCTTGCGCTGGTCCGAGAACAGCGCGACGTTGTTCATGTTGCCGCGGTAGATGCCGCCGGTGACGGTGCGCTCGGCGTAGTTGGGCGGCGGCACGGGACGCACCGAGACCGGGCCCTGCACCAGCGGTTGCGACGTGCCGCAGCCGGCAAGGACGCCCGCGACGGCCAGTGCGGACAGCGCCGCCAGGCGGCGGAAAGAGGAAGCGAAGAAGTTCACGGCGGATTCCCGGGCAATGCGTTTCAATGGTCGAAGCCGGTGACCAGCGCGGTGACGACGGGGGCCAGCTTGCTGCGGCTGCTGGACCACTTGCCCATCTGGAAGGTGCCGTCCAGCGCATAGGCGCTGCTGGAGAGCACGGTGCCGTTCTCGTCGCGCAGCGTCAGCGTGGCGTCGCGGATGTAGGACTTGTAGCCGCTGGCGAACGGCGGCGTGCCCCATTCGATGTCGGCGGTGTAGGTGACGCGGAACTTGCACGAGCTCGGCGCCCCGCCCTCTTCATAGATGCGGCTGTCGATC
Organism: Vitreoscilla sp.; assembly: GCA_045810265.1. Classification (GTDB taxonomy): domain Bacteria; phylum Pseudomonadota; class Gammaproteobacteria; order Burkholderiales; family Burkholderiaceae_C; genus Scleromatobacter. Next base: position 3,665 of record JBJMWF010000107.1, on the reverse strand, counting down.
TCGTGATTGCGCAGTTCGGCCTGCAGCGCGGGCGCGATGTCCGGGTCGGGCGTCTGCGGGTTGTATTCGACGCAGACGGCGTCCAGCGCCTTGTGCTCGTGGTAGACGGTGTTCCTGGCGCTGCTCGGGCCTTGGGAGATGGCACTGACGGCGACCGCACCGGTGGCCTTGACCAGTTCCAGCACGGGCGCAGGGCTGATGATGGAGCAGCCAGGAAGCGCGAGGGCGGCACCGGCCAGGGCGATGAATTTGAAGGACTTCATGAGGGTTCGATGTTTCAGGCGACGGCGCTGAAGGCGCGTTCGAGACTGGCCACGCCCAGCGTCGCGTAGCTGGCGGCGCGTCCGGCGACGTTGCCCACGCCGTCGGCCACTTCGCTGATGCCATCGCCGACGTAGCCGGCCGCCGTCTTGACGCCATCGCCGACGGTGCCGGCGTAGTCGCGCATGCGGTGCGAGCCGTTCTCGACGGCCGCCCAGGCCTCGCTGCCCAGGTGTTCGATTTCGGCGGTGCCCTTCTCGATGCCGTGCAGCGCCTCGGAGGCCACGTGCTCGACGCCGTGCCAGGCGTCGACGGCCACGTCGGCCACCGCGGCCGCGCCCGCTTCGGCGGCATGCACCACGTCGCCGGCCATGCCCGCGACATCCTCGGCCCCGGCCTTGATCGTGTTCCAGGCCGCGGCGCCCGCGTTCTCGGCGCCCTGGATCGTGTTGTTGACGCCGTTGCGCACGGCGGCATAGGCGGCCATTGCCGCGCTGCCGACGTCGGTGATGCCGGTCTCGACCGCCTGGCCGAGGTACCGGCCGGCGTCTTCGACCGAGTTCAGCGCCTTCTCGCTGAGCGAGACGGTGGCGCTGGCGCCGTCGGCGATCGCATCGCCCACGCCCAGGACCGCCGCGCCGACCGCACCGTATTGCTTCTCGTTCGCCTCGAACTTGCCCGGCTTGATCTGCTCGCTCACCGTGGCGTACGGCGAGGTGATCGTGCTGGTGGAGGATGTGACGGACGACATGGACGGACTCCTTGATTCGGATGAACGAATCGTAGAGAGTCCACGGCGCGCGTAATCGGCGATCAGGGCCGGAAATGAAGGGCAATTCAGGTCCAGCTGCGAAAACTTTCTTTACGCAGGTGCGGCCTGGGCAGGCCCGTCGCTTTGCGCCAGGCCTGGCCGGGATGACGAAGAACCTACTTCTTCGGCAGCGCGTACGCGATGACGTAGTCGCCCGGCTTGGTATGCGTCGAGCCGTGGCCGCCGGCGATCACCAGCAGGTACTGGCGGCCGTCGGCGCCCAGGTAGGTCATGGGCGTCGCCTGGCCGCCGGCGGGCAGCCGGCTCTGCCAGAGCTGGTGGCCGTTGGTGACGTCGTAGCCGCGCACGTAGTCGTCCATGCTGCCGGACAGGAAGGCGACGCCACCGGCCGTCATCACCGGGCCGCCCAGGTTGGGCACGCCCATCCGGAACGGCAGGGGAATGGGCGACAGGTCTCGCACCGTGCCGTTGCGGTGCTTCCACGCGATCTGCCCGGTGCGCAGGTCGGCGCCGGCGACATACCCCCAGGGCGGCGCCTGGCACGGGATGCCCAGGGGCGAGGTGAACGGGCCGAGCTTGATGGCGAACGGCGCACCGAAGTTCTCGTTCAGCGCGGGCAGCATGCCGTGCGGCGGATCGTTGCCCTGCACCAGCCGCACCGTGGGGTTCGGCCGCGGGATCAGCGTCGAGACGAAGGCCAGGTAGGTCGGCGTGGTGAACGCGACCTGGCGCTGCGGATCGACGGCGACGCCGCCCCAGTTGAACGTGCCGAAGTTGCCCGGGAAGATCAGCGAACCCTGGGTCGACGGTGGCGTGAAGCGGCCTTCGTAGCGCAGCTTGTGGAACTCGATGCGGCACACCATCTGGTCGAGCAGCGTGCCACCCCACATGTCCTTGCCGCTCAGGCGCGGCGGCTCGTACGACAGGGCCGACTTCGGCTGCGTCTCCGCGGTGCGGTCGCCTTCGGCGGCGCCTTGCGGCGCGGGCACTTCGGTGACGGGCAGCACGGGCTTGCCCGTGCGCCGGTCCAGCACGAACAGCTCGCCCTGCTTGGTCGGCTGCACCAGCGCCGGCACGGTGGCGCCGTTGACCGTGAGGTCGATCAGCGTGGGCTGCGACGGCACGTCGTAGTCCCACAGGTCGTGGTGCACCGTCTGGAACACCCAGCGCACCTGGCCGGTGGCGAGGTTGAGCGCGACCACCGACGACGAGAACTTCTCCACTGGGGGACTGCGATGGCCGCCCCACTGGTCGGGGGGCTGGTTGCCCATGGGCAGGTAGACCATGCCCAGCGATTCGTCGACGCTGGCGATCGACCAGCTGTTGGGCGAGTTGGGCGTGTAATGGCCGTCTGGCGCGATCGGCGTGGTGACGTCGGGGTTGCCGGAATCCCAGTTCCAGACGAGTGCGCCGGTGTCGATGTCGTAGGCCCGCACGACGCCCGACTCCTCCTTGGTCGAGTAGTTGTCCAGCACCGTGCCGGCGACGATCACGAGCCGCCTGGTGACCACTACCGGAGACGTCGAATAGTACGAACCGGGATTCAGGTTGGGCATGTTGGCCCCGAGGTCGACCTGGCCCGTGCCGCCGCCGAAGCGGCTGCAGACCGCGCCGGTGTCCGGATCGAGCGCGATCAGGCGGGCATCCGAGGTCGACAGGAACAGCTTGGCGCCGCAGTCCGCGCGCGCCTTGCCGTCGTTGGCGGCGATGTCGAGCGCACGGCCGGACGTCGCCAGGCTGGCGGCGGGAGCCGGCGCGGCAGCGGCCGCGGTGTCCGGTGCCGGCGCATACGAGACGCCGCGGCAGGTCTCGTGCTGGAGCGCCAGCCCGGTCTGCAGCTTGGGGTCGTAGCGCCAGACCTGCGCGCCGGTGGTGGCGTCCAGCGCGATCACCGACTGGTGCGGCGTGCAGAAGTACAGGCGGCTGCCGATCTTGAGAGGCGTCACCTCGTCGGTCGTCTCCTCGGGGTCGCCGGGCCGGCCGCGCATGTCGCCGGTGCGGAACTGCCAGGCCACCTGCAGGTCGCCGATGTTGTCCGGCGTGATCTGCGCCAGCGGGGAATAGCGCTGGCCCGCGGCGGTGCGGCCGTAGGCGTGCCATTCGCCGTCCGGAACGTCGCTCGCCGCGGCAGCCGCGGGCTGTGCGGCGGCCTGCAGGCTGCCCTCGATGCGATGGGGGTCGCGCAGCCCGGCCGCGATGGCGACGATGGCCGACAAGGCCACCGCGGCCGCGAGCGGCAGCCGGCCGTCGCGCGGGCCCGCGAGCGGCCGCGCGAACCACGGCAGCAGCAGGATCACGCCGAACACGAAGGCGATGTCCAGCCGCGCGGCCAGCGGCCACCAGTCCAGGCCGACCTCCCACAGGCTCCACGCCAGCATCGCGACGAGCAGCACCGTGTACACGATCAGCGCGTCCGAGGATCGCCGCCACAGCAGCACGCCCGAAGCCGCGAAGCCGATGCCGATCAACAGGTAGGCGGGCGATCCGCCGGCGGCCGCGAGCATGACGCCGCCGACGAGCAAGGCCAGGCCGATCAGGATCAGCAGCGCGCCCAGGACCTGCAGGCGGCGCATGGGAGGTTCGTTCGCCATCACGGCGCTCCTTGGACGATTGAATCCAGGGACGGTATCTG
>JBJMWF010000106.1:0-13479 GCA_045810265.1 Vitreoscilla sp. | reverse complement strand
GTCGCTGGGCGTGATGTCCATCACCGACGACGCCGCCGTGCATCACAAGTGCGCCGAGATCTTCGCCGCCCAGCGCTACACGCCGCGCCACGCGCCGCTGTGGACGGGCCAGCGCTATCGCCACGACCGCATCCGCATCGCCTATGTGTCGCCCGACCTGCGCGAGCACCCGGTGGGCCACCTGATGGCCGGCATCTTCGAGCGCCACGACAAGAAGCGCTTCGAGACCATCGCCATCTCGATCGGCGCCAACGACTCGAGCCGCCTGCGCCAGCGCATGGTCGACACCTTCGACCACTTCATCGACGCGCGCCTGATGGACAGCCGCAAGATCGCCGAGCTGATGCGCGAGATGGAAGTCGACATCGCCATCGACCTGGCCGGCTTCACCGCCGACTCGCGCAGCGAGGTGTTCGGCATGCGTCCGGCGCCGGTGCAGGTCAACTATCTCGGCTATCCCGGCACCATGGGCACGCAGTACATGGACTACATCGTGGCCGACCGCCACGTGATCCCGCCCCAGCACACGCCGTTCTACAACGAGAAGGTGGTCTACCTGCCGGACGCGTACCTGCCGGCCGCCTCGGGCCTGAAGATCGCCGAGCGCACGCCCACCCGCGCCGAATGCGGGCTGCCGGAGCAGGGCGTCGTCTTCTGCTCGTTCAACCACGACTACAAGATCGCGCCGCACGTCTTTCACGTCTGGATGAACCTGCTGCGCGAGGTGCCCGGCTCGGTGCTGTGGCTGATGTCGCGCAGCCCGCTGTCGCAGGACAACCTGCGCAAGGAAGCGGCCGCGCGCGGCGTCGCCCCCGAACGCCTGGTGTTCGCGCAGCGCGTGCCCATGGTCGAGGATCACCTGGCCCGCTATCGCCAGGCCGACCTGTTCCTCGACACCCACCCGTACAACGCCCACACCACCTGTGCCGACGCGCTGATGGCCGGCCTGCCGGTGGTCACCTGCATGGGTGGCGCCTTCCCGTCGCGCGTCGCGGGCAGCCTGCTGCACGCGGCCGGCATCCCCGAGCTGGTGACGAGCTCGCTGGCCGACTACGAGGCGCTGGCGCTGCAACTGGCGCGCGATCCGGCCCGCTTGGCCGCGCTCAAGGCGCACCTGCGCGCCACGCAGGCGACCAGCGCGCTGTGCGACGCCGACGCGTTCACGCGCAACCTGGAGGCGATCTACACGGCCATGTGGCGCAAGACGCAGCTGGCCGGGGCGAGCGACGCGCTGAGCGGAGCCGCGGCATGAACGCGGTCGTCGATTCGGCGGCCCCTGTTTCCGCGGCTCTGGCCGCCAACGACGCGCTCGCGCGCGGCAACCTGCAGCTGGCCGACTACCTGTGCCGCGACGCGCTGCGCGACAACCCCCACGACGCGCTGGCGATGAGCCTGCTGGGCCACATGGCTACCGGCCTGCGGCGCTGGCAACTGGCCGACGCCTGGTTCACGCGTGCGCTGTCGCTGCGTCCGGACTCGGCCGAGATCGCCGGCTGGCGCGACCGCGCGCGCGAGATGGCGCAGGCCGCCCGCGCCCTGGCCACTGCCGCCGTTCCCAAGGCGCTCGCCCGGCCGAAGTACCTGCTGATCAAGGCCTGGGGCTACGGCTTCTGGTCGGACATGGACCACGTCGTGGGCCAACTGCTGCTGGCCGAGCTGACCGGCCGCACGCCGGTCGTGCACTGGGGCGCCAACACGCTGTTCGGCGCCAGCGGCGTCGCCAACGCGTTCGAGCTCTACTTCCGCCCGGTTTCGGGCGCCACGCAGGACGGCCTGGCCGCCTGGGGCCAGTCCTTCTTCCCGGCGAAGTGGACGGCCGCGACCCTGCGCGAGGAGAACGTCAACAAGTTCCAGGGCCCGGGCTCGCGCACGTCGGCGCTGCACCTGCTGGCGCGCGACGAGGACGTGGTGGTCAGTGACTTCCACGGCAAGGTCATCGACCTGATGGCCTGGATCGAGCCGGACAGCCCCTGGCACGGCCTGGACTACCAGGCGGTCTACCGCCGGCTCTACGCCAGGTACATCCAGCTGCAACCGGCGCTGCAGGCGCGCGTGGACGCGTTCGCGAACGCGCGCATGGCCGACCGCCGCTGGGTCGCGGTGCACGTGCGCGGCAGCGACAAGATCACCGAGCTGCGCGACCTGGAGCTGGTCAACCAGCAGTACCAGCACCGCATCGAGAAGATGCTGCAGGCCGATCCGGCCATGGGCATTTTCCTGCTGACCGACAGCGAGCATTTCGCCAGCGAATACCGCCGCACCTATGGCGAGCGCGTGCTGTTCGCCGACGTCGCGCGCAGCGCGGACGCCACCGGCGTCCACTACGCGGGCCACGAAGGCCGCAAGCTGGGCGAGGAGGTCGTCCTCGACGCGCACCTGGCCGCGCGCTGCGATGCCTTCCTGGGCAACGGCGCGTCCAACGTGTCCACCGCCATCCGCCACCTGAAGGACTGGGCGCCCGGCACGTTCGAGCTGATCGGCGCTGACTTCCTCGCCTCGCCCAACCTGATGCTGCATCGCTGGTAGGAACCGCCATGAACACGACAACCGCTTCGCCCCGTCCGCGCCGCGCCCTGGTGTGCGGCATCGGTGGCCAGGACGGCGCCTACCTGGCGGCGCTGCTGCTGTCCAAGGGCTACGAAGTGACCGGCACCTCGCGCGACGCCAACGTCGTCAACCGCGACGGCCTGCGCGCGCTGGGCATCGACGGCCAGGTGCGCGTGCTGTCGATGGTGCCCAGCGACTTCCGCACGGTGCTGCGCACCGTCACCCGCAGCGAGCCCGACGAGATCTACAACCTGGCGGGCCAGACCTCGGTGGGCCTGTCGTTCGAGCAGCCGGTCGAGGCCATCGAGAGCATCTCCATCGGCACCCTCAACCTGCTCGAGGCGATGCGCCACATCGGCCAGCCCACGCGCTTCTACAACGCCGGTTCGAGCGAGTGCTTCGGCGACACCGGCGACGTCGTGGCCAACGAATCGACCCCGTTCCGGCCGCGCAGCCCCTATGCCGTGGCCAAGGTCTGCGCGCAGAACCTGGTGACCAACTACCGCGACGCCTACGCACTGTTCGCCTGCACCGGCATCCTGTTCAACCACGAGTCGCCGCTGCGCCCGACGCACTTCGTGACGCAGAAGATCATCAAGGCCGCCGCGCGCATCGCGGCCGGCGCGTCCGAGCGCCTGTGCCTGGGCAACATCGACATCCACCGTGACTGGGGCTGGGCGCCCGAGTACGTGGAGGCCATGTGGCGGATGCTGCAGCAGGACGTGCCCGACGACTACGTGATCGCCACCGGCCGCACCGTGTCGCTGGCCTACTTCGTCGAGCGCGCCTTCGCGCATTTCGGCCTCGACTGGAATGCCCACGTGCAGATCGACCAGGGCCTGCTGCGTCCATCCGACATCCGCCGCGGCCAGGGAGACCCGTCCCGGGCGCTGGCTCGCCTGGGCTGGCGCGCGCGCACGGACGTCGACGGCGTGATCGAGGCGATGTGCCGCGCCGCCACCTTGTCCGTGCAGCGCCTGGCCATGCCCCAGCCTGCATCCGAACCGAACCGCCAGGCCGCCTGAGCCCCATGACCATGCCATCCTCCAGCGCTTCGCCCATCGTCATCGACGGCGTGTTCTTCCAGATCGGCCGCTCCGGCATCGCCCGTGTCTGGACCTCGCTGCTGCAGCTGTGGGCGGGCACGCCGTTCGGCGAGCGCCTGGTGGTGATCGACCGCGCGCGCACGGCGCCGCGCGTGCAAGGCATCCGCTACCACGACGCGGCGGGCCTGAACTACAACGACCTCGAAGGGGATCGCCGGCTGGTGCAGGACGTCTGCGACGAGGTCGGCGCGTCGCTGTTCATGTCGACCTACTACAGCTACCCGCTGACCACGCCGTCGATGGCCATGGTCTACGACATGATTCCCGAGGTCATGGGCTATGACCTGACCACGCCGATGTGGCGCCAGAAGCGACAGGCGCTCGCCTACGCGGGCAGCTACACGGCGATCTCGCACAGCACGGCGCGCGACCTGGCGCGCTTTTCCGACAAGCCGGTGGACGTGCGGGTCGACTACACCGGCAGCGACTTCGCGCCCGTCAGCGCCGAGGAGGTCGCCGATTTCCGGCGCCGCCACGGCATCGTGCGCCCGTACTTCATGACCTCGGGCAGCCGCGCCGACTACAAGAACGCCGCGCTGTTCTTCGCCGCCTTCGCGCGCTTCGGCGCGGCGCGCAAGGACTACGCCATCGTCTGCACCGGCGGCGGCCAGCTGGATGCCGGGAGCCTGGCGGCCGCCGGCGAGGCCGACGTGCACGTGGCCATCTTCGACGACCACGACCTGCGCTGCGCCTATGCCGGCGCGCTGGCGCTGGTCTATCCGTCGCGCTACGAAGGCTTCGGCCTGCCGGTGCTCGAGGCGATGGCCTGCGAGTGTCCCGTCATCACGGCCAACGCCTCGTCGCTGCCGGAAGTGGGCGGCGACGCCGTGCTCTACATCGAGCTCGGCCAGGGCGAGGAGGCGCTGACCTTCGAGCTGTTGCAGGCCGTCCAGCGTGCCCAGGTGCGGGCCAGCCTGGTCGAGCGCGGCCGCGTGCAGGCCCGCAAGTTCAGCTGGCAGACCATGGCCGACGGCGTCGCCTCGGCGCTGCAGGCGACGGCCGACGCGCTCCCCGCGCACGCGCCGCGCGTGACGCCCGCGGCCGTGCGCCCGGACGACCAGGTGCTGGCCATCGGCGCGCTGCGCTGCCGCCTGCCGGCGACCAGCCCGCTGGCCGGCGTCAAGCGCGAGCATCGGCTGTTCGACCGCTTCGCGTCCTCACTGGGCGCGGTGCTCGAGGACGGCGACGCCGTCGTCGTCGCCGGCGCCAGCCATGGCACGACGCTGGCCGCGCTGGCCGACGCACGTCCCGCCCTGAACCTGGTGGCCATCGAGCGCGACGCCGCTCGCTTCGCCTACCTGCGCACGAACGCCGCTTCGCTGCGTGCGGGCAGCGCGCAGCTGCTGCATGCGGAGCTTGGCTCGTCGGCGCTGCCCACCATCGATGCGGCCGTGCGCGAGTCGCGCGTCGATCGCGTGCGTCTGGTCGTCTCGACCATCGGCGCGCAGGGCGCCCAAGTGCTGGCGGGAGCCTCGTCGCTGTGCGCCTCGGCGCTGCCGATGCTGCACTTCACGTGCCAGCTCGGCGCCGACGGTGCCGAACCCTGGCGCCAGCGCCTGCGATCGCTGTGGGCCTGCGGCTACACCGGTTTCTGGCTGCTGGACAACTTCGGCAATCCGATCTGCGAGGCGACCCAGCCGCGCGTGCTCGACCAGTTGCTGGACTCGCTGCTGCGACAGAACCAGCGGCAGGCCTCGCGCACGTTCTACTACTACGACGTGCTGGCGTTCGCCGAACGCGATGCCGCGCGCGCGGCTCGCGCTGTCGAACTGCATACGCGGTGAGGCTTCACCGCGTTCGGGGATCGGTGTCAGGCACCTTCCCGTTCGCGGAGACGGAATTCGGTCATCGGCGTGGCAGCGCGAACGGGAAGATGCCAGACACCTCGTCGACGTGTCGTTCAGGCGTTGGACGCCGTTGGCATGCCGGATCGCTGCCGGAGGTGTCTGGCATCGCCTCGGATCGCGTCGAGCTGTCGCCTTGGATCGCAACGCTGATCGCGATCCGAGGCGGGGCCTGACGCCGGCCTGTTGGGATCGGTGTCAGGCACCTTCCCGTTCGCGAAGAGGGATCTCGGTCATCTGCATCGCAGTGCGAACGAGAAGATGCCAGACACCTCGGGTCGGACACCTCGTCGACGTGTCGTTCAGGCGCCGCTGTTCCAGCCGCCGCCCAGCGCCTTGGCCAGGGTCGCTGCCACGATCTGCCGCTGGCCGGCGAGCTGCGTGGCCTGCAGCTGCGCGCTCAACAGCGACTGCTGCGCCGTGATGACGTCCAGGTAGGTGGCCACGCCGCCTTCGTAGCGCGCGCTGGCCATGTCCAGCACGCGCTGGGCCGAGGCGACCGCCCGCTGGGCCTGGGTGGTGGCGCGATCCAGCGACGCCACGCCGGTGATGCCGTCCTCGACCTCCTGCATCGCCACCAGCACCGTGCGGCGGTAGCTTGCCACCGAAGCGTCGTAGCCAGCCCTCGCGAAGTCGACATTGGCGCGGGTGCGGCCGGCATCGAACAGCGCCTGCGTGGCCGACACGCCGAGCGACCAGACCAGGCTGGGCGCGTCGAACAGGGCGCTCAGGATGCGGCTCTCCTCGCCGACGCTCGGCTGCAGCAGCACGCTGGGGTAGAACGCCGCGCGGGCGACGCCGATCTGCGCGTTGGCGGCGGCCATCGCGCGTTCGGCGGAGGCGACGTCCGGCCGGCGCTGCAGCAGGTCGGACGGCACGCCGACGGGAATCGCCGGCGGCTGCAGCTCGCGCTTGACCGGAGCGATGCTGAACGCGGGCGCGGGGGCGCCGACGAGCGCGGCGATCGCATGCTCGAACTGCGCGCGCTGGCGCTTCTGCACATCGACCTGCGTCAGCGTGTTGTCCAGCAGCGCCTGCTGCTGCGCCACTTCGAGGCCGGTGCCGGCGCCGAGCTCGTGCCGCTGGTTGACGAAGTCGAGCGCCTTGCGCTGCAGCGCGATCGAGCGATCGAGCACGTCCAGCGAGGCATCCAGCGTGACCAGGCTGAACCAGTCGGATGCCAGCTCCGCACCCACCACCAGCCGCGTGTTGGCCAGATCGGCGGCCGATTGTTCAGCGGACGCGCGTGCACCCTCGATGCTGCGCGAGACGCGGCCCGCGAGGTCGACCTCATAGCTCGCCCCGACGCCCAGCGTGAAGTCGTTCTGAACCGTCGAGGCGTTGGGCGACGAATAGTTGGCGAGCGGGCGGTCCGCCGAGATGCGGAAGCGCTGGGCGCGCGAGTTCAGGTTCAGTGAAGGGAACAGGCCGGCCGACTGCGCGGTGACGGTCGCGCGCGCCTGCGCGAGACGCGCGGCCGCGATCGCCAGCGTGGGGCTGTCGGCCATCGCGCGCGCCTCCAGCGCGTCGAGCTGCGGATCGCCGAAGGCCTTCCACCAGTCGCCCTTGTCGGCCGCATCGGCGGGCGCGCCGGTGCGCCACGGCGCCTCCGGCTTCCACGACACGGGCAGGTCGGTGGCCGGGTGCTGGTAGTCGGGGCCGGCGGCGCAACCCGTGATCGCGAGCGCTGCCGCGATGGTGGTGGCGTGCAGGATCGTCTTCACGCCGGCGCCTTCGCGGTGGGCGGCGGCTGGGTGGTGACGACGTCGCCGTCCACCAGCGAGTCGGGCGGGTTCAGCACCAGGCGGTCGGTGGCCTGCAGGCCGCTGGTCACTTCGACCGTGGTGCCGCTGTTGCGGCCCAGCGTGACGGGGTGCAGCTTGACCTTGCCCTGTGCATCGATCACCGCCACGCGCGTGCCCTCGCCGCGGAACAGCAGCGCGTTGCTGGGCACCGACAGCGCCGCGCTGGCCGACAGCGGCAGGGCGACCTGCACGTAGGCGCCGGGCAGCAGCGCGCCGTCCTTGTTCGGCAGCGAGACTTCGACCTGCATCGTGCGCGTGCTGGCGTCGATCGAGCCCGAGGTACGCGTGACCAGGCCCTTGAACTGCTGGTTCTGCAGCTCGGCCTGCGTCACGATGACGCCCTGGCCCGTCCTGACCAGGTTGGCGTAGGACTGCGGCACGTTCACGTAGACGCGCAGCGGGTCGGTCTGGGACAACAGGAACAGCGGCTTGCCGCTGGTGTCGATCAGGTCGCCGACATCGATGTTGCGCTTCGTGATGATGCCCGCGAACGGCGCCGTGACACGCTTGAACGACTCGAGTTGCCTCAGGCGCTGCAGGTTGGCGTCGGCGGCGGCGAGGTTGGCGCGCGCCTGCACCAGCGCGGCGCGGCGCTCGTCCAGATCCTGTTGCGAGACGACGTCCTTCTTGCGCAACGCGTCCCAGCGATCGACGGTGCTCTGGGCCAGCGCCACGGTCGACGCGGTCTGGTCGCGCGCGGCCTGCGCCTGCGAGACCTGCTGGTCCAGCTCCGGCGCCTCGATCTCGGCCAGCACCTCGCCTTTGTCGACGCGGCTGCCGATGTCCTTGTTCCAGCGCTTGACGTAGCCCGCCGCGCGCGCCGCGATCGGTGCCTGGACCGCGCCTTGCAGCGTTCCGGGCAGCGCCACGGTGCGCGCCGCGCCGGCCGCCAGCGGCAGCGTCGTCTTGACGTAGATCGCGCTGTGCTCGGCGACGCCCGCGTCCAGCTCCTTGCCGTTGGCCGCACGGCTCAGCACGGTGCGCGCGGCGCCCAGGCCCAGCAGCACCAGCACGGCGACGGTGGCGATCTTCAGGCGTCGCACGATCTGCCGGCGTTGCAACTGGTCATGATGGTCGTGGCCCGGTTCCGGCGAATGGGCGGCGTGGATGCCCAGGCTGGCGTGGCGCTGCTCGGTCATGGTTCAGGTCTCCTGGGGATGGGGAACGAGTGCGGCGTCCGGCGCGTGTGGCCGGTGGCGCGCCTCGAGGCGGCGGTGCACGCCGGCGAAGACCACCGGCACGAACAGCAGGGTGGACACCGTCGCGAACAGCAGGCCGCCGATCACGGCGCGGCCCAGAGGCGCGTTCTGCTCGGCGCCTTCGCCCAGCCCGAGGGCCATCGGGATCATGCCGATGATCATGGCCAGCGCCGTCATCATCACGGGGCGCAGGCGTGTCGCGCCGGCTTCGAGCGCGGCCGACAGCACCGGCACGCCTTCCTCGCGGCGCTGGCGCGCGAACGAGATCATCAGGATGGAGTTGGCCGTCGCCACGCCCATGGTCATGATGGCGCCTGTGAGCGCCGGCACGCTCAGCGTGGTGCCGGTGATGAACAACATCCACGCGATGCCCGCCAGCGCCGCGGGCAGGGCGGCGATGATGATCAGCGCGTCGATCCACGACTGGAAGTTCACCACCACGAGCAGGTAGACCAGCACGATGGCCATCGCCAGGCCCACGATCAGGCCCAGAAACGAGGCCTGCATGGTCTGCACCTGGCCGCGCATCACCACCGCGCTGCCGCGCGGCAGCTTGGCGCGCGTCGCGTCGACGAGTTGCGCGACCTGCCCGGCCACGTTCGCGAGGTCGGTGCCCTGCACGCTGACGAACACGTCGATGGCCGGCTGGATGTTGTAGCGCGAGGAGATGGCCTGCTGCACGGCCGGCGTGACCTTGACCAGGTTGCCCAGCAACTGCGTGTTGCCCGCGCCGGTCGTGGCGCCCACGCCATTGCCCACCCCGACCGGCGTGGCGAGCAGGGCGTCGAGCGAATCGACGTTGTACTGCGGCGTCTGCACCGCGATGTTGTAGACGATGCCGTTCTGCGGATTGAGCCAGAACGCCGGCGCGGTCTGCGAACTGCCCGACAGCGCGATCAGCACGTTCTGGCCGACGTTCTGTGCGCTCAGCCCCAGCTGCTGCAGGCGCGCGCGGTCCATGTCGAGCGTGACCGCGGGCGCGTCCAGGCGCTGGTGCACGTGGCTGTCGACGGCGCCGGGGATGCGCCGGATCTGCTTGTTCAAGGCCGCGGCGAGGGCGGCGTTGCCGGCGATGTCGTTGCCGGTGAACTGCACGTCGATGGCCGCGGGCAGGCCGAAGTTGAGGATCTGCGTGACGATGTCGGCCGGCTGGAAGAAGAACTCGATGCCGGGGAAGCGCCGCGGCAGCTCGCGGCGCAGCATCGTCACGTACTGCGCGGTGGGCCGATGGCCTTCCTTGAGCGCGATCTGGATCTCGCCGTCCAGCGTGCCGATGGTGCCGGCGTTGCTGTACGACAGGTTGATGCCGGAGTTGGGTACGCCCAGGTTGTCCAGCACGGTCGCCAGCTGGTCGGCTGGCACCAGCTCGCGGATCGCGGCCTCCACTTCGTCGGCGGCGCGCGCCGTCTCCTCGATGCGGGTGCCAGTGGGCATGCGCAGGTGCAGCCGCACCTGGCCGCCGTCGACGGCCGGGAAGAAGTCGCGCCCCAGCGTGAGGAACAGGCCGCACGACAGCAGGCAGAACGCCATGAAGCCGAGCGAGAAGTTGCGCCGGTGCGAGAGCAGCACCGACAGCGCCAGCGTGTAGCCGCGGCGCACCTGCTCGAAGCGCGTGTCGAAGGCCTTGTTCAGGCGCTTGAGCAGGCTGGGCCGCGTGCCCTGAGGTGGCTCCCCGTGATGCTGGCCCTTCATCAGCAGCATCACCATCGTGGGCACCAGCGTGCGCGAGAGCAGGTAGGACGCGGCCATCGCGAACACCACCGCTTCGGCCATGGGCACGAACAGGAAGCGGGCCACGCCGGACAGGAAGAACATCGGCACGAACACGATGCAGATGCACACCGTCGACACGAAGGCCGGCACGCCGATCTCGCCCGCGCCGACGATGATGGCCTGGTTCAGCTCGGTGCCCAGGTGCAGGTGGCGCTCGATGTTCTCGATGGTGACGATGGCCTGGTCCACCAGTACGCCCACCGACAGCGCGAGCCCGCCCAGCGTCATCAGGTTGAGTGTCTCGCCCAGCACCTGCAGCACGATCACCGAGCTCAGGATGGACAGCGGGATGGTCAGCGCGATCACCAGCGTGCTGCGCCAGTTGCCCAGGAACAGCAGCACCATCGCGGCGGTCAGGCCGGCCGCGATCAGCGCCTCCATCGCCACGCCGGCCACCGCCGCCTTGACGAAGATCGACTGGTCGAACAGCAGCTTGACCGAGACCTCCTTGGGCATCTGCTCGGCCGCCTTGGGCAGCAGCGCGCGCAGGTTGGCCATGATGTCCAGGGTCGAGGCGCCGCCGTTCTTCAGCACCGACAGCAGCACGCCGCGCTGTCCGTCCTGACGCACGATGTTGGTCTGCGGCGCGAAGCCGTCACGCACGAAGGCGACGTCCCCGATGGTGGTCGTCGCGCCGTTGGCGCTGCGCACCGGCAGGTCGTTCAAGGCGGCGATCGTGTCGGTCGACCCGTTCATCTTGACCGTGTACTCGGTGGGCCCGAACTTGGCGGTGCCAGAGGGCAGGATCAGGTTCTGCAGGTTGACCGCGTTGACGACGTCGGCCGGCGACAGCCCGCGCGCCTGCAACGCGTTGGTATCGAGGTCGATCGAGACGAGCCGGTTCTTGCCGCCGTACGGGAAGGGGATGGCGACGCCGGGGATGTTGATCAGCTGCGGGCGCAGGATGTTCACGCCCGCGTCGAAGATCGACTGCTCGGGCAGCGTGGCGCTGGACAGCCCCAGTTGCACCACCGGGATGCTGGAGGCCGAGTACTTGATGATCAGCGGCGGCGTGATCCCCGGCGGCAGCTGCCGCAGCTGCGTCTGCTCGATGGCCGTGACCTGCGCGATCGCGGTCTGGATGTTGGCGTTGGGCTGGAAGAAGATCTTGATGACCGCGATGCCGGCCAGCGTCTGCGACTCGACATGCTCGATGTCGGACACCGTCGTCGTCAGGCTGCGCTCGTTGGACGAGGTGATGCGCTGGCCCATCTCCTGCGCCGACATGCCGGTGTAGTTCCAGACGATCGAGATGACCGGGATGTTGATCTCGGGCAGGATGTCGGTCGGCATCTTCAGCAGCGCGAACGGCGTCGCGAGCACGATCAGCATCGCCATGACGATGAACGTGTAAGGGCGTCGCAGCGCGAGCTGGATCAGGTTCATGGAGGCACTGTTCCCGGGGCGGTCGAGCCCGCGATCATAGTGACAAGAGGTGAAGGCACCCTCATCTTTGGAGGATCTCCTTCCGCGCTACTCGGCTGTCCGTTTTGTCAGTTACATCTCGCGCGGGATTGATCGCGAGGTCAGTTCAGACGGCCGCCTCGACGGACTGCGGCGGTGCCGCCGCGACGCAGCGATTCCTGCCCCGGTGCTTGGCCTCGTAGAGCGCGGCGTCGGCACGTGCCAGCAGTGCTTCGATCGTCTCGTCCGCTTGCCACGTGGCCACGCCGGCCGACACGGTGACGGGGTCCGACGGGCCACCGAGCGTCGCCGCCCAGTCCTCGGCGGCGACCACGCGGCGGATGCGTTCGGCCGCGAGGCAGGCGATGTCGGTCGAGGTCGTCATCGGCATGAGCAGGACGAACTCCTCGCCGCCGTAGCGCGCGAAGCGGTCGGTGGCGCGCATCGACGCGCCCGCGAGCGCGCAGAAGTGCTTGAGCACCGCATCGCCGCCGGCGTGTCCGAAGCGGTCGTTGATCGTCTTGAAGTGGTCGAGGTCGAGCATCGCGATCGAGAACGATTCGTGCGCGCGCGTTGCCCGTTCGCGTTCCTCGGTCAGCAGCTGCATCAGCTGGCGCCGGTTGAAGGTGCCGGTGAGCTCGTCGTGGCTGGCCAGCTCCTTGTTGCGCTCGAGCAGGATGGTCAGCTGCTTGTTCTTCTCGGACAGCTGCTCGCGCAGCCGGCTGAACTGCGCGCCCGTCAACGCCAGGCGGCGCACGCCCATGAAGAAGAACAGCCACAGGATGGCGATGTTCCAGGGCGTCGGTGCCGGCGTCTCGAAGCGCTCATGCCCGGCGAACAAGGCCAGTCCCGTGACCGCGCCGTAGCCCAGCCACAGCCAGGTGAACTGGCGCGGCGTGAAGGCCACCATGGCGTAGGTGCAGGTGATGAGCGTGGAGCCGAGGAAGATCATCCACAGCGGCGGCGCCGCGATCAGGAAGACGATCTGGACGACGAAGTTGGCTGCCAGCTGCGCATTCAGCAACCACGCGTCCCCCAGCCGCAGCAGCCAGCCCGCCCAGACGCCGAGCGCGAACAGGCCGGTGCTGCCCAGGCTGGCGGCCGCGAAGCAGGCGGCGATCGGCCACGAGATGGTTCCCGAGGCGGCGTACAGCCCGATGACGATGGACTGCAGCAAGGAATTGACCACCGACAGCAAGGTCATGCGCAGGCGGTGGCGCTGCAGCTTGGCTTGTTTCGGATCCATCGTTGTTGCCGTCTGTCTCGGACGCAGGTTAGTTGTTGCACTCGCTGCGAACGCCCGGCGGGGCCCCGGCGTGGTGCTCTTGCCGGGTCTTCGGACGGCACGCTGCGAACTTGAGCAGCCGCGCGGGCCGCTTTGCGCCAGCAAGCGCCCGTCCGTGCAATCCTTGGATGTTTGCGGCGGGCGCAGGCCAGCGTGCCGTCGATCGCCGCCTCCACCTCGCAGAAGGGGCCGCGGCCGCAGCTCGGCAGTACGACCGCCTCGGCACGATGCGTGCATCGGTGTCGGGGCTGAGCCGCAGCCTTGGCCGCATGCCCGTGCGCGTAGTCACTATGCCGGCCTGCCCGACTTTGGGCGATGATGCGCGCCTTGATTCGAGGAGTTCTCTTGAAAGCAGTCGTCCCATCCAACAACGAGCTGACCCTGCGCGGCGTCGTGCTCGGCCTGCTGATCACGGTGCTGTTCACGGCGGCCAACGTCTACTTCGGCCTCAAGGCCGGCCTGACCTTCGCCACGTCGATCCCGGCGGCCGTCATCTCCATGGGCCTGCTGCGCTAT
>JBJMWF010000105.1:0-7258 GCA_045810265.1 Vitreoscilla sp. | reverse complement strand
CTTCTTCAACAAGCTCGGCGCCTCGCGCCTGGATCGCACGATCTGCTCGAGCGCCGGCGGCGACGCCCTGGCCGCCACCTATGGCGCCAAGGTGGGCATGCACCTGGAGCACTTCGCCGAGAGCCGGCTGATCGTCATCTGGGGCAGTAACTCGATCGCGTCCAACCTGCACTTCTGGCCGATCGCGCTGGCTGCCAAGCGCGCGGGCGCCACGCTGGTGTGCATCGACCCACGCCGCACCGAGACCGCCGAGAAGTGCCACCACCACCTGGCGCTCACGCCCGGCAGCGACGGCGCCCTGGCGCTGGCGGTGATGCACGAGCTGATCGTCAACGACTGGCTGGACCACGACTACATCGAGCGCCATGTCGACGGCTGGGCTGGCCTGCGCGAGCGCGCGCTCGAGTGGACGCCGGAACGCGCGAGCGTCGAGTGCGGGCTGACCGCGGCGCAGGTCCGCGAGTTCGCGCAGTTGTACGGTCTGACGAGCCCGGCGGCGATCCGCCTGAACTATGGCATGCAGCGCGTGCGCGGCGGTGGCAACGCCACGCGGCTGATCGCGTTGCTTCCTTGCCTGACCGGCGCCTGGCGTCATCGCGCCGGCGGCATGCTGCTGTCGTCGGGCGGCTGGTTCGCCCCGTTCAAGAACCCGGCCCTGGGCCGCGCCGACCTGCTTGCCGGCCGCTCGCCGCGCATCGTCAACATGAGCACCATCGGCGACGACCTGCTGCGCCAGGGCGGCGAGACGCTGCCCGACGGCCGCGCCTTCGGGCCGAAGATCGAGGCCCTGATCGTCTACAACAGCAACCCGGTCGCCGTCGCGCCGCAGTCCCGGCAGGTGACCGAGGGCTTCCGCCGTGAAGACCTGTTCACCGTCGTGCTGGAGCACTTCCTGACCGACACCGCCGACCACGCCGACTACGTCCTGCCGGCCACGACGCAGCTCGAGCACTGGGACGTGCACGCCAGCTACGGCCATACGTATTTCGTGATCAACGAGCCGGCGCTGACGCCGCGCGGGCAATCGCGCTCCAATGCGGCAATCTTCCGCGCGCTGGCGCAGCGCATGGGCCTGACCGAGGCCTGCTTCGAGGACGATGACGAGACGCTGGCGCGACAGGCGATCAACGGCCCGGTGCCGTTCGAACAACTGCGCGAGATCGGCTGGGCCAAGCTGCCGCTGCCCGAAGCACCGTTCGCGGACGGCGGCTTCCCGACCTCCGACGGGCGCGCCAGGTGCGATGTCCCCGGGGTCGGCCTGCCCGACTACGTGCCGCCCTATGAAAGCGTGCGTAGCGCGCCGGAGCTCGCACGACGCTTCCCGCTGGCCATGATCTCGCCGCCGGCGCGCAACTTCCTCAACTCGACCTTCGTCAACGTCAAGAGCCTGCGGGCGATCGAGCAGGAGCCGGTGCTGGAGATCGCGGCCGCGGACGCCGCCGCGCGCGGCATCGCCGACGGCGACGTGGTGCGCGTGTTCAACGATCGCGGCGAATACCGCTGCGCCGCACGCGTGAGCGAGCGGGCGCGCCCCGGCGTCGTGCACGGGCTGGGCGTGTGGTGGCGCAAGTACGGGCTGGATGGCACCAACGTCAACGAGCTCACCCACCAGCGCCTGACCGACATGGGCCGGGCGCCGTCGTTCTACGATTGCCTGGTCGAGGTGCAGCGCGCCGGGACGGCGTGACATGGCCTGGTGGCCGAAGCGGCGCGCGGCACGCTGGGGCCTGGGAAGCGCCCTGGGTCTGGGCGGGGTGGTGCTGGCCGCGTTGGGCACGCTGTGCGCCACCTCGGGCTGCTCGTCGATCGACTACCTGAGCCAATCGGCCTCCGGCCACATCCGGCTGCTGGCGGCGGCGCGGCCGGTCAAGGACGCGATCGCCGATCCGTCCACCCCCCAGGCGCTGCGCGCGCGCCTGGAGCTGACACAGCGCATGCGCCAGTTCGCGGTGACCGAACTGCACGAGCCCGACAACGGCAGCTACCGCTCGTACGCCGACCTCAAGCGGCCGGCCGCGGTGTGGAACGTGGTCGCGGCGCCAGAACTGTCGCTGCGGCTGGTCACCTGGTGCTTTCCGGTCGTGGGCTGCGTCGGCTATCGCGGCTACTACGACCTCGCCAGCGCCAACGCCGCGGCCGAGCCGCTCAAGGCCGAAGGCCTGGAGGTCGACGTCTACGAGGTGCCCGCCTACTCGACGCTGGGCTGGATGAACTGGATCGGCGGCGACCCGCTGCTCAACACCTTCGTGCAATGGCCCGAGGGCGAGCTGGCGCGCCTGATCTTCCACGAGCTGGCACACCAGGTGGCCTATGCGCCGGGCGACACGACCTTCAACGAGTCGTTTGCCACTGCCGTGGAACACATCGGCAGCCAGCGCTGGCTGGAACAGAACGCGACGCCCGACGTGCGCGCCAGGCAGGCGCTGACCGAATCGCGTCGGGACGACTTCCATGTCCTGGTGCGTGCCTGGCGCGCCAAGCTGGACGCGATGTATCGCAGCGGCCTGCCCGACGCCGACAAGCGCGTGCGCAAGGCGCAGCTGTACGCCGGCATGCGCGCGGACTACGAGGCGCTCAAGCAGGGCAAGTGGAACGGCTACGCCGGCTACGACCACTGGTTTGACAAGGCCAACAACGCGACGATGGGCACGCAGGGCGCGTACGACGACGAGGTCGGCGCCTTCGAGCGCCTGTTCGTGGCCGAGGGCAGCGACTTCGATCGCTTCTACGCGCAAGTGCGGCGCATGGCCGGCCTGTCCAGGCCGGAGCGCGACGCGGCGATGGCGCCGTATCGTGTGGCGCCGCAGCAGCCGCCTGTGGTGACGCCCGCAACACCGGCGTCGGGCGGCGCCGTTTCTGGCTGAGAATCCCGAGCAACCGAGAGGAGACAAGCCGGATGGCCGACCTGAACCTGCACCGAGATCACACCCTGGGCCTGGCCCGCGCGCGCAAGGTCGCGCTCAAGTGGGCCGAGGAGGTCGAGGAGAAGCTCGAGATGGAGTGCACGATCATCGAGGGCGACGACGAGGACGTGCTGGAGTTCAAGCGCGCCGGGGTCGACGGCCGCATGATCGTCGCAGCCACCTTTTTCGAGCTGGAGGCCAAGCTGGGCTTCCTGTTCAAGCCCTTCGTCGGCACCATCGAGGCCGAGGTCGGCAAGCAGCTGGACGAGGCCCTGGCCAAGGAATCGGCCAAGGCGGCCAAGAGTGCGAAGCCGGCGAAGAAGAAGTGATCCTGCGACTTCGCGCAGGACGTGCTTACTTCAGGTCTTCGATCAGGTCGATGTAGGCCTGCTTCGCCTCGTCCTGCGACTGGCCCTTGAGCTCGTTCCAGGCGTCCCACTTCGCACGACCGACCATGTCGGTGAAGCCCGGACGCTTGCCGTCGACGTCGCCCGCGCTGCCTTGCTTGTACAGCGCATACAGCTTCAGCAGGGTCGCGTTGTCGGGGCGCTCCGGCAGGTTCTTGCTGTCGGCGACCGCTTGTTCGAATTGCTCGTTCAGAGTGCTCATGGCTGTGATTCCGCTTTGGGTGAAAGTCAGGCTTGACGGGGCGGATGTTAAACACCAATCTCGCAGGCCGGATCAAGAGAGTGCCGAGACAACACTCTAGTTTCGAAACGAGGGAGATTTCTTGAGCGAAAACGTGGAACGCATGTCACGGGTCGACACGGCTTGGCTGCGCATGGACACCGAAGCCAACCTGATGATGATCGTCGGGATCTGGCTGATCGAGCCGCAGCTGTCCCTGGCCGACCTGCGCGAACGCGTGCAGACGGGCCTGCTGCAGTACCACCGCTTCCGGCAGAAGGTGGTCGAGGACACGCTGGGTGCCCAGTGGGTCGATGACGACCACTTCGACATCGCCGCCCACGTGGTGCCCGAGAAGCTCGAGCTGGCGCCGGGGCAATCGCCGCTCGAGGCGCTCAAGAGCCACGTCGGCGACCTCACCACGCAGCCACTGAACCCGAGCCGGCCGCTGTGGCAGTTCCATCTGTTCGAGGACTTCGAGAGCGGGCGGACCGCGCTCGTCGCGCGCATCCACCATTGCATCGCCGACGGCATCGCGCTGATCTCGGTGATGCTGTCGATCACCGACGGCGGCAAGTCGCCGCCGCGGCGCAAGCAGCGCCAGGCCCAGGAGGACGGCGAGCACGACTGGATCGCCGACTACCTGCTCAAGCCCGCGGCCGATCTGGCGGTCAAGGCGATCGGCGTCTACGGCGCGGGGCTGGGCAAGGGCGTCCAGATGATGGCCGACCCGGGCGCGCCGCTGGCCGGCAGCATGGAGATGGCGCGCATCGGCGCCCAGGTGGTGTCCGACGTCGCGGCGATGGCGCTGATGCCCGACGACTCGCCCACCAGCCTGAAGGGCAAGGCGACGCCGGGCAAGCGCGTGGCGTGGGGCGAGCCGCTGCCGCTGACCGAGGTCAAGGCGGTCGGACAGGCCCTCGGCGGCTCGATCAACGACGTGCTGCTGGCCAGCGTGGCCGGCGCCATCGGCAGCTACCTGCGCGACAAGGGCGAGGATCCGGCCGGCAAGGAGATCCGCGCCATGGTGCCGGTCAACCTGCGTCCGCTCGACAAGGCCTGGCAATTGGGCAACCGCTTCGGCCTGGTGCCGCTGGTGCTGCCGATCGGCATCGCCAACCCGATCGACCGCCTGGCCGCCGTGCGCGTGCGCATGAACGAGCTCAAGGGCGGCTACCAGCCGCTGCTCGCGTTCGCGCTGCTGTCGGTGGCAGGCGTGCTGATCAAGCCGGTGCAGCACGCATTGCTGAACCTGTTTGCCAAGAAGGCCACGGCGGTGATGACCAACGTGCCCGGCCCGGCCGAGCCGCTGAAGATCTGCGGCCGCACCTTGAAGCAGGTGATGTTCTGGGTGCCGGCTTCAGGCGATATCGGCATGGGCGTGAGCATCCTGAGCTATGGCGGCGGCGTGCAGTTCGGCCTCATCACCGACGCGCGCATGTGCCCCGATCCGGACGAGATCGTCAAGCGCTTCCGTCCGGAGTTCGACAAGCTGCTGTGGCTGGCGATAATGCTGCCGTGGGAGCGATGAATCCGTGAATGTGCGGGCGCCTCACTCGTCTTCGAGCTCCGCCTTGGCCATCTCCACGTCCAGCCGCTCCATCGCATCCATCGGCTGGCACTCGGCGGCCTCGGCGTAGAGCTTCTCGGCTTCCTTCATGCGCTTGTCGCCTTCGAGCATCACCAGGCCGTTGGCGTATTCGACGCGCGCGATCGCCGAGTCGGGGTTGAGGGCGAGGGCTTCCTTGAACATCTTCAGGCCGGTGGCGGTATCGGCGCCCTGCGTCTTGCCCAGCAGCTTGCCGACCTTGTCGATCACCTCGGCGTGGAAGGCGCCGAGCGCGATGTGGGCGTCGGCATGCTTGGGCGCGAGCGCGATCGTGGTCTCGAGCGCGTTCTTGACCTTGCTGCCCAGGCCTTGCGTCAAGGCCTTGGCGACGCTGATGCCCTGGCTGTAGCGCCCGAGCGCGTAGGCCATCCAGTAGTGCGCGTTGGCGAGCTTGGGATTGGCCTTGGTCTGCGCCTCGGCGCGTTCGGCCACTTCCATGAACATCGCCAGCTTGGTCTTCTCGCTGGTTTCGAGATAGTTGGCGTAGATCGATTGCGCCTTGTTCGCGACCACCAGGCCGGCGTCCCCCAGCTTCAGGCCGGCGTCGTGCGCCTTCTGGAACTGGCCGGCGTGGAACAGCGCCCAGGCCGCCAGCACGGCCTCGTCCTTGGGGAACGCCTCGGCGTCGCCCTTGTGCAGGCGCGCCCAGTGCTTCTTCAGCGCAGCGGCGTCGTAGGTGTAGTCGGCGGCGTCGTACGGAAAGGCGGTCCATTTGGCCATGGCGTTGTCTCTCGATGTTTGATTGCGGGACAGATCTTCTCAGGACTTGTACGCGGCCGCCAGCCGCTGCAGGTGCTCGCGTGCCGCGGGCTCCAGGTAGGGCGTGAGCAGGCTCAGCACGTGCCACGCGCCGCGTGCGAGTGTCGCGCCGGCCTGTTCGGGCTCGAGCGCCTTGCGCGGCTCGCGCACGTATTCGTAGCTGAGCCAG
This sequence comes from Vitreoscilla sp., assembly GCA_045810265.1. Lineage (GTDB taxonomy): Bacteria > Pseudomonadota > Gammaproteobacteria > Burkholderiales > Burkholderiaceae_C > Scleromatobacter. The sequence goes on along the minus strand of JBJMWF010000105.1, from coordinate 1,191 downwards.
TAGGTGAGAACGACGACCATCGAGGTGGCCACCGAGGGCAGGTCGCGCCGATCCAGACGCGTCTCGCTGCTGCGGTTCAGGCCGTCCAGGACGGCCTCGACCGCGCGCGACTTGTTCTTCAGCACGAACTGGAAGTGCATCTCCAGGCGGCGGTTCTTCGACAGCAGGTCGTTGAGGTCGCGATACAGGAAGCGGTATTGCCAGACCAGCTCGAACATCATGTGGAAGAACAGCCAGGCGTCCTCCACGTTGGCCACGTTGTCGGCGGCCTGCAGCAGTTCGTTGAGCGCCTTCTCGTAGCGGTCGAACAGCGCGTTGATCAGTTCGTCCTTGGCCGGGTAGTGGTAGTACAGGTTGCCCGGGCTGATGTGAAGTTCGGCCGAGATGAGCGTCGTCGACACATTCGGCTCGCCGAAGCGGTTGAACAGGTCCAGCGTGACTTCGAGGATGCGTTCGGCGGTGCGGCGCGGCTTTTTGGCTTCCATGAGCTCGTTGTAGTTTTCAGTTGGCGAAATCTAGCACCCCGGCGCGCCGATGCACAGATTGGCATCCCCGTGTTCTAGAGGCACTTCTCGACAAGTTCCTACAATGCCCGCGCCATGTCCGCCATTTCATTCCAGCAAGTCGAGAAGACCTACGGCAGCGGGGTACGCGCGCTCGGTGGCGTCTCCTTCGATGTCCAGCCCGGCGAATTCTTCGGATTGCTCGGGCCCAACGGCGCGGGCAAGACTTCGCTGATCAGCATCCTCGCCGGCTTGGCGCGCGCCACGCGCGGCAAGGTCACCGTGATGGGCCACGACGTCGTCGACGACTACGCCGCCGCCCGCAGGTCGCTGGGCATCGTGCCGCAGGAGCTGGTGTTCGATCCGTTCTTCTCGGTGCGCGAGACGCTGCGCATCCAGAGCGGCTATTTCGGCGTGCGCAACAACGACGCCTGGATCGACGAGCTGCTCGCCAGCCTGGGCCTGGCCGACAAGGCCAACGCCAACATGCGCCAGCTCTCCGGCGGCATGAAGCGCCGGGTGCTGGTGGCCCAGGCGCTGGTGCATCGCCCGCCGGTGATCGTGCTGGACGAGCCCACCGCCGGCGTCGACGTCGAACTGCGCCAGACGCTGTGGCAATTCATCGCGCGCCTGAACCGCGAGGGCCACACCGTGCTGCTGACCACGCACTACCTGGAAGAGGCCGAAG
>JBJMWF010000104.1:0-20418 GCA_045810265.1 Vitreoscilla sp. | reverse complement strand
GTGGGCGGAACGGGGAATTTCTGGCGCAGTCTGTTTGCCAGATAGGCACGCATAGTCCCTCGCCCCAGCCCCTAGACGATACGCCGGCGGGTTACCCAGCAACCCGAACATACAAGGCACCTACTCGAATCGCGGCGGCGATGTCGGCTCAATGCCGGCGGATCGGCGCGATCCGAGAAGGTGCCAGGCACCTGCGGGGCAGCCAGACCCCTTTCCAGCGCAGCCGCCCAGCCGGGATAAGGCAGTGCTAACCGGGCCTTATCCGCCCGATCCCACCCACAAGTTTTCGAGAAGATGGCGTATCAATCGAACGAAAGTTCAACGTCATGCTTCGCTCACTGTGGATCTCGAAGACCGGCATGGAGGCTCAGCAGCTCCAGCTGGACAACATCTCGCACAACCTCGCCAACGTGGCCACCAACGGCTACAAGAAGAGCCATGCGCAGTTCGAGGATCTGATCTACCAGAACCTGCGCCAGTCCGGCTCGGCGACCTCCGACCAGACGCAGCTGCCCAGCGGCCTGCAGGTCGGCCTGGGCGTGCGTCCGGTGGCGACCGCGCGTGACTTCACGCAAGGCTCGCTGCAGCAGACCGGCAACACGCTGGACGTGGCCATCAGCGGCAACGGCTTCCTGCAGGTGACGATGCCTGACGGCACCACGGGCTACACCCGCGACGGCTCGCTCAAGCTCGATGCGCAGGGCCAGATGGTCAACAACGAGGGCTACATCGTGCAGCCCGGCATCACCGTCCCGCCGAATGCGCAGAGCATCTCGATCGGCGCCGACGGCACCGTCAGCGCCACGCTGCCGGGCACCGCCACGCCCACCACGCTGGGCCAGCTGCAACTGGCCAGCTTCGCCAACCCGGGCGGCCTGGATCCGAAGGGCGGCAACATCTACGCCGAGACGGCCGCCTCCGGTTCGCCGAGCGCCGCCGCGCCGGGCACCAACGGCCTGGGCCGCCTGCAGCAGGGCTTCGTCGAGACCAGCAACGTCAACGTGGTCGAGGAACTGGTCTCGATGATCTCCACGCAGCGCGCCTACGAGCTCAACTCCAAGGCGATCCAGACCTCCGACCAGATGCTGCAACGACTGGGGCAGCTGTGATGTTCGACTCGTCCGCCAATCCTCGCCCCCTGCGCCATCGCGGCATGCATACCCGCCACGTGGTCTCCGACCGCACGGCGCTGCGCGTGGGCATCTGCGCGATCATCCTGGTCATCATCTCGGCGTTGTTCGCCCCGCCGGCGAACGCGACGCGCATCAAGGAAGTCGCCGCCGTGCAAGGCGTGCGCAGCAACCAGTTGGTCGGCTACGGCCTGGTCATCGGCCTGGACGGCACGGGCGACCAGACCACGCAGGCACCGTTCACCACGCAAGGCCTGCAGTCGATGCTGCAGCAACTCGGGGTGACGCTGCCGGCCGGCACCACCATGCAGCTCAAGAACGTCGCGGCCGTGATCGTCACCGCCTCGCTGCCGGCGTTCGCGCAGCCGGGCCAGGCGATCGACATCGACGTCTCCTCGGTGGCCAACGCCAAGAGCCTGCGCGGCGGCACGCTGGTCGCCACGCCACTCAAGGGCGCCGATGGCCAGGTCTACGCGATCGCCCAGGGCAACCTGATCGTCGGTGGCGCGGGCGCGGCCGCAGGCGGCTCCAAGGTCACCATCAACCACCTGAGCGCCGGCCGCATTCCCGAAGGCGCGACGGTCGAACGCGCGGTGCCCACGCCGCTGTCGCAAGGCGACACGCTGGAGCTGGACCTGAACTCCGCCGACTACGCCACCGCCCGCGCGGTCGCCAACGCGATCAACGCCAACAAGGGCGCCGGCGTCGCACGCGCCCTCGATGGCCGCGTGATCAAGGTGCGCGCGCCGACCGATTCCAACGCCCGCGTCGACTTCCTGGCCGACCTGGAGAACCTGGACATCAGCCTGTCCGCGCCGGCCGCCAAGATCGTGATGAACGCCCGCACCGGCTCCATCGTGATGAACCAGGCGGTCACGCTCGCGCCTTGCGCCGTGGCACACGGCAGCCTGTCGGTCACGATCAATTCGAACCCGCAGGTGAGCCAGCCCGCACCCAACTCCGGGGGCCAGACGGTGGTGACCGACAAGACCGACATCGCGATCTCGTCGCAGGCCGGCTCGCTGGTCAACATGCCCGCGGGCACCCGGCTGGCGGACGTGGTCAAGGCGCTCAACGCGCTCGGCGCGACGCCGCAGGACCTGCTCGCCATCCTGCAGGCGATGAAGTCCGCCGGTGCGCTCACCGCCGACATCGAGGTCATCTGACCATGGCCAACCCGATCTCCTCCTCCATCGCCGGCGCGCCACAGTCGCTGAACCTGGCCGGCGGCCTCGAGAACCTGCGCGTCAAGGCTGATCGCGATCCCAAGAGCGCGGTGCGCGAAGCGGCCAAGCAGTTCGAGACCATGTTCACGCAGCAGCTGCTCAAGCAGATGCGCGACTCCACCATGAACGCCGACATGATGGACAACGAAGGCACGAAGATGGGCACCGAGATGCTCGATTCCCAGTGGGCCTCGAAGATGGCCGGCCTGCCGGGCGGGCTGTCGGACGTCATCGCGCGCCAGCTCGAACGCCAGATGGGCATCGCCCAGGGCGTGACCGCCAAGCCGGCGACTGCCAACCCGATGCCGGTCGATCCGCTGCACTCCGACGCGCCCGTCGCGCTGCCGCAGAAGGCCGCGGCCGCGTTCATCCAGGCCCACACCGACGCCGCGGCCGCCGCCGAGAAGGCCACCGGCATCCCCGCCAAGTTCATGATCGCGCAGGCCGCGCACGAGACGGGCTGGGGCCGCAAGGAGATCAAGAACGCCGACGGCACGACCTCGTTCAACCTGTTCGGCATCAAGGCGAGTCCCGGCTGGAAGGGCGCGACGACCGACGTCACGACGACCGAGTACATCGGCGGCAAGGCGCACAAGGTCACGCAGACCTTCCGCGCCTACGCGAGCTACGCCGAGTCGTTCGCCGACTACGCCAGCACCATGAAGAACAGCCCGCGCTACGCCGCCGTCGTCGCCTCGGGCGCGGACGCCAACGGCTTCGCCAAGGGCCTGCAGAAGGCGGGCTACGCGACCGATCCTTCGTATGCCACCAAGCTGGCCAAGATGATCCACATGACCGAGCGCGTGCAGCAGACGCTGGCTTGACCGTTCAACACACACACTGCCCTGATCGTGTTTTCGACCGAATCCCTCGCAACTGAAAGGAGCGCCCCATGAGCTCGTCGGCATTGATGTCGATCGGCATGCGCGCCATGTTCGCGAACTATTCGTCGATGCAGACGACCGGTCACAACATCGCCAACGCGCAGACGCCGGGCTACTCGCGCCAGACAGTGGAGCTGCAGACCTCGGGCGGCCAGCAGACCGGCGCGGGCTTCTACGGCAAGGGCGTGGACGTCGTCACGGTGCGGCGCGCCAGCGATGCCTTCCTCACCTCCCAGTCGCAGGTGGCCAGCTCGATGGCGGCGATGGACGACGCCCGCTCGAGCAACCTGCAGCAGCTCGAGACCGTGTTCCCGCCGGGCGACTCGGGCGTCGGCGCGGCGGTCGGCACCTTCATGAACGCCTTCGTCGACCTGGCCAACAGCCCGTCGGACTCGTCGGCGCGCCAGGTGATCCTGTCCGACGCCGCCGAGGTGGCCGACCGCTTCTCCACCGCGGGCGGCCAGCTCGATCGACTGCAGAACGGCGTCACCGCCGACCTGCGCAACTCGGTCGCCCAGGTCAACCAGATGGCCAGCCAGGTGGCCGCGCTGAACGGCGACATCGCCGCTTTGCGGGGCACCTCGTCGACGCCCAACGACCTGCTCGACCAGCGCGACGAGCTGGTCAAGCAGATCGGCAACCTCGTCAAGGTCACCACCGTCACGGCCGACGACGGCACCATGGGCGTGTTCATCGCCGGCGGCCAGCGCCTGGTGCTGGGCGCCGAGGCGCAGAAGCTGGCCGTGACGCCCGATCCGGACAACACCGCACGCTCGACGATCTCCATCAGCGACAGCGGCATCACGCACGAGCTGTCCACCGACCTGCTGGTGGGCGGTTCGATCAGCGGCCTGCTGAAGTACCAGAACGAGGACCTCGTCTCGGCCCGCAACCAGCTGGGCCAGATGGCCGCGGCGGTGGCCAGCCGCGTCAACCAGGTGCAGGGCTATGGCATCGACCTGAGCTCGCCCCCGGGCGCAGGCAATCCGGTGTTCGCCATCGGCGCGCCGGTCGCGATCCCCAACGTTCACAACTCGCGCGACGCCACCGGCGGCTTTGCCGCCAGCGTCTCGCTCACGGTCACCGACGCCTCGCAGCTCAAGGCCAGCGACTACGCGCTCGAGTCCGATCCGGCCGGCGGCGGTGCCTACGTCGTCACCCGCCTTTCCGACGGCGTGAAGTTCTCGGCGACGCCGTCCGGCAGCGCTTTCTCGTACACGCGCCTGTCCGACGGCGCCGCCATGGGCAACAGCATGGACGGCTTCCAGATCGCCTTCACCGGCACGCCGGCGTCGACCGACCGGTTCGAGCTCGAGCCCGTGGGTCACGCCGCGGTGGCGATGAAGCGCGTGCTCGACGACCCGTCCGGCCTGGCCGCCGCCTCGCCGATGACGGCGGTGATGGGCGTGAGCAACAAGGGCACGGCGACGGTCGCCGGCCTGAACGTCGTGGGCGCCGGCAGCGATCCGACCTTGACCACGGCGATCAACTTCACCGATGCCAGCGGCGATTATTCGTACACGCTGACCGACCCCAGCGGCACCGTCACGGCCTCGGGCAGCGGCACCTGGACGCCCGGCCAGCCCATCGCCCTGAACGGCTACGAGCTGCAGCTCAATGGCGTGCCCGGCAGCGGCGACACCATCAACGTCGCCAAGACGGCGCACCCGGAGAGCAACAACGGCAACGCACTGGCGATGGTGGCGCTGCGCGACGAGACCTTCGTCGGCCGCGACATGCAGATCGACGGCACGCTGCAGGACGGCGACACCGCCACCGACGCCTACGCGAGCGTGCTGGCCAACGTGGGCGTGCGCGTGCAGAGCGCCAGGACGGCGTCGACGATCTCGTCGGCGACGTCCGTGCAGGCCGACACCGCGGTCGCCGACAAGAGCGGCGTCAACCTCGACGAGGAGGCCGGCCGCCTGATCCAGTTCCAGCAGGGCTACCAGGCCGCGGCCAAGGTGTTGCAGGTGGCGCAGGCCATCTTCGACACCCTGCTGCAGATGGCCTCGCACTGATAGGCGATAACGATGTCCGTACAACGCATCTCGACCTCCAACGCCTACGACGGCGCGCTCAACAACCTGATGTCGCGCCAGGACCACCTGACCGAGACGCAGGAGCAGATGACCAGCGGCAAGCGCGTCATCAAGGCGAGCGACGACCCGACCGCGGCCGCGCGCGCGGAACGCGATCGCGCGCTCGAGGAACGCACCACCGCCAGCCAGAAGGCGGTCGACGCCAGCAGCAACGCGATGACGCTGACCGAAAGCGCGCTGGGCGACGCCGGCGAACTGCTGCAGCAGGCGCGCGAGCTGATGGTCAGCGCCGGCGACGCGAGCTACACCGATGCCGAACGCGCCTCCAAGGCCAGCGCGATCGCGGCGATCCGCACGCAGCTGCTGGCCGTGGCCAATCGGCCCGACGGCCAGGGCGGCTACGTGTTCGCCGGCCAGGGCTCGGGCGGGGCGCCCTTCATCGACCGGCCGGGCGGCGTCGTGTTCCAGGGCGTCGGCGGCCAGGTCAACGTCGCCACCGACGAGCCGCTGCCGCTGACGCTGGACGGCGGCCAGGTCTGGCTGTCGGCCAACACCGGCAACGGCGTCTTCGTGACGCGCAACACCAATTCGAGCAATGCCTGGATCGACGCCGGCCGCGTGACCTCGCCCGACCTGATCACGAACTCGACCTACGACATCCAGTTCAGCACCGCCGGTGGCGCGACCACCTACTCGGTGCTCAAGGACGGCAGCGCGATCTCGACGGGCAACGCCTTCACGAGTGGCCAGGACATCAGCGTGGACGGCATGTCCTTCGCCATCAGCGGCACGCCGGCCAACGGCGACGACTTCCAGACCACGCCGTCGACCAAGTCGCTCTCGGTGTTCGACGCGCTGGACAACGCCGTGGCGCAGCTGTCCAAGCCGGGCCAGGGTGGGCCCAGGGTGCAACAGGCCGTCCAGGACAGCATCCGCAACATCGATCAGTGCAACAGCCAGGTCTCCTCGGCGCGTGCCTTCGCAGGCATGACCCTGCAGCGGCTGGACGGCGTCAAGGGACGGCTCGACGCCACCCAACTTTCCGCTCAAACTGACCGCTCGAGTGCCGAAGACCTCGACATGGTCAAGGCCCTGTCGAGCTTCAACCAGCAGCAGACCGGCTACCAGGCGGCGCTCCAGAGCTATGCCACCATCCAGAAGTTGTCGCTGTTCCAGTACCTGAATGCCTAGTCGCCTCGAGGCAACGGATGCGGGAGCGGGTGCGGCCATTCCAATAAATACGTTTTCCGAGGTTCAAGCATGTCCCTAGACCATCCCGTCCTCGACCAGGTCGTGCTCGGCGCGAGTTCGCTGTTCGACGCCAAGCGCGCGCCGGTCGTGGCCCACATGTCGGTGTTCCCCCAGCGTCCCGACGCGGCGATCGACGCCGCCGGCCTGCTGCAGGTGATCGACGTCATCGCGCCGCCCGAGGCCGGCCCGCTGATGCTCAGCGTGGCCAACGAGGGCGGCCTGCGCGCGCTGCTGGCCGCGCCGCTGGCCCCGCACCTGATGATCGAGGTGCCCGGCTTCATGCTGTCCGATGCCGATATCGCCGCGACCCTGCAGGAACGCGTCGCCGGCGGCCAGACCCTGGTGCTGGGCGGGCGCGTGCCCGAGGCGGCGCCGCAGACCCTGTGGTCGCTGTTCCGCGCCGTCACCGTCGATCGCGCCAACATCCGCAACCCGCTGCCCGCCGGCGTGGGCGGCAAGCCGCTGATGCGCTATTTCATCGGCGCCGATGGCCCGGCGATGTCGGCCGGCGCGCTCAAGGCGGGCTTCACGGCCGTCGTCGGATGGCCCGTCGGCGAGGCCCCGGGACCGGACTCCAAGCCCAGGCCGGTGCCCGCCGGTGTCACCACCGTGGTCGACCTGATGCAGCGTGTCGACCGCCAGGAGCCGGCCGAGAAGCTGGAGGCGGTGGTGCGCAACGATCCGACCATCGCGTTCCGCCTGATGCGCTATCTGAACTCCCCGGGCTTCGGCCTGTCGGTGGAGATCTCGTCGTTTCGCCACGCGCTGATGATCCTGGGCTACCAGCGGCTCAAGCGCTGGCTGGCGCTGCTGGTCACCAGCGCGATCGACGATCCCGACCTCAAGCCGCTGATGCACCTGGCGGTGCGCCGCGGCCTGCTGATGGAGGAGATCGCCCGCCCGGGCGGCGACGACGCGCTGCGCAACGAGCTGTTCATCTGCGGTGTCTTCTCGACGCTGGACCGCATGATCGGCCAACCCTTCGAGCAGTTGCTCAAGACGATTCCGGTGCAGGAAAGCGTGGCCCAGGCGCTGGCCCACGACACCGGCCCCTGTGCGCCCTTCCTGGCGCTGGCGTGCGCCGTGGAGACGGAATCGGCCTACGACATCCGCGAATGCGCCGAGGCGCTGCTGATGTCGGTGGGCGACGTCAACCGTGCGCTGGCCAAGTCGCTGGTGCACGCGCACTCGCTGACCCAGGGTTGAAGGCGACCGCTGCCGACGCGTGACTCGCGCGTAAACTCCGGCAGGGTATGTCCAGCACCCCGCCCACACCGCCGAGAAGCCGCGCTCCGGTCCTGCCGCGTCAACCCCTGATCGGCCCCGGCGCCGCGCCGGGCGCCGGTCCGGCAGCCGCCATCGAGGATCTGCGCGGCGAGCTGCAGGGCTGGTTCGAGATGTCGCCGCTCGGGCAGATCGTCTTCGACGAGTCCGGCGGCGTGCTGCGCCACAACAGCGCGCTGACGCAGATGCTGGGCCCGCTGCCCGGCCAGTTGCGCGACACCGCGCCCGAATTCCGGCTGCTGCTGGGCTGGCCCGGCGAACTGCCCGCGCTTGCGGCCACCCGCACCCAGGACGGCTGGCTGGCGAACGCCGCCGGCGAACCGATGCGGGTGCGTGTGCGAGTGCGCGGCGTGCCTGCCAGCGCGGGCCGGCTCGCCGGCAGCAGCACCACGCGCTGGATCGCGATGTTCGAGGATCGCAATCTCGAGGACGAGCGCGACATCGCCCGCGTCGAGATCCAGGCCTTGATGGGCACCGCCGGCATCGGCGTCGCCACCTGGGACGCCGCACGCGGCTGGGTCGGCTCCGTGCAACGCGGCGCGCGCACCGGCACGCCGGATGGTGGCCCGACCGACGGCCAGCGCGCGGGCAGCCTGATGGCGGTGGGCCGCGATCTGGTCGAGGCCGAATCGATGGCCGACTACGAACGCCTGCAGGCGGCGCTGCGCACGCGCTCGCGCATCGAGGTGCGCTATGCCGTGCGCCATCACGAGAGCGGGCGGCGCTGGCTGATGACGCGCGTCGAGCCGGCCGAGCTGGGTCCGCAGCGCGGCGCGTTCTCGGTCGTGACGGTCGACGTCACCGAGGAGGAGACGGCGCGCCGCCGCAACCAGGATCTGCTGACCGAGCTGACGACCATCCTGGACGTCAGCCCGGCCGGCATCGCCTACCTGCGCGGCGAGGAGCTTGTCCGCTGCAACTACCGGTTCGAGACGCTGCTGGGCGGCAACGATTATCCGCCGGGCAAGCCCTTCGACGAGATCCTGGCCAGCGCCGGCGTGCCGGCCGAGACGGTCGCCTCGCTGATCGACGCCGTGCGCGACGTCGGCACGCTCGAGACCGAGCTGCTGCTGCCGGCAGGCACCCACCGCCGCTCGGCGATCTGGTGCACGCTGGCGCTGCGCCGCACCCACGAGACCGCGCCCGGCGCGATCGGCATGGTGGTGGTGCTGGCCGACGCGACGCGCATGAAGTCCCAGCAGAGCGAGCTGGAGGCTTTGGCGCGGGAGCGCGAGCTGATGTTCAACCTGTCGGACGTGGGCATCGTCTACCAGCGCGACGGCCAGATCGCGCGCGCCAACCAGGCGATGGCCGACCTCGTGGGCTATGCGCCCGAGACCTTGACGGGCTCGCCGATGTCGCGGCTCTACGAGAGCGAGGCGACCTGGCAGCACTACCTGCACGTGGAGACGCGCGACCTGGCCACCGAGGGCCGGTCCCACGGCGAGCGCCAGGTGCGGCGGCGCGACGGCAGCCTGTTCTGGGCCCAGGTCAGCACGCGCCACGTCGCCGTCGACAAGCCGTCGGCCGGCACCATCATCTCCTTCGTCAACATCGACGAGCGCCAGCGCGCCCGCGAGTCGCTGGTGCAGCAGGCCGATCGCACGCGCGCCATCCTCGACTCGGTGCTGGTGGGCATCGTCACCGTCGGCGACGCCGGCATCGAGTGGATGAACCGCTCGGCGCGCCGCATGTTCGGCGGCGAGCTGGCCGACTTCATCGGCGCGCCGATCGCGGTCGTCGCCGGCGACGAGCTCGATCACCCGCTGCGCCGCACCGACTACGGTGACACGCTGGAGGAAGGCCAGGCCGAGACTTTCGAATGCCGGCTGCGCGCGCGCGACGGCCGCCATTTCTGGGTCGTCGGCAACGTCGTCGTCACCGGCCAGCGCACCGCCAACCGCCAGCTCACCTACGCATTGCTGGACATCGAACGCCGGCGCCAGGCCGAGGTCAGCATCGTGCAGGCGCGCGCCAGCCTGCAGCGCATCATCGAGACGGCACCGCTGGCCATCGCCCTGTTCGACGCCGCCAGCCAGCAGGTGGTGCAGTTGAACCAGATGGCCGCGACCTTCGCCGGCCGTCCGATGAAGGAGATCCTCGGGCGCGTGCCGTCGCAGTGGCTGCCCGGGCCCGAGGGCGCGAAGCTGGCGGCCGACCTGCACCGCGCGCTCGCCACGCCAGGCAGCGTGCAGCGTGAACTCAGGCGCGCCGCCGACGGCGCCGAGGGCGAGGGCGCGCACAGCGTCTGGGACATCCGCATCGTCTCGCTGCGTTCTGCCGCCGATGCGCCCGACCAGCTCCTGATGGTGGCCAGCGACGTCACCGCGCAGCGCGCCGCCGACGAGGCGCGCCTGGCGGCCGCGATCGCCCAGCGCGAGATGCTGATCAAGGAAGTGCACCACCGGATCAAGAACAACCTGCAGGGTGTGGCCGGCCTGCTGCAGCAGAGCGCGTCGCGCCACCCCGAGGCGGCCGGCGCGATCGCCGAGGCGGTCAGCCAGGTGCACGCCATCGCCCAGGTGCACGGGCTGCAGGTGGGCGTGACCGGGCCGATGCGCGTGCGCGGCGTGGTCGAGGCGATCGCAGCGTCGGTGCAGCGCATGTTCGGGCGCACCATCCACGTCGAAGTGCACGGTCCGGCGCCCGAGCGTTTCGCACTGACCGAGGCTGACTCGATCCCGATCGCGTTGACGGTCAACGAGCTGTTCACCAATGCGATCAAGCACAGCGCGCCGCTGGCCGGGGAAGCGGCGACCGACATCCGCTGCCGCATCGACTGCACCGATTCGACCGTGCTGATCGCCATCGCCAACCAGGGCGAGCTCGCGCCGGGCTTCTCGCTGGCGGCCATTCCCGCGGGCGTCTCCGGGTTGGGACTGGTGCGTTCGCTGCTGCCACGCAAGGGAGCCCGGCTGGCGCTGGAGCCGCAGGGCAGCGACTCGGTGGTGGCCAGGCTGGAACTGGCGCCGCCGGCGGTGACCGTGCTGGAAGCGCTCTAGATTCCCTTGATTGCAGGGGCCGGGAGGCTCCGATTGTCTGCACGCCGGGACGGAAAAGGAGAACACTTCGCGAGTTCCGGGCCTGGTGGCTGCGGGCCGGGGACACGTGGGTTCCCTTTAGTCGCAGCCAACCTGGAGGTTCGAATGAAAAAGACACTCTGCACGGTCCTGACATCGAGCGCGCTTGCGCTTTGCGCCGGCTTCGCCCCGCCGGCCCTCGCCGCTGAGAACATCAGCGTGGTCTACACAGGCGTGGCCACCCCCAATACGCGCGCCACGCCGGCGCTGCAGGCCTTCACGGATTGGTGCAACGCCGCATCCGGCGCCTGCTATCCGACCGTGCAGCAACCGGTCTTCGACACCACCACCGGCCGCAGGCGCGGCATGGTGCATGTCTGGGGAGCCTTCCCCTTCAATGCCGGCACCATCTTCCCGGGGGCGATCTGCTTCAGCGAATTCATGGTCTTCGTGCTTGACGAGGGCGAGCTGTACACCCACACGGCTCCGAACGGCACCTGCGGCGCGTTCATGGATCCCTTGCTCAAGCCGCCGCAGCACACGGACCTGGGCGCGACCGCCGTGATTGCCGGTGGCGGCGACGGCGTCATCGCCGGTGGGACGAACAAGTACAAGCACTGGAGCGGCACCTTCACCGATCGCGTCTTCGTCGGCTTCGGGGCGCCCACCAGCGGGGTGGGCGGGATCATCTACTACGACCAGTTGTTGTTCGTGATCTCGCCGGACGGCAAGAGTCACGACTGAGCGGGTTCGCGGCGCGCGGGTTGCGCGCCGCCCGCCCGCCCGGCCTGGGAGCGCGCCGGTCAGCTGCCGCCTGCCGAATGCTCGCCCAAGCTCCGGTCGGCGACACGACGCAATCCCAGCCCCAGGGCGATGGACACCGTCACCAGCCCGATCACCAGCCCGGTCCAGAAGCCGTAGACCTTCAAGGGCCCGCTGCCCAGGGCGCCATGCCAGCCGAGCCAGACGCCGATCGGCACACCCAGCCCCCAGAACGCGCACAGCATCAGCAGCATCGGCAGCACGGTCACCTTGTAGCCGCGCAGGCCGCCGATGGCGGTCACCTGCGTGGCGTCGAAGAGCTGCCAGAACGCGGCGAACAGCAGCAGGTCCGCCGCCAGCGATTGCACCGCCGGGTCCGCGCTGTACAGGGCGGCGGCAGGATGGCGCAGCGCGATGATGGGCACGATGGCGAGCGACGCGAAGATCAGGCCGACGCCGATGCCGCTCCACGCCACATGGCGCGCGGCGCGCGGGTCGCCGGCGCCCAGCGCGTGTCCGACCCGCACCGTGACTGCCGCCGAGACGCCCATCGGCACCATGAAGATCAGCGCCGAGAAATTCAGCGCGATCTGGTTGGCGGCGATCTGCACGTCGCCGAAGCGGCCGACCAGCAGGGCGACGCTGCAGAAGGCGGCGACCTCGGCGACGCCGGCGCCGCCCATCGGCAGCCCCAGCTTGAGCAGGCGCTTCTGGGCCAGCCATTCCGGCCGCCGCCAGTCGCGCCACAAGTAGTACGGCTTGTAGGCCGGCGCCCGCGCAGTCCAGGCCACCAGCGCCGCCAGCGAGACCCACATGCCGATGCCGGTCGCCCAGCCGCAGCCGGCACCCCCCATGGCGGGCAGGCCCAGGTGGCCGTAGATCAGCACCCAGTTCAGGAAGCCGTTGACGGCCAGCCCGGCCCAGGCCAGCACCATCACCGGACGCGTCTGGTTGATGCTCGATGAGTAGAACGCGAGCGAGCGGTAGACCAGCGCCGCGGGCAGTCCCAGCACGATGCCCCAGAGAAAGACACCGGTGCGCTGAGCCAGCGCCGGGTCGATGTGGAAGGCCACCAGCAGGGGCGGCGCCAGCGGCACCAGCAGCAGCGGCGTCAGTCCGGTATACAACGCGAGCCAGATGCCCTCGCGCGCGTCACGCGCGACCGCGGCGCGGTCGCCCGCGCCGAAGTGGTGGGCGATGATGGGCGAGACGGCCTGCACGACGCTCATCAGGCCGATGAACACCGGAATCCACAGCGAGACGCCGAGCCCGACCACGGCCTGCTCGAATGCGCCGGCCTGGCCGGACATCACGGTGTCGAGCAGGCCCATCATCACCTGCGCGACCTGCGACAGGATGATGGGCACGCCCAGGTCCAGCAGCGCGCGCGCTTCTCGGCGAAAGGAGAGGGGTGGAGGCAGGGAGGGCACGGGACGGTGGGGCCGGCGGGCCGCGAAGGGCACGGCGGGGCGCGCAATTTACCACTCCTTCGGCCATCGCGTGTTCGCCGCTGCCTACAGCAACCCGGCGAACGGCCGATTAAGTCAAAATGGGCCCCAATGACCGCCACTCACCGTTCGCCTTCCGCCAACCGCGGCACCGCCTCGCCGGGCGCGACGCGCCCGAGCCGCTCGCGATGAGCAAGGGCAAGATCCTCGTCGTCGACGACGACCGCCTGGTGCTGGCGACGGTCACGCACGGCCTGGCCAAGGCCGGCTACGAGATCATCGATGCCGACAACGGCGACGACGCGATCCTGCTGGCACGCCAGCACAGGCCCGACCTGGCGCTGCTGGACATCCGCATGGAGGGCATGAGCGGCTTCGACGTCGCCGCCTATCTTCGCGAGTCGCTGCAGACGCCGTTCATGTTCCTGTCCGCCTTCGCCGACGACGCCACCGTGGCGCAGGTCAAGGCACTCGGCGCGGTGGCCTACCTGGTCAAGCCGCTCGACATCTCGCAGATCGTGCCCACCGTCGAGGCCGCGCTGGTGACGGCCAGGGCACGCAAGGCCAGCGCGCTGGCGACGGCGCCTCACGTTGCGCCCGAGAACATCCGTCCCGACCCGTTCGCGCCGGCACCGCCGCCGTCGGGCTACGGCACGCCGCACGAGGCGTCGGCCTCGCCGCTGACGGCCCCCAACGACACGCCCGATCCGCTGGCCGACACCGTCGCCATCGCGGTGGGCGTGCTGATGCACCGCTACTCGCTGCCGCGCCGCGAGGCGCTCGAGCGCCTGAACCGCATGGCGTCGGCCGACGGCCTGCTGCTCAAGGCCGAAGCCGAGCGGCTGCTGGACGCGGTCGAACTGCTGGCGCGGCCCGGCAACACCTGATGCCTCGTCTGTAGGGGTCGGCGCGCTGATACAGCGCAATCCTGGTGCCCTGCGCCTGTGCCTTGGCCGGCGCGCTCGCCGTCCGTACGCTCGGTCTCCAACCTGGAGCCCGAACCGATGACGCAGCTGCTGCCGATGATGATGTATTGTTTCGTGATGTCGATCACGCCCGGCCCGAACAACCTGATGCTGACGGCCTCGGGCGCCAACTTCGGCTATCGCCTGACGCTGCCGCAGGTGCTGGGCTGCATCATGGGCAACGTCGCGCTGACCCTCATCGCCTGCAACGGCCTGGGCCAGCTGTTCGTGGCCTGGCCTGCCGCCCAGGTGGCGCTGCGCACGAGCGGCGCGCTGTACCTGGTGTGGCTGGCCTGGAAGCTGGCCCGATCGCGCATCGGCGACGCGCAGGCGCTGCGGCCGCTCAGCTTCGTCGAGGGCGTGATGTTCCAGGCCTTCAATCCCAAGAGCTGGATCCGTGCGATCACGCTGGCCTCGGTGTTCATGCCGGCCGGCGCCAACCCGCTGACGGCGGGGCTGGCGATCAGCCTGATCGGCGCGGTCATCGGGTTCCCCTGCATCTCGGCCTGGGCGCTGTTCGGCGTGGCGATGCGCGGCGTCCTCGATGATCCGCGCAAGCAGCGCATGTTCAACCTCGTGATGGCGGCTGCGCTGGTGCTGCTGGCCATCGACATCCTGCGCTGATGTTCACGCTCGACCGCCAATCGCCCATTCCCCTGGCCGACCAGATCGAGGCGCGCCTGCGCGAGCTGGTGGCCTGCGGGCAGCTGCCGGCCGGGGCACGCATGACCTCGATCCGCCAGCTGGCGAGCGAGCTGGCCGTCAGTCCCAACACCGTGATCACGGCCTACGACCGCCTGGTCGCCTCGGGCGTGATCGACGCGCGCGGCACGGCCGGCTACTTCGTCAACGCGCGCCAAGGGGCGATGCCCGAGGAGGTCGCGCTCGAAGCCGGCGAGGAGCAGGAGCCGGTGTGGCTGGCGCAGCAGGCCAACGACCAGCGCGCCGGCGTGCTGCTGGCCAGCAGCGGCGCGCTGCCGCCGGCGTGGCTGGAGGACGCCGTGCCGGCGGCCGCGGTGCAGCGTGCGCTCGCGCGCAGCGCGGCCGGCATGGCGTCGCGCTGTCCGCCGCAAGGCCTGCCCGAGCTGCGCGAACGCATCGCGCTGATGCTGCGTGGCGCCGGCATCCCGGTGGACGCCGGCCGCATCCTCACCACCTACGGCGGAACCCACGCGATCGACATGATCTGCCGCAGCTTCCTCAAGCCGGGCGACGCCGTGCTGGTGGAGGATCCGGGCTACTTCCTGATGTTCGGCCGCCTGCAGCAGGAGGGCATCCGCGTGCTGCCGATCGCGCGCCGCCACGACGGCGTCGACCTGGCGCAGATGGAAGCCGCCTGCCGCGAGCACAAGCCGCGACTGGCCTTCCTGCAGACCACGCTGCACAACCCGACCGGCTGGGGCAGCAGCCCCGCCAACCTGCACAAGCTGCTGGTGCTGGCGCGCCAGTACGGCTTCCTGATCGCCGAGGACGACGTCCAGGGCCACTTCCACCCGGGCCAGCCGACGCGGCTGGCGGCGCTGTCCGGCCTGGACAACGTCATCTACTACTCGAGCTTCTGCAAGGCACTGAGCCCCGCGCTGCGCATGGGCTACATCGCGGCCGACCCGGCGCTGCTCAAGGTGCTGCTGCGCCAGAAGATCTATTCGGTGCTGACCACGCCCGCGCTCAACGAGCTGGTGATGCTGGAGGTGCTGGCCGCCGGGCGCTGGCGCAAGCACCTGGAGCGCCTGCAGCGCCGCCTCGCGAGCGCGCGTCACGCCAGCGAGCGGCAGCTGGCGTCGGCCGGGATCCGCTTCGACCATCCCGGCGAGGGCGGCCTGTTCCTGTGGGGCGAGGTGCCCGAGGACGTCGACATCGACCTGCTGGTGCAGGACGCGCTGCGCAACAAGATCCTGCTGGTGCGCGGCGCTGCCTTCATGGCCGATGGCAGCACCGATCCGCAGATCCGCTTCAACGTGGCCATGTGCCAGGCGCCGGCCGTCGCGGACTACCTGCGCGAGCGGCTCGAAGCGATGACCGGGGCGCGGCAGGCCTTGATGCGCGCTGCCAGGCAGTCGGGCTGACGCCCCGCCGCGCGGCTGCCGGCCGCTCTCGGCGCACGCCAATGACTATGATCGGCCGCATGCGGGCGTCTACCGGGCGTCCCTGGACTTCGGCCCCTGGCCGGCATGCGCGATGAACTCATCGATCGACGCCACACGACGCAGGCTCGTTGTCTGGATCGCCCTGACGACGCTGCTGATGCTGGCCGCCGTCATCGCTTGCCTGGCGCGCGGAGGGCGGCCCGACCCACCGTCGCTGCGCGCCGCGGCCATCCTGCTCGATGGCCCCTGGCGATTCCAGACCGGTGACGACCCGCGCTGGGCCGACATGCGCACGGACGACAGCCACTGGGACACCCTCGACCTGACCGCCAGGCCGGGCAGCCACGACGGCGACGTCGGCCTGCCCGACCATGTCAGCGGGTGGATGGCGCATGGACACGCTGGCTACACCGGGTACGCGTGGTACCGGCGGGTGGTGGATGTGCCCGCCGGGCCGGCGGCGTGGGAGATCCTCGGGCCGACGCAGGTGGAGGATGGCTACGAGCTCCATTGGAACGGACAGCTGCTGGGTGGCTCCGGCACGCTCGGGCCGCATCCGCGCGTGGTCGGCACCCGACCGCTGAGATTCGCGCTTCCCGCCAATGCCGCGGGTACGCGCGGCATGCTGGCATTGCGCGTGTTCGAGCTGCCGCGACCCGGGCCTGACGCGGAGGGCGGCGGCGTGCACAACGCGCCTATCCTGGCGCCGCGGCCCACCAGCGACGCGCTGCACCGCGTGCAGTGGGAGCGCACCATCGCGGGCTACATCGTCGACGCGATCGAGCCGCTGGCGATGTTCGCGCTCGTCGGCCTGGCGCTGTGGTGCCGGCCGCGCAGTGACCGCCCGGGCTTCCTGGCCATCGCCGCCATCGCGCTGGCATTGATGGCAGCGCGACGCCTGGACAACGCGCTGGTCTCGTGGACCGACGTGATGGATCTGCCGACCTACTCGTGGCTGGCCAGGTTCATGGCGGCGCCGACCGTGGCCGCCTGGGCGCTGGCCTGGAACCGCTGGTGCCGGCGACCGTGCAGAGCGATCGACGCGGCGGCCTTGGCGATCATGGCCGTGCAGATCCTCGGGGTGGTGATCCGCTCGGCCAGCCTGACCAGCGCCGGCCGCCTGGCAGCGATCGCGCTCCTTGTCGTGATCGCCATC
This sequence comes from Vitreoscilla sp., assembly GCA_045810265.1. Taxonomy (GTDB): domain Bacteria; phylum Pseudomonadota; class Gammaproteobacteria; order Burkholderiales; family Burkholderiaceae_C; genus Scleromatobacter. The sequence goes on along the minus strand of JBJMWF010000104.1, from coordinate 3,163 downwards.
CGCATCGCGCACGGCGGCGCCATGCGGACCCTCGCGCTGGCCACCCTGGCACTGACCGTGCTGGCGTTCTTCGGCGGCGAGTTGCTCGATCCCTTCGGCGTCCCGGGCATCCGGTTTCCGTTCGGCATCGGCGTTTCGCGCACGCAGTACCTCTACGCGGTGTTCATCCCCTTGCTCGGCATCCTTTTCGTGGGAACCTTGAGCGCCCGTCGCGCGCCGCCGGACGCAGGCGTCCTCGGAGCTGGGCGATGATTGCCGCGCGAGCAGCATGGCCTGCACGCGAGCGCGCCGTGCCGCTCCGCCTCAGGGCAAGGTGAAGTAGAACCGCGCGCCCTTGCCGACTTCGGACTCGGCCCAGATGTCGCCGCCGTGGCGCCGGATGATGCGCCGCACCGAGGCCAGCCCGACGCCGGTGCCCTGGAAATCCTTGGCGCTGTGCAGGCGCTGGAACACGCCGAACAGGCGGTCGGCGAAACGCATGTCGAAGCCGGCGCCGGCGTCGGCGATGACGAAGGTGGGCGTGCCTGCGAGCAGCTCGCGCTTGAGCTCGATGCGCGTGCTCGGGCTCTGGCTGCTGTACTTCCACGCGTTGCCGATCAGGTTCTCGATGGCGATGCGCATCAGCGTCGGATCGCCCTGGATCACCAGGCCGGGCTCGATGTGGATCTCGGCCTCGCGCTCGGGTTCATTGCTGCGCAAATCCTCGAGCACGTAGCGCGCGAGCTGCGACAGGTCGACCGGCTGGCGCTTGATCGGCTGCGACTGCAGGCGCGACAGGGCGAGCAGCGAGTCGATCATGCTGTTCATGCGAGCCGCGGCGGCCAGGATGCGGTCCGTGTGGTCGTTGCCGATGCGGTCGAGGAAGCGGCCGTAGTCTTCCTTGAGGATGCGCGCGAAGCCCTCGACGACGCGGATCGGCGCGCGCAGGTCGTGCGAGACCGAATAGATGAAGGACTCGTGGTCGGCGTTGTCGGCGCTGGACTCGGCGGCCGCGGCGGGCGCGGCGGGCAGGGCGGCGTGCTCGGCGGCCGCGGCCTTGCGCAGGATGACGATGCGGCCGGCCTGGGCATCGCCCTCGCTGGCCACGAAGGTCCAGCTGACGCGCCAGTCGCCCGCCGCGCGCGTCTCGCCCGCGGGCATCTGCGCGAGCGCCTGCGCGATGGCCGCGGGCAGGCGCGCGCAAACGGCCGCCCAGTCGGGCGCGCCGGTGAATTCGTCCTCCGGCGACCCCGTCATGCCGAACAACGCGCGCGTGCCGGCGCCTTGCGCCTCGAGCCGCCACGGCGCGCTCTCGTCGAGGCGGCGGAACACGAGCACGGTGGCGTCGGGCTGGGCCAGCAGCTCGGCCAGCGCCGCGTGGCCGAAATCGGCGGCATCGGTCTCGCCGACCGGCCTGGCCGTGCCGACATACCCCAGGAAGTAACCCTCGTCGTCATGGCGCGGCTCGGCGCGCACGCTCCACAGCGTCGCGGTCTCGCCCAGCTGCAGCAGCACGCGCTGCTCGGTGACCGGCGCGTGGGCGGTCAGCTGGCGCGACAACGGCGAGCTGGGCGGCGAACCGGCGGTCGCAGCGGAAACGCCCTCGGCGCCCGGCAGCGGCTGGGCGATGGTGGTGAGCGGGGTGCCCAGCGGCGGGTTGACCTTCCAGCCGACCGGCCGCCGGGCCGGCGGGCGCCAATTGGTCAGGCGATGCGTGGCGTCCGTCTCCCACATCCAGTGGTCGGCCAGCGCGAGCAGCCGGTTGCGTTCCTCCGTGGCCTGGCGCAACGCGGCGGCGCCGCGGGTCTTCATCCACAGTGCGCCGGCCAACGCAGCAATCGCGCCGAAGCCCGCCAGCGCCAGGAACGCGAACACGGCAAGCGTGGGAGTCATCGAGTCTGCCGAAGCCACATGGGGCGGATTGTAAGGAGCAAAGTCCACCGCTCCGGACGCGTTCCCGCCGGCGGATCGCTCGCTCGAGTCGCGTCCGTGTAGGGAGGTCGTGACGGATTTCGCATTCGGCCGCGCCAGGCCTTGTCGCAGGCGTCCGGATTGCTCAGCCTTGGCCGCGGCGGCTTTCGCCGGCCAAAGGCCTTCCGCATGCGGAGTATTTCGCCATTGACGCCTTTCAGGCGGACGGACATGCTTACATTACAGGGCCAGAATGGTCGAGATCAGAAAACTCAGGGTGCGATGGTCGATTTGAACAATTCCGGGATCGAGAGCGCCGCCGCCAGGCCGGTGCTGGACGCCGCCTGCATGGCCGAGCTGCGGGCGCTGGATCCGGACGGCAAGGCCCAACTGGTCAAGCGCGTGCTGGCCACCTACCAGGCCTCGCTGACCAAGCTGGTCGCGCAGCTGCAGCAGGCGCGCACCGAAGGCGCCTGGGACCAGGTCTCGCGCGTCGCCCACACGCTCAAGTCCTCGTCGGCCAGCATCGGCGCGCTGGCGCTGTCGTCGCTGTGCGCCGACATCGAGCGCCTGCTGCGCGCCGGCGACAGCGCTTCGGCGCTCCCCTTGATCGACCAGTTTCAGGCCGAAGTCCTGCGGGTCGACGGCGCGGTGAGCCAGACCTTGCGGCAGCTCGAGGCGGCGGCCTCATGAGCGCGCACGGCCGCTCCGAAGCGCGAATACCGCAGCGCGCAGCGCGGAGGGACTCCTGATGACGTTGCACCACGGCGTGAGCCTGGAAGCGACGGATCGTCGTCCGACGGTGTTGCTCGTCGACGACGACGAAGTCAACCTGCTGATGACTGCTGCCGCCCTGCGCGACCGCGGCTTCGACATCACCTCCACCACCGGCGGCGAGGAAGCGCTGACCCGCCTGGCCAGCTGGACGCCCGACGTCGTCGTGCTGGACGCGATCATGCCCGGCCTCGACGGATTCGAGACCTGCATCGCGCTGCGCAACATGCCCGGCTTCGACAACGTGCCGGTGCTGATGCTGACTGGCCTGGACGACGAGGCCTCGATCAACCGCGCCTACCAGGTCGGCGCCACCGACTTCTTCGTCAAGGCCACGCAGTGGAGCCTGCTGGCCGGCCGGCTGCGCTACCTGCTGCGCGCGTCACGCACGCGCCAGGAGCTCGAACGCAGCAAGGCCAAGCTGGCCCGAGCGCAGGACCTCGCCCGCATGGGCTCGTTCGACTGGTGGCAGGAGGAAGGTCGCAGCTTCGTCAACGGG
>JBJMWF010000103.1:0-9957 GCA_045810265.1 Vitreoscilla sp. | reverse complement strand
GTCTCGCGGCTGATGTTGTCGATCCAGAGGCTCTGACCGAGCTCATGGAGTTGCTGCGTGGCGTTCATGGGCGGCTCCTGATAGAGGGAACCACCCGGCAATATTCGTGCGTGCCAGATCGCCGATGTGGTCGACGACGATATCGGGGGCCGGATATTTCGCCGCCTCGATCGTGTCGAGCGCGTAATGGCCCTGTCGCGGGAAGACCGTCGTGACGTCGTTGCCCCACGCCGACTTGAGCGCGCCCAGGATGCGCGGCTTGTCGTCGACCATCACGTAGTGGTGCGCCGGAAAGGTGCGTTTGACCTCGTCGAGCATCAGTTCCTTGTGCACATAGATCAGCACGCGCCCCTCGACGGCGCGCCACAGGCCCGAGCGCTGGACCTTGCGCGGCTGGAAGACGACGTCGCCATCGGACAGGATCACGGTCGGCCCGAGCTTGTTCATGCGCGCGAGCGCCTCGAACGCGCCAGGGAAGACACGATCCTGGAAGGGGTAGTCGACAAGGAAGCTCGACATCTGAAGCAGGGACTGCGCGTGCACGCCCTTGCCCTCCACTTCCTTGCGATAAAGCTGCAGCGCGCCCAGGTAGTCGGCGTAGCCCAGTTCGTCGCGGAGCTTCTCGAACAGCGTCCAGTAGCGGCCGGAGCAGGCCAGGCCGAACTCCTGCGTCAGGTGGTCGCGCAGGTCGGCAATGATGCGGTCGTTGTCGAGCAGGGTGTTGTCCACGTCGACCAGGAACACCACATCGTGGAGGATGGCAGCCATCGGCAGGCAGGCCTTTCTTGCAGTTGGAGAAGCCGGATCCACCGCTCATGAACCGGGCATGAACGGCGATCCGGGCGGGCAAGCGGCTTGCTGTTCGAGCCTCCGTTCGCCGCGGATGCCGAGCAAGCCCCATACCCGCTTTTCGGACGCTGCCACAGGCGGCCGGCGCATCATCCCCATACCCCCATCGCCTTGCCGAAAGACCCACCCATGTCCGACTCGCTCGACCAGCAGTGCATCGACACCCTGCGCTTCCTTTCCGTGGACATGGTGCAGAACGCCGACAGCGGCCACCCGGGGCTGCCGCTCGACGCGGCGCCCATGGCCTACGTGCTGTGGACGCGCTACCTGAAGCACCATCCCGCCAATCCGCTGTGGGCCGACCGTGACCGCTTCGTGCTCTCTGCCGGCCACGGCTCCGCCCTGCTCTACAGCCTGCTGAACGTCACGGGGTATGGCCTGACCATCGACGACCTGCGCCAGTTCCGCCAGTGGGGCAGCAAGACGCCGGGCCATCCGGAGCGCGGTCACACGGCGGGCGTCGAGGTCACCACCGGCCCGCTGGGGCAAGGCATGGCCAACGCCGTGGGCATGGCGATCGCGGAAGCGCAGCTCGCAGGCACCTACAACCGCGACGGCCACGCGGTGATCGACCACCGCACCTGGGCCATCGTCAGCGACGGCGACCTGATGGAAGGGGTCACCGCGGAAGCGGCCGCGCTGGCCGGCCACCTCAAGCTGGGCAAGCTGGTGTGCCTGTACGACGACAACGAGGTCTCGCTGTCGGCCGGCACCGGCATCACGTCCACCGAGGACACCGCCAAGCGCTTCGAGGCCTACGGCTGGCAGGCGATCCGGGTCGAGGACGGCAACGACGTCGACGCCATCGACGCCGCGCTGAAGGCTGCGGTCGCCGAGACGGCGCGGCCCTCGCTGATCCTGGTGCGCACCCACCTGGGCTTCGGCTCGCCCAAGCAGGACAGCTACAAGGCGCACGGCTCGCCGCTGGGCGACAAGGACGTCGCGGCCACCAAGGCCAAGCTGGGCTGGCCGGCGGAGCCGGCGTTCTACGTGCCCGAGGCCGCCAGCCGGAAATTCCTCGAGGCGCAGAGCGCCGGCGAGAAGGCCGAGGGCGAGTGGAACCAGCGCATGAAGGCCTATGCCGAGGCCTTCCCGGAACAGGCGGCGGAACTGCAGGTCCGGCTCAGCGGCGAGCTGGCCGAAGGCTGGGACGCCGACATGCCGACCTTCCCGGCCGACCCCAAGGGCCTGTCCACGCGCGTGGCCGGCAAGCAGATCCTGGCGGGCATCGCGCGCAAGCTGCCGTCGCTGATGGGTGGCTCGGCCGACCTCGATCCGTCGACCTTCACCAACCTGGTCGGCCTGGGCGACTTCAATCCGGTGCCCGACCCCGGCGCCAAGGCGATCGAGGGGGCCGACGCCGGCGGTGCGAGCTGGGCCGGCCGCAACCTGCACTTCGGCGTGCGCGAGCACGCGATGGCCGCGATCGTCAACGGCATGGCGGCGCACGGCGGCTTCATTCCGTACGGCTCGACCTTCCTCATCTTCTCGGACTACATGCGTCCCGCCATCCGCCTGGCCGCGCTGCAGAAGCTGCACGCACTGCACGTGTTCACGCACGACAGCATCGCGCTCGGCGAGGACGGCCCGACGCACCAGCCGATCGAACAACTGGTGAGCCTGCGCGCGATCCCCGGACTGACCGTGATCCGGCCCGCCGATGCGAACGAGACCGCGGTCGCGTGGAAGACCGCCCTGACCATGAAGAACCGCCCGGTGCTGCTGGTGCTGACGCGCCAGGACGTGCCCACGCTCGATCGCGGCAAGCACCCGAGCGCGAACGGGCTGGCCAACGGCGCCTACGTCATCGGCGGCACGGAGTACGACAAGCCCGACCTGATCCTGATCGCGAGCGGCTCCGAAGTCGGGCTCATCGTGGCCGCCGCCGAGACCCTGGGCCAGGACGGCTTCAAGGTGCGCTGCGTGTCCATGCCCAGCTGGGACTTGTTCGACGCGCAGTCCCAGGCCTATCGCGACAGCGTGCTGCTGCCGACGGTGACGCGGCGCCTGGCCGTCGAGGCCGGCGCGACTCTGGGCTGGCAGCGCTACGTGGGCCAGGCCGGCGACGTCATCGGCATCGATCACTTCGGCGCGTCCGCACCGGCCAAGACGCTGCTGAAGGAGTTCGGCTTCAGCCCCGAGAACGTGGTCGCGCGGGCGCGCCAGCTGCTCGCCAGGTAGATGGCCGAAGGCGATCCCCCAGACGGCGACACGGGCTCGAAAGGCGCGGTCTGGGCCGCGCTGATCGGCAACGTGCTGGTGGCCGTGACCAAGGCCGGCGCCGCGGCGTTCACCGGCAGCTCCGCCATGCTCAGCGAGGCAGTGCACTCGTTCGTCGACACCGGCAACGAGGTGCTGCTGCTGTACGGCATGCGCGTGGCCAAGCGCAAGGCCGATCGCGACCACCCGGCCGGCTATGGGCGCGAGCTCTATTTCTGGAGCTTCATCGTCGCCTTGCTGGTGTTCGCGCTGGGCGCCGGCGTATCGATCGTCCAGGGCGTGCGCCGCGTGATGGACCCGCAGCCGATCGAGAACGCGCTGGTCAGCGAGATCGTGCTCGCCGCGTCGTTCGTGTTCGAAGGCTGGTCGTGGGTGGTCTCGTGGCGCAAGTTCCGGCAGGCCAAGGGCAAGCTCGGCTGGTACCAGGCCTTCGTTCAGAGCAAGGATCCGCCGCTGTTCATGGTGCTGTTCGAGGACAGCGCCGCGCTGATCGGCATCCTCATCGCCCTGGCCGGAACGGTGCTGTCGGCCCGCTTCGGGCTGCAGCTGGCAGACGGCATCTCGTCGATCCTGATCGGCCTGGTGCTGGCGGCCACGTCCACGCTGCTGGCACGCGAGAGCAAGAGCCTGCTGATCGGCGAGAAGGCCGACACCGAGCTGATCCGGTCCATCCTGGCGATCGCCAACGCGGCCTGCGGTCCGTCCCACGCGAACGGCGTGCTGACCATCCAGCTGGCGCCCGACGAGATCATGGCCGCCATGAGCTTCGAGTTCGACGACGCCCTGACCGCGCCGCAGATCGAGGAGATGATCGCCGACATCGAGCGCCGCATCCACGATGTGCACCCCGAGGTGACCTCGCTGTTCATCAAGCCGCAGAACCCGCAGCAGTACACGCGCGTGGTACGCGAGCGGTTCGGCGAGAACGCGGCCGACTTGACGAGCGAGCAGGCGCCGGTGACATCGGAGGCGCCCTAGCACTGAGCCGCACGCCGGTCGGCGGGCGCCGCGCGGAAGAAAGCCTCACGCCCGCGTGAGCAGAGTCGCCGCCCGCTTCGCGGTCCGCGTTGCTATCGTCCCCTGGCAGGATGGCCCGATGACGCCGGCCATCCACAACCAGGGGATGCCACTTGCAATCGACCCAGATGACGCTCGCGCTGGCGAGCGAAAATGCCGCCGGCGCGGCGACCACCGTCGGCCTGTTCTTCGGCGGCCGCTCCGCCGAGCACGCGGTTTCGCTGCGATCCGCAGCCACACTGCATGCGGCGCTGCGCAGCGCCGGCTACCGCGTGGTGGCGATCGGCATCGAGCGTTCGGGCACCTGGCGCTACATGCCCTTGACGGACGAGACGTTCCATCACGAGGTCGATCCGCGCGCGTGCGCCGTCACCCTCGCCCCCGGCGGCGCGGGGCAATTGCTGGCATGCGACCACCACGACGCGGTCGACCGCCTGCCGCACATCGATGTCGCCTTCCCCGCCCTGCACGGGCCGTTCGGCGAGGACGGCTGCCTGCAAGGCCTGTTCGAGAGCTGCGGCCTGCCCTACGCAGGCGCGGGCGTGCTGGCCGGTGCCGTCACGATGGACAAGGAGGTGACCAAGCGGCTGCTGATGCAGGCCGGCCTGCCGGTCGTGCCCTATCGCCTGCACCGCCGCGGCACGCCGTCGCCCACCTGGCAGGCGTTGAGTGACAGCCTGGGGCCGCGGCTGTACGTCAAGCCGGCATCGCTCGGCTCGTCGATCGGCACCGCGCCGGCGGACGACGAAGCATCGTTCGAGCGCGCGCTCGCGGGCGCGCTCGAGCATGGCGACAAGGTGCTGGTGGAACGGCGCGTCATCGGCCGCGAGCTCGAATGCGGTGTGCTGGAGACCGAGGACGGGCCCGTGGCGTCCGTGGTCGGCGAGATCGTGGCCGGAACCCCCGACGCGTTCTACGATTACGACGCCAAGTACGCCGACGACAGCGATGCGACGGTGGACGTGCCGGCGCGGCTGCCGCCCGAGACCGCGCGCCGCGTGCGCGAGATGGCCGTCGACGCTTTCGAAGTCCTTGGTTGTGGCGGGCTGGCGCGCGTGGACTTCTTCCTCGGCGACCAGGGACAGCTGTTCGTCAACGAGGTCAACACGCTGCCCGGCTTCACGTCGATCAGCCTGTTTCCGCGCATGTTCGAGGCCTCCGGCATCCCGATCCGGGACCAGGTGACGCGCCTCGTCGAGCTGGCGCTGGCGCGCGGTTGAGGCGCCGGTCAGCGCGCCTCGGCCATCCACGCGACGGCGTCGGCGCCGGCCGCGATGCGCAGGGGCGTCGACGCATCGGTGGCGGCGCGCCACACGGCGTCGGCGACGTCCTGCATCCGGGTCGTCGGCGACGACGCGTCCTGCAGCGCCGCGAACACCCTCTGGATCGTCTCGGCATAGGCCGGGTGCTCCATGCCGTGCATGCGCGAACGTGCGCTGCTGCCGAAGCGGGTCCCGGGCGAGCGGCCCGGCAGCACCAGGTGCGTCCGGATGCCATGGGGCTCGAGCTCCAGCGCCATCGACTCGGTGAACGCGTTCACCGCCGCCTTGCTGGCGCGGTAGGCCGAGATGAACGGCAGCGCCTTGAGCGTCACGCTGGACGTCACGTTGATGATGACGCCCGCCCCGCGTTCACGCATCTGCGGCAGCACCGCCTGCGTCATCGCCATGGTGCCGAAGGTGTTGGTCTCGAAGAGTTCGCGCACGGCCGCCAGCGGTGCCGCTTCAGCAGGCGCGGCCAGGCCGAAGCCGGCGTTGTTGACCAGCACGTCGACCGCGCCGGCGGCGCCGACCGCATCGCGAATGCTGCTCGCGTCGGTCACGTCCAGCGGCAGGACGCGCAGGCGCGGCGACGTCGGCAGCAGGTCGCCGGCTGGCGTTCGCAGGGTCGCGACGACGTTCCAGTCGCGGGCAAGGAAATGGCGGGCGATCTCCAGGCCGAAGCCCGAGGAGCAACCGGTGATCAGGACGGTGTTCATGGAAGTTCCTGTGAATGGTGTGGGTGTGCCGGCACGATACGGCGCGCAGGCCGTACTGCCTACAATCCGGAATCCGCTTTTCATGTTCAGGAGTCCGGACGTGGTCGATCCCCTGGCCCAGGTGGTGGCCCTGCTGCAACCCGCCGCGCGCTTCTCCAAGCTCGTCGTCGGTGCCGGCGCGTGGCACGTGCGCCGAGACGACGTTGGCCAGCCGTTCTATTGCGCGGTGCTCGAGGGCGGATGCCGCGTCGCCGCGCACGGACGCGAGCCGATGGAGCTGCTGGCGGGCGACTTCGTGCTGATCCCGGCCGCCGACGGCCTGTCCTTGTCGAGCCTGGAGCCGCCCGCCCCGCGCGTGCAGACCTCATCCCCCGTGTCCATGGGCAACGGCGAATTCCGCCTCGGCGACCCGCAGGCGCCGATCGACGTGCGGCTGATGGGCGGCCACTGCAGCTTCGGCTCGCCCGATGCGTCGCTGCTGGTGTCGCTGCTGCCGCGCCTGGTGCATGTGCGCGGCGAGCAGCGGCTTGCCACGCTGGTGCAGCTGGTGCGCGAGGAGTCGCGCGAGCAACGGCCGGCGCGCGAGGTCGTGCTGTCGCGGCTGCTGGAAGTGCTGCTGATCGAGGCCTTGCGCTCGGTCGGCACCGAGGCCTCGCCCGGCCTGGTGCGCGGGCTGGGCGACGCCCGGCTGGCCGCCGCGATCCGCGTGATGCACGAACGCCCCACGCACGCCTGGACGGTGGCCGAGCTCGCGAGCGAGGCGGCGCTCTCGCGCTCGACCTTCTTCGAGCGCTTCAGCCGCGAGGTCGGCGTCGCGCCGATGGAATACCTGCTGGCCTGGCGCATGGCGCTCGCCAAGGACCTGCTGCGGCGCGACGGCGCCCGCATGGCCGAGATCGCGCAACGCGTGGGCTACAGCTCGGCGAGCACCTTCAGCGTCGCGTTCACGCGGCACGTCGGCCGGCCGCCGACGCAGTACGCGCGCGAGCAGGCGGTGGCTTGATCTGCCGCGCGGCCGCGCGGCCGCGAAGCGAGCGAGGCTCACGCGGCGTTCGCAACAGGCCGGCCTTGCTCATGACCGCTCCATCGCGGCGGTGTACCGCCCCTCGCGCGCGAGCCGGTTCAGGCGCGCGCGTTCGACCAACGCCTTTTGCGCCGCTGGGACGTTCTCCGTCTTGCCGGCCCAGGCCTTCATCGCCGGATCCTGGATCGCGCGGGCGAACGAGAACGCCAGCGGCCAGGGCAGGCCGGCACCGTGCCGGACGTGCATCGCGTTCAGGCGCGCCGAGGCGTCGGCCGCCGATTGGCCGCCCGACAGGAAGGCGATGCCGCCGACCGCGGCCGGCACGCTGCGCCTGAAGACGCGCACCGTGGCGTCCGCGACCTCGTCGACGCTGTCCTGCACCGGGCATTTCAATCCCGGCACCACCATGTTGGGCTTGAGGATCATGCCTTCGAGCAGCACCCGCTGCGCGCGCAAGGCCTCGAACACGACGTGCAGCGCGTGCTCGGTCACCTCGGCGCAACGGGCCAGCGTGTGCGCGCCGTCCATCAGCACCTCGGGCTCGACGATGGGCACGATGCCGGCCTCCTGGCACAGCGCCGCATAGCGCGCGAGCGCCTCGGCGTTGGCCTGGTAGCAGCCGCGTGAGGGCGTGTTCCGGGCGTCGTCGATGGTGATCACCGCGCGCCACTTCGCGAAGCGCGCGCCCATCGTCGAATACTCGGCCAGGCGCTCGCGCAGGCCTTCCAGGCCTTCGGTGACGAGCTCGCCGTCATGCAGTGCCAGCGGCCTGGCGCCGGCATCCACCTTGATGCCCGGCACGATGCCCGCCTTGTCCAGCGCCTGGGCGAACGGCAGGTCGGCGAAGGTGCGCGTGCGGATGGTCTCGTCGTAGAGGATGGCACCGCCGATCGACTCGGACAGCCCGGGCGCGGTGACGATCATGTCGCGATAGGCGCGTCGCATCTCGGCCGTCTGCGGGATGCCCAGCGCGGCGAAACGCTTGTCGGCGGTAGGGTTGCTCTCGTCCATCGCCAGCAGGCCCTTGCCGTCGGCGGTGAGGGCGGCGGCGGTGGCCTTGAGTGTCTGTTCGTTCATGGGGGATGCTCCTGGTTCAGTCAGTGTCCGCTGCAGTGAGAGATCTGCTCGTGCAGGCGACGGCCAACTCGGCCATGCGGCAATTCGTGCACCCATGCCCGGCAGTCTTTCTCCGGCCTTGCAAGCTCGTCAATTGGGCATGTCGCTTGCCGAGGGGCCTGACGGCCATGAGCTCGCCACTCACTCATCCGTGCGCGATGATCTCGCCACTCAACTTCGAAAGACTTCAGTGCAACTCGGAATGATCGGTTTGGGACGGATGGGCGCCAACATGGCGCGCCGCGTGATGAGCAAGGGTCACCAGTGCGTGGTGCAGGATCCGAACGCCGACGCGGTGGCCCGGATGGTGGCCGACGGTGCCATCGGCACCGCGTCGCTGCAGGAGCTGGCCAGCAAGATGGACAAGCCGCGGGCCGTCTGGCTGATGGTGCCGGCCGGCATCGTCGACAAGGTGCTGGCCGACCTGGTCACCCACCTGGAGCCGGGCGACATCATCATCGACGGCGGCAACTCCTACTACCGCGACGACATCGACCGCGCCGGGAAGCTCAAGGATGTCGGCTTGCACTACGTGGACTGCGGCACCAGCGGCGGCATCGCCGGGCACGATCGCGGCTACTGCCTGATGGTGGGCGCGGAGCAGGAGATCTTCGATCACCTGACGCCGATCTTCCAGGCACTGGCCCCCGGCGTCGAGGCCGCGGGCCGCACACCCGGCCGCAGCGGCCAGCCGTCGAACGCCGAACAAGGCTTCCTGCACTGCGGCCCCAACGGCGCCGGCCACTTCGTCAAGATGGTGCACAACGGCATCGAATACGGAATGATGGCCGCGTTCGCCGAGGGCTTCAACATCCTCAAGCGCGCCAACATCGGCAAGCAGCAGCATGTGGCCGACGCGGAGACCGCGCCGATGCGCGAGCCGCAGTACTACCAGTTCGACATCGACGTGCCCGAGGTCGCGGAGCTGTGGCGGCGCGGCAGCGTCGTCGGCTCGTGGCTGCTCGATCTGACCGCCAAGGCGCTCGCCGCCGACCCGCAGTTGTCGGCCTTCGGTGGCCGCGTGTCGGATTCCGGCGAGGGCCGCTGGACCATCCAGGCCGCCATCGACGAAGGCGTGCCCACCCAGGTGCTCAGCGCCGCGCTGTACGACCGCTTCTCGTCGCGCGGCGAAGCCACCTTCGCCAACCAGATCCTGTCCGCCATGCGCGCCGAATTCGGTGGGCACGCCGAGAAGAAAGCCTAGCCTGCCATGACCGACGACACGACCACCGGCAATGCCGCCCACTCCGATGCACTCGTGCTGTTCGGATTCACCGGCGATCTGGCCACCAAGAAGATCTTCCCAGCGCTGTACGAGATGGCCAAGCGCGGCGAACTGGTGCCTCGTGTCGTCGGCGTCGCCGGCCGTCCCCAGACCGGCGAGGACGTGCACCAGCGAGTGCGCAATTCGATCGAGAAGCACGGCGGCGGCGTCACCGACGGCCCGGCGTTCGACCGGCTCCAGCAGGCGATCCGCTACGTCGGCGGCGACTACAACAAGGCCGCGACCTTCGACGCCCTGAAGAAGGCGCTGGAGGGCGCCAGGCGTCCGGCGCACTATCTCGCGGTGCCGCCCACGCTGTTCGAGACGGTGATCCAAAGCCTGGGCGCGGCGGGACTGGCCAAGGATGCCCGGCTGATCGTCGAGAAGCCCTTCGGCCGCGACCTGGCATCGGCCCGCGAGCTGGACGCGGTGGCGCGCTCGGTGTTCCCGGAGGACGCGATCTTCCGCATCGACCACTATCTGGGCAAG
>JBJMWF010000102.1:0-4258 GCA_045810265.1 Vitreoscilla sp. | reverse complement strand
GCACGGCGGCGACCAGCTCGTCGAGCAAGGCCTCGGGCGCGATGCCGCGCTCCTGCGCCGCGCTCTGCTCGCGGTCGCCGAACTGCTCCTTGAACCAGCGCACCATCCAGTAGCCGCGGAAGATCTGCACCTCGCTGTCGAAGTGGCCGGGCAGCGCGGCTGGGTATGGCGGCACGAAGGACAGCGCTTCGGCGTACTTCGTCGTGCAGACGTTGATCGTCGCGGTGGTGCCGTACGAGATGCCGCCGACGTTCGGCTCCAGGCAGCCCGAGCCCAGCACCTCGCAGGCCTTGTCCGCCGCGGCCGCGATCACGGGCGTGCCAGCCGGGATACCCGTGGCCGTACTCGCCGCGGCGCTGACGCGGCCCAGCACCGACCCCACGGGCCGCAGCTCGGGCAACTGGTCGCGGCGCAGGGCCAGCGCCTGCCATTTCCAGTCGGATGGCCTGGCCCACGCGTGCGCCTTGAAGTCGAACGGCACGTAGCCCACCTGCGAGCCGACCGAGTCGACGAACTCGCCGGTCAGCTTCCAGTTGACCAGGCCCGACAGCAGCAGCACCTTGTGCGTCCGCGCCCAGGCGGCCGGCTCGTTCTCGGCCCACCAGTTGACCTCGGCCTCGCGCTGGAAGTAGCGGATCGTGTCGGCGACTCCGGCCAGGCGGAAGGCGGTGCGCCACGCCGCGCCTATCCTCGGCACCTGCTTCGCACGGCGCTGGTCGAGCCAGATCAGCGCCGGCAGGGCGGCGCTGCCATCGGCCGCAATCGGCATGATGGTGCCGCGTTGCGTGGTCACCGTGACGCCGCGCACGCGCGACGCCAAACCGGGGCTGTCGACCCACAACTGCCGGCAGGCGTTCGCGCAGGCGGTCCAGAAGCCGTCGACGTCGTGCGCCATCCAGCCGGGTTGTTCGACCACGTAGTCGTCGAGCGCCAGCTGCGACTTCGCCACCAGGTTGCCCAGCGGGTCGAACAGCAGGGCGCGCACGCTCTGGGTGCCGCAGTCGATCGAGAGCAGCAGGTCGTCGGGACGGACAGCGGTCATGGCATGGGCACCGAGTAGCTTCGGGCAATGATGCGCGTGTAGCGCTCCCGCTGGTCACGCCATTCTCCGGCAGACCAGCCCAGCGCCTCGCACGCCACCGGCTCCAGCCGCGGCAGCAGCGCGGCGGCGCCCTCCGGCAGCAGCAGGCCCAGGCGCGTGCGGCGCAGCAGCAGGTCGTCCAGGAAGCGCACCTGCTCGTGGCGCAGCGCCCAGTGCAGTTCGGCCCACGGCGTGTCGGTACCGGGCACCGTTTCCAGGTCCGAGGGCATGGACTCGCGCAGCAGCGTGCGTGCATGCGCGCCGTGGCGCGCGAGCAGCCGGCTGCGCAGGCCGTGCGGCAACGCCAGCAACTCGGGCACTTCGGGCAGCGGTGCGAAGATGGCATCGGCGGCGCGATAGTCGAAGTCGTGCGCGCTCGTCGCTGCGTTGGCCTCCTCAGCGGACAGGTCGCCGCGCCGGGACGGTGCCGCGAGGTAGGGCGCGGCATGCCGCAGCGCGTCGAGCGCGTTGACCCGGAAGGTCGTCAGCTTGCCGCCGGTGACGGTGATCAGGCCGTGCTCGTCGCGCACCACGTGCTCGCGCGGCGCCTTGGACGGATCGCCGCCGCCGGCACGGTCGTCGACCACCGGACGCACGCCGGCGAAGCTGCAGATCGCGTCGGCGGCGCCCAGGTTCAGGCGTGGGAACGCGTGTCGCACGGCCTCGATCAGGTAGGCGGTCTCGCCGGCCGTGATGCCTGGCTCGATGTCGGGATCGTCGGCATGGTCGAGGTCGGTCGTGCCCACCAGCGCGACGCCTTCCCAGGGCGTCGCGAACACCGGCCGGCCATCGCGGGGATGCAGCAGGCTCACCGTCTGGGCGACCGGCAGCCGCCACAGCGGGAACACCAGATGACTGCCGCGCAGTGGACGCAGCATCGGCGCTCCGAGGCCGCGGCGCAGGCCGTCGGCCCAGCACCCCGTGGCGTTGATGACGCAGCGCGCCCGCACCTGGCCGTTGAAGCCCGCGCCCTCGATGCGCGCGCCCAGCACGGTGCCTGGCTTCGGCGCGATGCCCCCATCGGCGCGCAGCGACTCCAAGGGCACGTCCGCGTCACCGGCGCGCAGCAGCGACCTGACGGCCGCGCGGTTGAATACCTGCGCGCCGTGCCGCTGCGCCTCCTGCAGCACGCGCATCACCAGGCGCGCATCGTCGGTCTTGGCATCCAGGTAGCTCGACGCGCCCAGCAGGCGCTCGCCGTCCATGTGTGGTGCCAGCTCGCGCACCTGCGCGGGCGTGTGGAACGCGCGCGTGCGCCGGCCCGCCATCGCGTCGTAGATCGCCAGCCCCGCGGCCATGGTGCGCCGGCTCGGCGAGCGGCCCTCGTAGTGGCCCATCAGGAAACGCTGCGGCTCGACCAGTCCCGGCGCGTCCTGCAGCAGCCGCCCCCGTTCGCGCACCGATTCGCGCGTCAGGGCGAATGCGCCCTCGCGCAGGTAGCGCAGTCCGCCGTGCACGAGTTTCGAAGAGCGGGACGAACTGCCCCAGGCGAAGTCGCGTGCCTCGACCAGCATCACGGACCAGCCGCGGCGCGCCGCTTCCAGCGCGACGCCGGCACCGGCGATGCCACCGCCGACGACGAGGATGTCGACGTCCTTCAATGCAGTTCCTCGCAGCCACGCGGCGGCAGCGCCGCCTTGCCGGCCACCGTGTCGCGCAGCGCGAGGCGCCGCAGCTTGCGCGGTCCGATGAACACGCTGCGCCGCATGCCGGCTTGGGGATCGAACGCGGCCAGCGCCGCGGCGACCACGCGCATCGCGACAGCCACCGGCGTGCGCGCACGTGCAAAGGCCTGGCGCCGACCCGAGCTCATTGCTCGTCCCCCAGCAGGTTGCCGCGCGCCATCACGCCGTGCGGGTCGAACTCGCGCACCATGGCGGCGATGGCCGACATGCCGACCTGGCCCTTCTCCGCCGCCAGCCAGCGCGCGTGGTCCTTGCCGACGCCGTGCTGGTGCGTGATGGTGCCGCCCTGTGCCACGATCGCATCGCCGACGGCCGTCTTGAGCGACTGCCAGCGCGCGAGCGCGCTGTCGTAGTCCGGCCCGATGCGATAGACGAAGGTCGAGTAGACGCTGGAGCCCTGGGCGTAGACATGCGACAGGTGCGTGTAGCAATGCGTGCGCTCGCCATGCTGGGCCAATGCGCCGCGGCCGGCCGCTTCCAGCGCGTGCACCATGGCGTCGACGCGCGGCCAGTCGCAGGCGGTCTCCATCGTGTCGACGGCATAGCCGGCATCCCACAGCGCGTTGCGCAGGTAGACCCCCGCGAAGCGCCGCTGCGCCCATTTGTTGCCCAGCACCGTGCCGGTGGAGACCCCGCCGTGCTCCTTCCAGATCGCCGCCGCACCCTTCTGCAGCGCGCGCACCGCGCCCGCGCTGGTACCGGTCAGGCCGACGAACAGCAGGCACTTGCCCTCGCCCGCGCCGCACAGCGACAGGTAGCGCTCGAGCCAGCCGATGGCCTTGGCGTGGCCGGCCATCTGCAGCGTGGTGAAGGTCTCGGCCGGATTGGCCAGCCGCAGCATCGACAGCCCCAGCCTCGCCTGCCCGAGCTGGCGCACCGCGGCCAGGCCGCTGGCCCAGTCGGGAAAGAAGACGCCGACGAAGCGCTCGGCGGCGGGCACGCGCGTGACGCGCACGCTGGCCTCGGTCAGCACCCCGATGCGGCCCTCGGAGCCCAGCACCCATTCGCGCAGGTCGGGGCCGGCGGCCGAGGCCGGAAACGTCGGCAGCGTCCATTCGCGCTCGGGCGTCTGCAAGGTGCCGCCCGCGAACAGCTGCTCGATGCGGCCATAGCGCGCCGACTGCTGGCCGGACGAGCGCGTCACCACCCAGCCGCCCAGCGTCGACAGCTCGAAGCTCTGCGGGAAATGGCCCAGCGTGAAGCCTTGCGCGCGCAGCTGCGCCTCCAGGTCGGGTCCGGCCACGCCCGCCTCGAAGCGCGCGAGCTGCGCCACGGGGTCGAGATCGAGCAGCCGCATCATGCGACCCATGTTGAGCGTGAGCACCGGCGCGGCGCCGACCGGCGTCAGGTGGCCGGCGACGCTGGTCGCGCCGCCCGAGGGCAGCACCTGCACGCGGTGCTCGCGTGCCCAGGTGAGCAGCGTGCGCACCTGGGCCGAGGTGGTGGGGAACGCGACGCCGTCCGTCACGCGGCCCAGCACGCCGAAGCGCAG
>JBJMWF010000101.1:0-12810 GCA_045810265.1 Vitreoscilla sp. | reverse complement strand
CTGGCGCTGGGCCGCCCGGGCATCTATGCGTCCCCCGAGTACATCCGCCGCTTCGGCGAGCCGCATTCGCCCGAGGAGCTGCGCGGCCATCGCTGCCTGGTCTTCCACGGACCCTGGATGCCGCTGCCGGCAGAGCAATGGAACTTCGAGCGGGGCGGACAGGCCAGCTCCATCCAGGTCAAGGCGCGCGTGGTGACGGCTGATCGCGAAGGCCTGATCGTCGCCGCGCTGGGCGGTGCCGGCATCATTCGCATGGCCTGCTTCGACCCGTCGCTCGTTCAGAGCGGGCGGCTGCAACGGATGCTGCGGGACTGGGAATGCACCGACGGGTTCAACGTCTACGCGCTGCACCGCAAGAGCGCCCACCAGGAGCCCAGGATCCAGGCGTTCATGGAGTTCGTGCGCGAATCGTTCGATGCCTTCGACGCCGAGGAATCGACCCTGCTGAGAACGCGATGAACGAACCGGGGGGCGGCGCCTGCACCGGAAGCTTCAGCCGCCCTTCTGGCTGCCGCTCTCGTGCATCACCTGGGCATGCGACAGCAGCGCGAACAGCAGCGTGCCGCCAACGATGTTGCCTGCCAGCACCGGCAGGGTGAACCTGGTCAGCATGTCCGACCACGTCAGCTCCCCGTGCAGGACCAGCGTGACCGACTCCACCGTCCCCGCCACGATGTGAGCGAAGCCGCCCAGCCCGATCAGATAGGTCATCACCGTGACCACGACCACCTGCGAGCCGCCCGCCGAGGTGATGAGCCAGACCATGGCCGCCATCAGGTAGCCCGCGACCACGGCGCCCATGCCCAGGTCCATGACGTCGTGCAGCACCGCAGTCCGGCTGATCTCGAGCATGGCGGTCTGCAGCGGCGGCGGCACGGCCACGGTCAGTCCCGCGAAGGCGGCGAACAGCGCGGTCCCCACCAGATTGCACAGGAGGACGACCGCCCACATGCGCGCCGCGCAGCCCAGCTTGACCAGGCCTGGCCGGGCCAGCAGCGGCACGACCACCGTGATGGTGTTCTCCGTGAACAGTTGCTGGCGCGACATCACCACCATCAGGAAGCCGACGGGATAGCCGAGCGCCGTGATCAGTTCGCGCCAGGAGCTCGCGGGCAGGTGGTGATGCAGCGCCGCCTGGGCGAGCAACGAGAAGCCCATCGACAGGCCAGCCGCCAGGCCGGACCACACCAGCGACATCACCGGACGCGCCATCTCCTGCTCGCCCAGCCGTCGCACGGCCTCGTAGATCACCGGCGTCTCCGGCGTCGTCTCCTCCTCCAGGCTGTCGGCCTTGGCACGCAGGTCCTCGGGCATAAGGGCTTTCCGGGAGTTGAGGCGGACGGGATCGGCAACCGCCATGCCCTCGACTGCAGGGACGAAGGTCGCCGCGCGCTGCCGCTCTACAATAATTTTTCGCTCGCCCCTCTGCCATGCCCATGAAGACCGTGGATCCGGCCCCTGACAAATCGCTGTCCGTCGAGGTCCTGCGAGCCGGCTGCGTGCTCTACATCGTCGGGTTCTGGCACCTGATGGACTACACGCACGGCTTGGGCGGCTACAACAACGCCGTCACCGTGCGCCTGACCGTGATCGTGCTGGGGCTGTTCACGTTCCTGTCCGGCTTCCTGCTTGCACGCGCGCCGATGCGGCTGGGCCGATCCGAACTGAAGCGCTTCTACGCGAAGCGCCTGCTGCGCATCTACCCGCTCTACCTGCTCGCCCTGCTGGCCTTCTGGGCGCTGGGCATCGCCGATCGCGGGATCGCCCTGAAGGCCGCGCTGGGCATCTCGATGCTGTACGGGCCGCCGCCAGCGACGCTGTGGTTCGTCACGATGATCCTGGTGTTCTACCTGATCGCCCCCTGCTGATCGCGCTGCGACCGGCGCCAGGCCGCTTCGCGCTCGTGAGCCTGGTGGTGTTCCTGGCGGCCGCCGCGGCGACACGCACCGACAGCGGCGACATGCGCGTCGCGCAGTACTTTCCGGCGTTCGCGCTGGGCATCTGGTGGTCCGGCCGCGCCCAGCAGTCCTCGACACAGGCCTGGCTGCCCGCAACCGGCGCCGCGATCGCTGCCTGCGCCTTGTCACTGGCCTTTGCCGCCGACCCGCAATACAGCCTGACCGCGATGCCCCTGGCGACGTTCGGCGCGCTGGCGGCCTTCCTTCTTGCGGGCCGCGCGCAGTTGTCGCCGGAAAGCCGGCTGGCGAGAGTGGCCGGACTGCTGGCCTACGCGGGCTTTTCGATGTACCTGTTCCATCGCCCGGTCTACAAGGGCCTGCATGCGCTCTGGGATCCCGCCTCGGGCGCGGGCGAGCTGGGCTACCTGCTGCTGGTCTGCCTGCCGCTGGTCGTCGCGGTGGCGTTCGTCGTGCAGTCGGCATACGACTGGTCGCTGCGGCGTGCGACGGCACGCTGACCGTCACGCCGCGCGCCGCAGCATCTGTTCGAGCAAGGCGAACACCGCGCGTCCCGTCGTGTCGCGGTGGTGGCCGGCGTAACGCTGCGCAAAGGCCAGGGCCTTTTGCCTGAAGGTCGGCTGCGACAGCAGGCGGTCCAGCAGGGCCACGTACTCCGAAGTCGTCGCCCGGCCCGGCACCACCACGCCGGCGCCATATTGCTGCAGCCGCAGGCCGGCCAGGTATTGCTCGTTGTAGTACGGCAGGACCAGCACCGGCACGCCGGCCAGCAGGCAGTTGGGAATCGTGCCCGAGCCGTTGGTGATCGCGAGGTCGGCGGACGGCAACAGGACGTCCATGTCGACGGCGCCCGGCACGAAGCGCACGCGCGGGAAGCGTGCCGGCCACGCCGCCGGCAGCCCGGGCATCGCGCAGACCACCTCGGCCGTGCCGGCCTGCAGGGCCTCGAGCAGGTTCTCGCAACTGGGCACTTCGGGACGCAGGTACGCGAAGATGCGGTGCGCGCCCCCACCTTGCCATTCGACGCGCGTCTGCCGGCCCAGCGCATACATCGGGCCGACGTAGCGCGCCTGTGAGCGCGGCGCAAAGGGATCGAGCTCCTCGAAGGTGGTCAGCACCTGTTCGCCCTGCGCGTAGAGGTCGCGCAGCGACGCCACGGGCCCGGTTCCGAGTGCCTGCAGCGCGCCGTTGACGTTGGCGACGAAGCGATCCTCGGCCGCCTGCAACGCGGCCGCGGGCGCGTCGGGGAAGAACCCCGGGCTGGGCACCGCGGGCGCCGGCACCATGAAGCCCGAGCCCAGGATCATGGTCGGCAGGCCCAGCGCATGGGCGGCCAGCAGCGCCGTCGGCGCGTAGTCGTAGACCACGGCCGACACTGAAGTCAACCGCATCAGCGCATGCCAGCCCTGCAGCACGCCGAGCAGGCCGGCAGGGTCCTCGTAGCCTTCGCGCAGCAGCATGTCGGCGAAGTTGATGGGCGGTGCGTTGACCTGGCCCTGGCGCAGCAGCGGCGCCTGCAGCAGCGAGAAGCCCTCGCCCGCCAGCTCGCGAGCCGCCCCGCGCAGGTCGCGCACGGCCCAGACGACCTCGTGCCCCGCGTCGCGACAGGCGCGCGCGAGCGGCAGGTCGCGCGCGATGTGGCCAAGATTGCGGCCGAATTCCCAGGCGATCAGGACGCGCGACACAGCCGCTCCCGCGCTAGCCGATCTTCCACCCGCGCTCGCTCAGCGCTTGACCGGCGGAAACCCGGGGATCGGGAACAGCGACTCGCCCGGCTTGGACATCTGCTCCTGCATCTGCTCGAACAGCTTCTTGGACTGCTCGAGGTAGCTGCCCATCAGGTTCTGCATCATCGGCGCCTGGCCGCTGACGAACTTGGCCCAGCCTTCGGGCGTCAGCGCCGAGGCGTCGTACAGGCCCTTGCCGGGCTCGGCGAAGCGGCCCTGCAGCTCGGCCAGTGCCTGCAGGTTCTTCTCGAGATAGGAGCCCATCACGCCCTGCATCGCGTGGCCGTAGAAGCGGATGATCTGCGCCAGCATCTGGGTGTTGAACATCGGCATGCCGCCGGTCTCTTCCTCGAGGATGATCTGCAGCAGGATGGCGCGCGTGAGGTCGTCGCCCGACTTGGCGTCGCGCACCTCGAACGGCGCGGCCTCGAGCACCATCTTCTTGACGTCGGCCAGCGTGATGTACGAGCTCGTGAGGGTGTCGTAGAGCCGGCGGTTGGGATACTTCTTGAGGATGCGGATGCCGGCCGGAGCCGCCGGATCGGCGCTGGCCTTGGTGCTGCGACGCGTCGTGACCATGAGATGTTCCCGTTCTGACGATGTGCGATTGCCGATGATTCTAGAGGGGTCTCGCTGCACCGCAGCAAGGGTAAGCCCCGCACGTTGCGGCCGCGCCGAAGCCAGGCTGCTGCACCGGTCGTCCATCAGGGTCTTCGCGAGGCTTGTACGCTCATGGGCGTTGCCCTCACACCATCGACGAGACCGACTCATGAGCACGGAACAACGCATCGAACACGACGCCTGGGGCGACATCCCTGTTCCCGGCGAGCACCTGTGGGGCGCGCAGACGCAGCGCTCCATCGAGCATTTCGCGATCTCCACCGAGCGCATGCCGCCCGAGCTGCTGCACGCGCTGGCGCTGGTCAAGAGTGCCGCCGCCCACGTCAACGAGCGCACCGGACGCCTGCCCGGCGACAAGGCCGGCGCGATCGCACAGGCCGCTGCCGAGGTGATCGAGGGACGCTGGGAAGACGAGTTCCCGCTCGCCGTCTGGCAGACCGGCTCGGGCACGCAGAGCAACATGAACATGAACGAGGTGCTGGCCAACCGGGCCTCGCAGATCCTGGGCGGCCCGCTCGGCCTGAAGCGCCTGGTGCATCCCAACGACGAGGTCAACCTGGGCCAGTCGTCGAACGACGTGTTCCCCACCGCGATGCACGTCGCGGCCGTGCAGGGCATCGCGCAGCACGTGATCCCGTCGCTGCAGGGCCTGCGCGCCACCCTGGACGCCAAGGCCAGGGCCTTCGACGACATCGTCAAGATCGGCCGCACCCACCTGCAGGACGCGACGCCGCTGACGCTGGGCCAGGAGATCTCGGGCTGGGTCGCCCAGCTCGATCACGCCGAGCGTGGACTGCACGCGGCCTTGCCCGAACTGCGCGAACTGGCTCTCGGCGGTACCGCGGTGGGTACCGGCCTGAACACGCCGGCGACGTTCGGCGCCGACGTCGCGGCCGAACTCGATCGCATGACCGGCCTGGGCTTCGTCACCGCGCCCAACAAGTTCGCCGCGCTCGCGGCGCACGACGCGATCGTGCGTGCACACGGCGCGTTGAAAGCGCTGGCCGTCGCACTCACCAAGATCGCCAACGACGTGCGCTGGCTCGCGAGCGGCCCGCGCAGCGGCCTGGGCGAGCTGCAGATCCCCGAGAACGAACCGGGCAGCTCCATCATGCCCGGCAAGGTCAACCCGACGCAGTGCGAGGCGATGACGATGCTGTGTTGCCAGGTGATCGGCAACGACGTCGCCGTGAGCATGGCGGGCGCCAGCGGCAACTTCGAGCTGAACGTCTACAAGCCGGTGATGATCCACAACCTGCTCCAGAGCGTGCGGCTGCTTGATGACGGCATGCGCGGCTTCGACAAGCACTGCGCGCAAGGCATCGAGCCACGCCGTGACCGCATCGCCGAACTGCTGCAGAACTCGCTGATGCTGGTGACCGCGCTGAACCCGCACATCGGCTACGACGCCGCCGCCCAGATCGCGCGCACCGCGCATGCCAAGGGGCTCAAGCTGCGCGATGCGGCCATCGCCTCGGGCAAGCTGAGCGGCGAGCAGTTCGACGCCTGGGTGCGCGCCGAGGACATGGTGCGACCGGACTGACGCCCCGCGCACGCGGGCGCCTCACGCACGCGAGCCTGTGACGCGTCGGCAAACATGACGGCAGGCCGGACCGGACACTGAGCGTCCACTCGCGCGCCAAAGCGCGACAAGACTTGCGCCTGCGGGATCGCCCCCGGCTCGCACGCCGTTTGCCCAACCGTGTCGCCACAGCTCGACCGGGACACCGACATGGACGAACAGCGAGTCAGTCGCCGACGGCTCCTCACCGCAGGCGCCGTCATCACCGCGGTGCCCGTCGTCACCGCCGCCACGCTCGGTGGCCGCGACGTTCCCTTCAAGGAAGGCCAGGCCAACGCGCCACTGGCCGCCGACACCAGCGCCGGCTGGACCTGGTTCACCGATGCCGAGGCTGCATTCGTCAGTGCAGCGGTCGCCCGCCTGATCCCGGCCGACGACCTCGGCCCGGGCGCGGTCGAAGCCGGCGTCCCGACTTTCATCGACCGCCAGCTCGCCGGCGCCTACGGCCGCGGCGAGCGCTGGTACATGCAGGGTCCATGGAGCCCCGGCCTGCCCACCCAGGGCTACCAGACGCGGCTGACGCCGGCCGGGCTCTATCGCGCGGCGATCAAGGCGATCGACGCCGCCGTGGTGCGCGAGTCGCGAGGCGCCAGCTTCGCCAGGCTCGCGCCCGCAGACCAGGACGCCTTCCTGCAACGCCTGGAGAAAGGCGACGTCGCCCTGGACGGCGTCGACGCCAAGGCCTTCTTCGCGCAGTTGCTGCACAACACGATGGAGGGCTTCTGGAGCGACCCGATCTACGGCGGCAACCGCGACATGGCCGGCTGGAAGCTGATCGGCTTTCCGGGGGCGCGCTACGACAACTCGCCGTTCGTCGCGCAGCATGGCCAGAAGTATCCGTTGCCGCCGGTGGGCATCAGCGGCCGCGTCGAGTGGACCAGGAGCTAGCGCGATGGCCCGGAAACTGCCTTCCGTCGATGCGTTGATGATCGGCTTCGGCTGGACCGGCGCCATCATGGCGCAGGAGCTCACCGAGGCCGGCCTGGATGTGCTGGCGCTCGAACGCGGCGCGTGGGCCGACACCTCGCGCGAATTCGCCACCACCTTCGCGCAGGACGAGCTGCGCTATTTCTGGCGCCACGATCTGTTCCAGCTGCCGGCGCACGACACGCAGACCATCCGCAACGACGCCAGCCAGGTGGCGCTGCCGATGCGCAAGCTCGGCTCGTTCCTGCCCGGCACCAACGTCGGCGGCGCCGGCGTGCACTGGAACGGCCAGACCTGGCGCTTCCTGCCGACCGACTTCGTCGCGCGCAGCCACAACCTGCAGCGCTACGGCGCCGGCGCCCTGCCCGACACGATGACGATCCAGGACTGGGGCGTCAGCTACGACGACCTCGAGCCGTACTACGACCGCTTTGAACGCCTGTGCGGCATCAGCGGCAAGGCCGGCAACCTCAAGGGCGAGATCCAGCCAGGCGGCAATCCGTTCGAAGGTCCGCGCGCCAGCGAGTATCCGAATCCGCCGATGGCGATGAGCTATCCGCCCACGCTGTTCGCCGAGGCTGCCAAAGGACTGGGCCTGCATCCGTTCCCGCAGCCGTCGGCCAACATGTCGCAGGCGTACACCAACCCGCTGGGCGTGCGGCTGCAGGCTTGCACCTACTGCGGCTTCTGCGAGAAGTTCGCCTGCGGCAACTACTCCAAGGCTTCCGCGCAGGCGACCATCCTGCCGGTGCTGATGAAAAAGCCCAACTTCAGGCTGCGCACCGAATGCGAGGTCATGAAGATCAATCTCGACTCCTCGGGCAAGCGCGCCGTCAGCGTCACCTACGTGGACGCCGCGGGCGAGGAAATCGAGCAGCCCGCCGACCTCATCGTGATGTGCTCGTACATCCTCAACAACGTGCGCCTGCTGCTGCTCTCGGGCATCGGCACGCCCTACGACCCGCAGACCGGACAGGGCGTCATCGGCAGGAACTACGCGTATCAGATCACGTCGTCGGTGAACCTGTTCTACGACGACAAGATCCTCAATCCCTTCATCGGGGCCGGCGCGCACGGCATGCTGGTCGACGAGTGGAACGGCGACAACTTCGACCACACCGGCCTGGGCTTCATCGGCGGCGGCTACGTCGGCGTGGTGCAGACCGGGGCGCGGCCCATCGAGACGCACCCGGTGCCCGAGGGCACGCCGGCCTGGGGCGGCGCCTTCAAGAAGGCCATCGCGGCCAACTACCTCAAGACGATGAGCATCGTCACGCACGGCGCGGTGATGAGCCATCGTGGCAACTATCTCGACCTCGACCCGACGTATCGCGATGTCTACGGCCGTCCGCTGCTGCGCATGACCTTCGACTTCACCGACAACGAGCACCGCATGTCGGACTACCTCACCGACCGGGCCGCCGAGATCGCGCGCGCGATGAAGCCGCGCGAGATCAAGATCAACAAGCGCCTGGGGCATTGGGACGTGGTGCCCTACCAGACCACGCACAACACCGGCGGCGCCATCATGGGCGTCGACCCGTCGACCAGCGCCGTCAACCGCTACCTGCAGTCGTGGGACGTCTCCAACCTGTTCGTGATGGGCGCCAGCGCGTTCCCGCAGAACCCCGGCTACAACCCGACCGGCACCGTCGCCGCGCTGGCCTACGCGTCGGCCGCGGCGATCACGCAGCGCTACCTGAAGGCGCCTGGCGCGCTGGCCTGAGGAGCGCGGCCCATGCGAACCCATCCCCTGATCGCGCTGTCCGTCGTCGCCGCCGCCATCACCACGGTCGCCGTGTTCGGCCAGTCGGTACCGGTGCCACCGATGCCGGCACCGAAGAAGCTGCGTCACGCCGACGCGGCCCTGGAGGCGCATGGGGCCAAGCCCGCGGCGTCGACCGCAGTGCCGGCATGGCTGGTGGCGTCCGCACCGGCGGCGGCCTCGGCGGCGTCCAGCCCGGGCATCCAGCGCCCCGGCGCGACGGCGTCGCTGGTCGAACGCGGACGCTACCTGGCCGCAGCCGGGGACTGCCAGGGCTGCCACACGACGGCTGGCGGCGCACCGTACGCCGGCGGGCGTCCGCTGGACACGCCGTTCGGCACCGTGCTGTCAGCCAACCTCACGCCCGACGCGAGCGGCCTGAAGAACTGGAGCGCCGACCAGTTCTACCGCGCGATGCACGAAGGCATCTCGGCTAATGGCGACCACCTGTACCCGGCCTTCCCGTACAACTACTTCACGCACATGCCCCGCGCGGACACCGACGCGCTGTTCGCCTACCTGCAGTCCCTGCCGCCGGTCGCCAACAGGCCCGACCGCAACCAGTTGCCCTTCCCGTTCAACATCCGTGCGCTGGTGTCGGTGTGGAACCTGCTGTACCTGGACAAGACGACCTTCGCCGCCGACCCGGCGCACAACGAGCAATGGAACCGCGGCGCCTATCTCGTGGAGGGCCCGGGCCACTGCGCCGCGTGCCACACGCCCAAGACCGTCCTGGGCGGCCCGCAGAAAGGCCACGACTTCCACGGCGGCGCCTTCGGCGCCTGGTTCGCGCCCGACCTGACGCCCAATGGCCGCACCGGCCTGGGCGGCTGGAGCCGCGACGAGACCATGGCCTTCCTCAGGAGCGGCCGCAACCCGCACGCATCGGCCATGGGCGAGATGGGCCTGGTCGTGCAGGACTCAACCTCGCGGCTGTCCGACGACGACCTGCAGGCCATCGTGGCCTACCTGGCCGATCGCGCGGAGTCGCCACGCGCCTCGATGACGCCGCCCGACACCGCGCAGATGAAGGCCGGCGAGGCGATCTTCGTCGACCAGTGCTCGGCCTGCCACCTGATGCACGCGCAGGGCCAGCCGCTCGCGTTCCCGCCGCTCGCGCACTCGGCCAACGCGCAGCAGACCGACCCGACGACCGCGCTGCACATCATCCTCGCAGGCGCGCAGGCGTCCCCCACGCGCGCCGCACCGACGGCGTTCACGATGCCGGCCTTCGCCTGGAAGCTGGACGACAAGCAGGTGGCCGCGGTAGCGACCTACGTCCGCAACGAGTGGGGCAACGCCGCGCCCGCCGTCAGCGCCGACCAGGTCGCGAAGCTGCGCGGCAAGCTGGCGTTCGATGCGCACACGACGCAGCAGTCCAGGCCGACGCCTTTGAGCAAGCCTGGTCCCAACACCTTGGGGCTGCCCGACACCGACAGCCGCGACAACGGCACCGCACAGGCCGGCCGCGTCGTGCCGGCGAGCGGCCCAGCATCGGCCGCAGGCCTGGCCGCATCCGGCGCCTGAGCAGCGCGATGGCCTTGCATTCGTTCGACGGCCGCGCGCCGCGGAGCAAGGTGCCTGGCATGTGCTCGTCGGCGTCACGATGCCAGCGACCGAGGCCGGTTGCTCGCGGACGAGAACGTGCCAGGCGCCGATCCTGAGCAGGGGCCGGCGTCAGGCCCACCTCGAATCGCGATCGGCGTTGTGCTCGGCGGCGACTACATGACGCGATCCGAGGCGCGCCAGACACCTCGACATCGCCCGACATGCGAGCGACCTCGGCGCAAGCGCCGTCCATGCAGATCAGCGGCGCACAAAGAAAAAGCCCCGAACAACTTTCGTCGTTCGGGGCTGACTTTGAATGAAGCGGCCTCTTTGCAGGCAGCCGCCAAATTCCTTCCTGGCCTCTTGTACCGGTACACCCTCTTGCGTGGTTTCCCGTGGGGCCTTGCCATCACTCGCCATCAGGCGAATGCGACATGGATTTTGGTAGGCGCGATTGGACTCGAACCAACGACCCCCACCATGTCAAGGTGGTGCTCTAACCAGCTGAGCTACGCGCCTGCAAGACCGCTATTCTAGCATGCATTTTCGCGGCTATACAAGTCCTGTCGTGTCAGTGGCACGGGCTGCTTGTATGGGCGCGCGTCGGGACGGCGCGAGGCGAGGATCTGGTGGATGGCGGTGCCGCCGGATTCGAACTCCAGCGCACTGGCGGCCATGTACAGGCGCCAGACGCGGTAGGTCGCCTCGCTGACGTAGCTCGTCGCCTCGTCATGATGCGCTTCCAGGCGGCTGACCCAGTGGCGCAGCGTGCGGGCGTAATGGCTGCGCAGGTTCTCGACGTCCTGGATCTCGAAGCGCGCGGCTTCCATGCCGGCCTGGATGTTGCTGACGCGATCGAGCTCGCCGTCCGGAAACACATAGCGGTTGATGAACTCGGTGTCGACGCTGGGCTGCCAGCCGTCTTCCTCGTGCGTGATGCCGTGGTTCAGGAACAGGCCGTTGGGCTTGAGCACGCGATG
Source organism: Vitreoscilla sp. (assembly GCA_045810265.1). Taxonomy (GTDB): domain Bacteria; phylum Pseudomonadota; class Gammaproteobacteria; order Burkholderiales; family Burkholderiaceae_C; genus Scleromatobacter. Next base: position 1,744 of record JBJMWF010000101.1, on the reverse strand, counting down.
CACGGTGGCGTGGTACTGCGGCAGATTGGCCAGGCCCACGTGCTCGAACATGCCCACGCTGGACACCTTGTCGTACACGCCCTCGCCTTCCAGGGTGCGGTAGTCGCGCAGTTCGACCTTGATGCGGTCCTGCAGGCCCTCGGCCGCGATGCGCCTGGTGGCCTCGTCCAGTTGCGCCTGGCTCAGCGTGATGCCGTGGGCCTGCACGCCGTAGTGCTTGGCGGCCCAGATGACGAGCGCGCCCCAGCCGCAACCGATGTCCAGGTAGCGCTCGCCGGGCTGGAGCCGCAGCTTGCGGCAGATGTGATCCAGCTTCTGCGCCTGCGCGGCATCCAGGGTGTCGTCGGGCGAATGGAAATAGGCGCACGAGTACACCATGCGCTGGTCGAGAAACAGCTTGTAGAAGTCGTTGGAGACGTCGTAGTGATGCGAGATCGCGGCGCGGTCGCTCTCCAGTGAATGGTCGTGGGTGAACTGGCGCGTCGTGGGCACGTAGCCGGCGGGTGCGATCTTCCTGGCCGGCTTGAACGCGAGGCGCAGCGCATCCATCAACAGGCCCGCGCGCTCGCGGCCGCTCAACGACAGGTTCTGGAAGTGGTGCTTCAGGCCGAGGGCGGCGTAGAGATCGCCCTCGACGTCGAGCCGACCATGGAAGTACGCGTCGGCCAGCGGGATCGGACCGCGCTTGAGCACCAGGTCGCGCAGCACCGACGGATCGCGCAGCACCAGCGTGAAGCTGGGCGCGACGCGGTCGGCGCATTGTCCGAACGAATGCGTCACGTCGTTCCACAGCCTCAGCGCAACGGAGCCCTCGAAGCGGCCCAGCAGTTTGTGGATGATGCGGGTCGCGGCCTCGGTGAGGCCGGGGTCGATGCTGGCCGTGGGCAGCGTCGTGGACGTTGAGCGAGCCATGGTTCCTCCGGTCGACTGGCGTGAGCGCGGAATTGCGATGGATGCGGACAGGCGCCTGAACGGTCGACAGGTCGTTGGCGACGGTCACGGCCGCACCAGGTCGGCCAAAACCATCCTAGCGTGACAGGAAAAGACCAGTCGCACATGAGGCTTTGCTCATGGATTGCCCTGATCCGCCGCCGAACACCGCGGTTCAGCGGCGCCGCGCCGAGTCGACCCCGTCCACCTTGGCCACCAGGCCCAGCACCTGGCCCAGCCGCTCCGCGCTGTCGATCTCCACCGTGAAGGTCATGAACGCGCGCCGGTCGCCGATCCCCTTGGTCGACTGCGAGCTGACGCCGATGACGTTGACGCGCTGCTTGGCCAGAACGTCGGAGATGTCGCGCAGCAGGCCCTGGCGGTCCTGCGCCTCGACCACGACGTCGACCGCGTAGACGCTCCGGTCGATGCGCGCCTCGACGGCCGAGGCCCCCCATTCGACCGGGATGACGCGCTCCGGGTTGCTCGCGGCCATGTGGCGGAAGTTGGCGCAGGCGCTGCGGTGCACGGCAACCCCCCTGCCGCGCGTCACGTAGCCGCCGATCGCATCGGGCGGCGCCGGCCGGCAGCAACTGGCCAACGTCGTCAGCAGCGAATCGATGCCCACCACGAGCACGCCGCCGGCGGCGCCGCCGGTGCGCGGGCGCTTGAGCTGGATGACCTCGTCGGGCGGCGGCGGCTCGGCCGGTCGCAGCAGGTTCTCGATGTTGCGCAGCGAGTACTCGTCCTTGCCAACCACCTCGAACAGCGCCTGCGCGTCGTCGAAACCCAGCTTGCCCGCGAGCTCCTCCAG
>JBJMWF010000100.1:0-12063 GCA_045810265.1 Vitreoscilla sp. | reverse complement strand
GCGTGCGGACCAGGGCCTGGCCGGCCTCGTCGGTGTGGCCGCCCTCGTCCAGCAACGCGGCCTGCGCCGCCGCGGTGGCCGACGACGCCGGCCGGCTCTTGCGCGGACTCAGGCGCGCCGCATAGCGGTCGGCGCGGCGGACCAGGCGGGCAATCGTTTCCTCGGCCGGACGGCCGGCCAGCGGACCGGATGGCGCCGTGTGGTGGTGGCGCACCGCGTACAGCCACGTCGGATCGTCGACGCCAACCGCGGCCAGGACTTCGGCCGAGCGCTGGGGATGCTCGATCAGCACGCGGCGCTGAGCCTCGCTGAGGGGTCCGGACTGCCGCGCCAGCTCGTCCTGCGCCTGCATGAAGCTGACGTTCATGCTCAGCGCCGCCAGCGTCAATGCGTCTGTCCACGCGGCCTGCCAACCCGCCAACTGGCTGCACGCCATCGAAGTGAGCACGCAGACGAACAAGCTGTGGTTGGCGCTGTAGTCCTGGAATTCGTTGCTGGCGTCCTGCGTCAGCCGCATCAGCGCGCGGTCGGGGTTGCGCTCGACGAGGGCCAGCACGTCATCGCGCAGCGTGCGCAGGCGGGCGACCCAGTCGGCGCCCCGCGGATCCCCCAGCAACAGGCGCAGGCGCATCTGCAGGTTGGGCCAGTCGAGCGGACGTTCCGCCGCCCGCCCGGCGCCGGCCAGCGACAGCGCCTCGTACTCCGGCCGGGCGCCGGCGATGCGGCCGAGGGCGACGTCCTGGCGCAGCAGCTGGTCGAGCTGGCCGTTGTAGGCGCGCTGCACCGCCTCCATTTCCACCGTGTCGATGAAGATCTCGCGCGAGCGCAGCAGTTGCAGCTGCCGCTCGGTCTGGATCGCCGCGCCTCGCGCCAGCAGCACGGCGCCCGACCCGTCGCGCACCGAGAAGGGCAGCGGACGGCCGATGCGCAGGCCTTCGGAGGACAGGGGGACGACCTTCATGAGGACGGCTGGCGTGCAAGGAAGTGGTCAGGAACCCCCGATATCGGCCATACGAAGCCCGGTCTTGAGTGCGCGCCCCTACAATTTGAGGCATGTCCACGCCTGATAGCGCCGCGGTCGACGCCGGCCCCAAGAATCCACCTCCCATGAAACTGTCCGGGCTCGAGCCTGTGACGCTGGACGCGGGGCACCTGTTCGTCAACATCGGCGAACGCACCAACGTCACCGGGTCCAAGGCCTTCGCCCGCCTGATCCTGGCCGGCGAATTCGAGCAGGCGCTCGCGGTGGCCCGCCAGCAGGTCGAGAACGGCGCCCAGGTCATCGACGTCAACATGGACGAGGCGATGCTGGACAGCCAGGCGGCGATGGTGCGCTTCCTGAACCTGGTGGCCAGCGAACCCGAGATCGCCCGCGTGCCGGTGATGGTGGACTCGTCCAAGTGGAGCGTGATCGAGGCCGGCCTGAAGTGCCTGCAGGGCAAGGGCATCGTCAACTCGATCTCGATGAAGGAAGGCGAGGACGAATTCCGCCGCCAGGCCCGCCTGGTGCGCCGCTACGGCGCCGCGGCCGTGGTGATGGCGTTCGACGAGAAGGGCCAGGCCGACACCTTCGAACGCAAGATCGAGATCTGCCAGCGCGCGTACCGCATCCTGGTCGACCAGGTCGGTTTCCCGCCCGAGGACATCATCTTCGACCCGAACATCTTCGCGATCGCCACGGGTATCGAGGAGCACGACAACTACGCCGTCGACTTCATCAACGCCACGCGCTGGATCAAGCAGAACCTGCCCGGGGCCAAGGTCTCGGGCGGCGTGTCGAACGTGAGCTTCTCGTTCCGCGGCAACGAGCCGGTGCGCGAGGCGATCCACACCGTGTTCCTGTACCACGCGATCCAGGCCGGCATGGACATGGGCATCGTCAACGCCGGCATGGTGGGCGTGTACGACAACCTCGATCCGAAGTTGCGTGAGCTGGTCGAGGACGTGGTCCTGAACCGCAAGCCGCGACTCGATGGCAGCGAGAGCGCCGCCGACGCCGCCAAGACCCCCACCGAGCGGCTGCTGGACGCCGCCGAGGCCGTCAAGGGCCAGGTGCGCGACGACTCCGCGCGGCTCGCATGGCGTGCCGGCACGGTGGAGGAACGGCTCTCGCATGCGCTGGTGCAGGGCATCACCGAGTTCATCACCGAGGACACCGAGGAGGCCTGGCAGGCCATCGCCGCCCGCGGTGGGCGGCCGCTGCACGTCATCGAGGGGCCGCTGATGGCCGGCATGAACGTCGTCGGCGACCTGTTCGGCGCGGGCAAGATGTTCCTGCCGCAGGTGGTCAAGTCGGCGCGCGTGATGAAGTCCGCCGTCGCCCATCTGGTGCCCTACATCGAGGAAGAAAAGCTGCGCATGGAGGCGGCCGGCGACGACGTGCGCTCCAAGGGCAAGATCGTCATCGCCACCGTCAAGGGTGACGTGCACGACATCGGCAAGAACATCGTCACCGTCGTGCTCCAGTGCAACAACTTCGAGGTCGTCAACATGGGCGTGATGGTGTCCTGCAAGGACATCCTCGATCGCGCCAAGGTCGAAGGCGCCGACATCATCGGGCTGTCCGGCCTGATCACGCCCAGCCTGGAGGAGATGCAGTACGTCGCCTCCGAGCTGCAGCGCGACCCCGATTTCCGTGCGCTGAAGATCCCCCTGCTGATCGGCGGGGCGACGACCAGCCGTGTGCACACCGCCGTCAAGATCGCGCCGCACTACGAAGGCCCGGTGGTCTACGTGCCCGACGCCTCGCGCGCGGTGGGCGTGTGCGCCGACCTGCTGTCGGACGACCGCGGCCCGCAGTTCCGCCAGGAGCTCGACGCCGACTACGCCCGGGTGCGCGAGCAGCACGCCAACCGCAAGCAGGTGCCGCTGGTCACGCTCGCCGCGGCGCGCGCCAACAAGACGCCAATCGACTGGGCCGCATACACGCCGCCGGCGCCGAAATTCATCGGCCGGCGCATGTTCAAGCAGTACGACCTGGCCGAGATCGCCGCCTGCATCGACTGGGGCCCGTTCTTCCAGACCTGGGACCTGGCCGGACCGTACCCCAAGATCCTGACCGACGAAGTCGTCGGCGACGCCGCCACCAAGGTCTTCGCGGATGGCCAGGCGATGCTCAAGCGCGTCGTCGAAGGCCGCTGGCTGACCGCCAACGGCGTGATGGGTTTCTGGCCCGCCAACACCGTCGACGACGACACCATCGAGATCTACACCGACGAATCGCGCACCGAGGTGCTGCTGAAATGGGCGCCGCTGCGCATGCAGACCGAGCGTCCGGTGATCCCGGACGAGAACGGCGTCGAGGTGCGGCGCCCGAACCGCTCGCTGGCCGACTACATCGCGCCCAAGGGCACCAAGCCGGACTGGATCGGGATGTTTGCCGTCACCGCGGGCCTGGGCGTGGACAAGCGCGAGGCCGATTTCGAGGCCGCGCACGACGACTATTCGTCCATCATGCTCAAGGCCATCGCCGACCGCCTGGCCGAAGCGTTCGCCGAACGGCTGCACCAGCGCGTGCGCACCGAGTTGTGGGGCTACGCACCGGACGAGAAGCTGTCGGTCGACGAACTGATCGCCGAGAAGTACCAGGGCATCCGCCCGGCACCGGGCTACCCGGCCTGCCCCGAACACGGCGTCAAGCTCGACATGTTCCGCGCGCTGCAGGCCGCGGAGATCGGCATGGCGCTCACCGAGAGCCTGGCGATGACGCCGGCAGCCAGCGTGTCCGGCTTCTATCTCGCCCACCCGCAATCGAGCTACTTCAACGTCGGACGCATCGGCGAGGACCAGTTCAAGGCCTGGGCCGCCACCGTGGGCGTCGACGAAGTCGCCGCGCGGCGCCGCCTGGGCGCGTCGTTCGAAAGCGGTCCGGGCACCGGCACCTGACGACGCAGGATCGCAGGTGCACGTTGCGCGCGACCGACCACCATCGGCAAGGTGTGTAACGCTTCCTGTCGACGGGCATTCCCACGCTTGTCCGGCTCGGCTGACGCCTTCAGAATTTGCCTGGGTCAGCGCTGTGACTGACCGCTGAAGACCCGGGAAACGATATGAGACTTCGTCGAGTGGCGGCTGCAGTCGCGCTTTTGACCATGGCACTGACGGCGCACGCGGAGCACTTCCAATATGCAGTCAGCCTGTCAGGCACCTATTCGGGCGGCGGCACGGAAGGCTGCTTTCCTCCGTTCGACCAGCCGGCCTGCCCGCGCAGCGGCAGCCTGTCCGCGGTCATGAGCTTCGACACGCCCATCGACGGCGACGGCTCGTGGCTGATCGAGCCCGGCCTGACCGACATCGCCGATTTCAGCATCAGCCTGGGCGCCTTCTCCACCGATCTGCTGGTCGGCGGCATTTCGGTCACCGGCGGAGCGCCCCAGGGCACCGTGCAGGCGCTCGACGACTCGGAGTCGTTCAGCTTCGACTGGGCCACCCGCACCGCCCGATTCACCTACGACTACGGCTATCACGCCCCCAACGGGAGCTTTGCCGGCAGCCTGAGCGCGGTGCCGGAGCCGGCCGTCGCGCTGCTCATGCTGGCCGGCCTCGGCCTGGGCGCCGCCACGCGAGGCGAGCGCCGCAGACGTACGGTCTAGCGAGCGCCCCAAGCCGCGAAGTCGGGGTTCTCGAAGCCCGGCTTGCCATAGGCCAGCGGCGCGCCGTCCAGCGTGCACACCGAGCCCCCGGCCGCCCGCAGCACCGCATCGCCGGCGGCGGTGTCCCATTCCATCGTGCGGCCGAAGCGCGGATAGACATCCGCCAGTCCTTCGGCCAGCAGGCACAGCTTGAGCGACGAGCCGACCGTGCGCTGGGCGACGATGGACTGCCCCGCCAGGAAGGCACTGACCGCGGCATCGTCGCCGTGGTGGCGGCTGCCCACCACCGTCAAGCCGTCGACCGGCACCTCGCGCACCGCGATCGGTTGGCGCGCATGGCGATCCTCCACCCACGCGCCCAGCCCCGCCGCGCCGGCGTACAGGCGACCGAGCGCGGGCGCGAGCACCAGGCCGATCACCGGCACGCCGTGTTCGATCAGGGCGATGTTGACCGTGAACTCCCCGTTGCGATTGACGAACTCCTTCGTGCCATCGATCGGATCGACCAGCCAAAAGCGATCGCTCACATCCGGAATATCACCGGCCGAAGCGGCCTCCTCGCCCACGACGGGAATGTCGGGCGCGATGCGCTTCAGGCCTTCGAAGATGACTTTTTCGGCGCACTGGTCGGCCAGCGTCACCGGCGAATCGTCGCCCTTGACCTCGACTTCGAAGTCGGTTGCGTAGATGCGCATCACCACCTCCCCAGCCTCGTGGATCAGGGGCGTCAGGGCGTCGAGCAGGGAGCTGTAGAGCGAGGGGCGCACAGTCAGGACTGTCATAACGGGTATGCGGGATTCGTTGGATTATGACAAAATCGCGCCACTAAAAGTTTTAGTGTCCCGGTTCTGTGTCCGCCCTCACTCCCCCGCTCGTCCAGCTCAATGCGCAGCGCCGCCGCGCGGTGCAGTTGCGCGTGGACGGCCGCAGCCTGGCGCACGTGCGCGAGGAAACCGGACTGAGCGTGCCGACCATCATCGCCGCATTCAAGGCCTTCACCGAAGGCGGCTGGCATGCGGTGGACGTCGGCACCCGCGGGCGGCCGCAAGGCGTCGGGCGGGCGCTGACGCTCGCGCAGGAGGCCGAGCTCGCCCTGCTGGCCTTGTATGGCACGCCAGGGGACGCCGGCCTGCCCGCCACGCTGTGGTCCGCCGAGGCCGTGCGCGACTGCGCGCAGCGGCGCTTTGGCGTCGACCTGCATCCGCGCGCGGTGGCGCGCTGCCTGGGGCGCTGGGGCCTGACGCTGGTTGCGCTGCGCGATGCCACCGAACGCTCGCCGGCCGGCGCCTCGTGGCTGGCGTCGCAGCCTCCCCCTGGCCGCGGCACCGGCGCGCCGCGCCATTGGTGGTGCGGCGGCCTGCCCGCGCCCGTGGCGGGCGGCAGCTCCCGCGGGTTGCTGGTGGCCGTAGACGCGCGCGGGCAAATCGCCTGGCTGCCGGTCGCCTCGTTGAGCCTGCAGGATGCCTACGTCGACTTCCTGAGCCGCCTGCAGGCACAGACGCCCAGCCCGGTCATCGCCTGGCTGCACGGCCTGGACCTGCGCCGCGCGACCCAGCTGAACGACTGGATCGCGTCGCAGCCGCGCCTGCAGGTGCTGGCCTGCCCGATCGCGCTGGCGCGGCGGACGCCGCCTGCCGACGAGATCCTCAAGCTGACTCCGCCGCCCCTGGCGGCCGCCCCCTTTCCCTCGAACACGGCCACCGCCGCCGCTGCCCTGGCCCCGTCGCCCGCAGCGTCCGGCCGGCCCTTCTCCGCGCCCCGTGCGTCGCCAATGGACGAACCCATGAACCTCACCCACCTGCAGCGCCTGGAAGCCGAGAGCATCCACATCATGCGCGAGGTCGTCGCCGAGACCGACAACCCCGTGATGCTCTATTCGATCGGCAAGGATTCGGCCGTGATGCTGCACCTGGCCCGCAAGGCCTTCTTCCCGTCGCCGCCGCCGTTCCCGCTGCTGCACGTGGACACCACCTGGAAGTTCCGCGCGATGTACGAGCTGCGCGAACGCATGGCCAGGGAGTCCGGCATGGAGCTGCTGGTCTACCAGAATCCCGAGGCCGCCGAGCTGGGCATCAATCCCTTCACGCACGGCTCGTCGATCCACACGGACATGTGGAAGACGCAGGGGCTCAAGCAGGCGCTGGACAAGTACAACTTCGACGCCGCCTTCGGCGGGGCGCGCCGCGACGAGGAGAAGTCGCGCGCCAAGGAGCGCATCTTCTCGTTCCGTTCGGCGCAGCATCGCTGGGATCCGAAGAACCAGCGGCCCGAGCTCTGGCGCCTGTACAACGGCCGCAAGCAGAAGGGCGAGTCGATCCGCGTGTTCCCGATCTCGAACTGGACCGAACTCGACATCTGGCAGTACATCTACCTCGAGAACATCCCCATCGTGCCGCTGTATTTCGCGGCGGAGCGGCCGGTCGTCGATCGCGATGGCACGCTCATCATGGTCGACGATGACCGCATGCCGCTCAAGGCCGGCGAGGTGCCGATGATGAAGAGCGTGCGCTTCCGCACCCTCGGTTGCTACCCGTTGTCGGGCGCGGTCGAATCGACCGCGTCCACGTTGACGGACGTGATCCAGGAGATGCTGCTGACCAAGACCTCGGAACGCCAGGGCCGCATGATCGACCACGATTCCGCGGCATCCATGGAAAAGAAAAAGCAGGAAGGATACTTTTGAGCCCCACGGTCGCTGGCGCTCCCTGCCCCCGAGGGGCCGGCCGCGAGCGGCCCGGCAGAGCCGGATCCGCCGCTCCCTTGAATCTCACGCGAACCGAGTAGCAGATGGCACACCAATCAGAACTGATCTCGACCGACATCGAGAAATACCTCAAGCAGCACGAGAAGAAGAGCCTGCTGCGCTTCATCACCTGCGGCTCCGTCGACGACGGCAAGTCCACCGTCATCGGCCGGCTTCTGTACGAGTCGAAGATGCTGTTCGAGGACCAGCTTGCCGCGATCGAGAACGACTCCAAGAAGTGGGGCACGCAAGGCGGCGAGATCGACTTCGCGCTGCTGGTCGACGGCCTGGCCGCCGAGCGCGAGCAAGGCATCACGATCGACGTCGCCTACCGCTTCTTCTCGACGGACCGACGCAAGTTCATCGTCGCCGACACACCCGGGCACGAGCAGTACACGCGCAACATGATCACCGGCGCATCCACGGCCGATGTCGCGGTCATCCTGATCGACGCGCGCAAGGGCGTGCTGACGCAGACGCGCCGCCACAGCTACCTGGTCAGCCTGATCGGCATCCGCAAGGTGGTGCTGGCCATCAACAAGATGGACCTGGTCGACTACTCGCAGAAGGTGTTCGACAAGATCGACGAGGAGTATCGAGTCTTCGCGCGCCAGATCGGGCTGGAGGACATCACGTCGATCCCGCTGTCCGGGCTCAAGGGCGACAACATGCTGGTGGCCAGCGACAAGACGCCCTGGTACCGTGGCCCCACGCTGATGGGCTTTCTCGAGACCTGCGAGGTGGACGACACGCGCCTGCAGAAGGAGGCCTTCCGCATGCCCGTGCAGTGGGTCAACCGGCCCAACCTCGACTTCCGCGGCTTCGCCGGCGTGGTCACCAGCGGCACGGTCAAGCCGGGCGACCGCATCGTCGCCCAGCCCTCGGGCAAGGAGAGCAAGGTCGCGCGCATCGTCACCTTCAACGGCGACCTGCCGCTGGCCGTGGCGGGGCAGTCGATCACGCTGACGCTGGAAGACGAGATCGACGTCTCGCGCGGCGACGTGTTGTCGCTGGCCGAGGCGCCGGCCGAAGTGGCCGACCAGTTCGAGGCCTCGCTGGTGTGGATGACCGACGAGCCGATGCTGCCAGGCCGTCCCTACCTGATGAAGATCGGCACGCAGACCGTGACGGCCTCCATCACCGAGCCCAAGTACAAGATCAACGTCAACACGATGGAGCACCTGGCCGCCAAGCAGCTGGGCGTCAACGAGATCGGCGTGGTCAACATCGCGCTGGACCGGCAGATCGCGTTCGATGCCTACAAGGCCAATCGCGACACCGGCGGCTTCATCCTGATCAACCGCATGACCAACAACACGGTCGGCGCCGGCATGCTCAACTTCGCGCTGCGCCGCTCGCACAACCTGCGCATGCAGCACGTCGACGTCGACAAGGCGCTGCGCTCGGAGCTCAAGCGCCAGCGGCCGGCGGTGCTGTGGTTCACGGGCCTGTCAGGTGCCGGCAAGTCCACCATCGCCAACCTGGTCGAGAAGAAGCTCGCCGCGATGGGCCGCCACACCTACCTGCTCGATGGCGACAACGTGCGCCATGGCCTCAACAAGGACCTGGGCTTCACCGAGGCCGACCGCGTCGAGAACATCCGCCGCGTGGCCGAGGTGGCGCGCCTGATGGTGGACGCCGGCCTGATCGTGATGACGGCGTTCATCTCGCCGTTCCGCTCCGAGCGCGCGATGGCGCGCGGCCAGATGGCCGACGGCGAGTTCATCGAGATCCACGTCAACACGCCGCTGGCGGTGGCCGAGGAGCGCGATGTCAAGGGCCTGTACAAGAAGGCGCGCCGCGGCGAGATCGCCAACTTCACGGGCATCAGTTCGCCCTACGAGGCGCCGGAATCGCCGGAGCTGGTGGTCAATACGCATACCCAGACTGCGGAAGAGGCGGCCGACGCTATCGTGACAAAGCTGCGGAACTCGGGCTTTATCGACTAGAGCGACCGTGCGGATCGACATCCGCAGCCGGGACAATCAGGCGCTTGGTTCCCTGTGCTTCGCAGGGCTCTTCCCTTCGTCGACCCGCCGCGAGATGTCCCGAATCCGCAATTCCGATGACTGAGCGAGGCCACGCACTTCCTGACGAGGTGCGAGCGAAGATCGACGCGTTTCTTCGCCCAGGCCGCAACGTCGGTTTCATCGACCGGCTGCCATTGCCCCAACTGGTCGACGACTACTGCGAAAAGTTCGTGGTACTCGATGGTGGCGGGCAGCCTGCGGCCTTCATTGCCGTTTCACCGAGCGCCCATCCCGAATCCGTGCGCCAAGCTGCCGCCGTCGCCGACGCGATCCGGCAGACCTTGGGCGATCCGCTGAAACAAGCGGTGCTGGCATCGTGGTTCGTTGGCGAATTCGACGGGCGCAGCTACTCGATCACCCCGTACTGCAAGCCGGTCAGCAGCGGCCGATGGTCGGGACGCTTGCAGCGCCTGTGGCTGACCCCAGCCATCCTGGGCTGGCTGGAGAGGCTGACGCGCGCGACCATGAAGAACATCGCCGACATCGATGGCTCGGTGCGGCAGCCGCTGGCTTGCCTCGCCGATCATGCGAAAAGCGACGACGCGACACGATTTGCAGCGGAGCTCGCATTGGAGGAGCTCGACAAAGGCCTGTGGCAGCCTCGCAGCGTCGTTGCGCACAACGATCTTTGGTGGGGCAACTTCGTGTGGCGCCCAGGCGGGGATCGCGCCCATGTCCCCTTCTACGTCATCGACTGGGCGGGCGCTCGCGCCGACGGCATGCCGATCTATGACCTGGTGCGAGTCGCCAGCTCGCTTCGCATTGGCGCGAACCGCTTCCGACGAACCCTCATCGACCACTGTGCGATCCTGGAGTGCCAGCCCGCCCAAAGCCGAAATTACCTGTGCGTCACTTTCGGCAGGCTGCTGAGCAACCTGGGCGAATGGCCCGAGGAGCAGTTCGTCGTCACTTCGCGCTCGTGCCTGCGTTCAATCCAGGAGGTACTGGGGAAGCAGGCCGGCCCTCGGCCAGCCAGATGAAGTAGCGAAGACGCGCGCGTTCGACGCAGAGCGACTCCAGTTTCCGGATCGTGGACAGCGCCTCCGTGCGATCCCTCGCTGCAGGCTGCATTTCGATTCGACGCCGCCGGGCGTCGATGCGCGACAACCGCGCGACGAGCCTGCGTCGCCGCAGGGCGCGCATCCAGTGAGTGAGTAGGGGGCGCGAGCACATCGCCAGCAATTCCAGATATGAGGGCTTGTACAGTTCTACGCGATCTCCATGACGGCTTGAAGACAACAGCGCAGAGAGGCCCTTTGGCAAAGCGCGTGCCTGTCGCGCGTCGACCGGGCGCGTGTTCAGATAACGTCGAGGAATCATGAGCTACCGACTTGCCCTTCTCAGCGAAATTCCTCTGGTCGAACGCGAGGGCCGCCTATGGACTGTCGATCTGTGGGTCAAGGATCTGCAGGCGCAGGCTGCCGCAGTGCGTTCCGTAACGCTGTTTTCTCCGGTCCTGGCCGACGTCCCGACGGATTGGGCCTTGCTGCCGCTGCCCGGGAACGTCAAGGCAGTGCGGCTGCCGGCCGCCCGGCGGTCCATTGATGTCGAGATTGCCGCCTGCGATGTGGTGCAGATCCCCGGCAATTCGACGTGGAGGAACGCAAGCCGTTCACGTGCATTCGTGCGCATCGCCCGCCGAGCGGGAAAGCCGGTGGTGCTGGGTATTTCCAGCGACCGGGCGACGACCCATATCGTCAACGCGCGCGGCAAGAACGTCTTGCACCGGCTTCGCGCACGGCTGCGCTCGCTCAGCGTCGATGCCAGCCAGCGTTACCTGGCCCGGCGCAGCGACGGTACGTTTGTCGTGGGCGAGGGCTTGCGGCGCCTGGTGCAGTCCTCAAGTGCCAACATTTTCGTTGGAACGGCAAGCTGGATTCGATCCAGCGACATCGTCGAGACCGAAGGCGCGCTTCGACAGGCTGATGTCGTCCGCCTGTGCGTGGCGGCGCGACTGGAGCCGATGAAAGGGGTCCAGCTCGCGCTGGAGGCGCTCGCAGGACTGGCCGAACAAGGCAACGCGCCTCCCTGCCGACTGCTGATTGCCGGAAAGGGGCCGGAAGAAGCGGCGCTGCGCCAGCAGGCCCAGGCGCTTGGCTTGCAAAAGTGCGTGGAGTTCGCCGGCACCTTCGCATATCCCGAGCCATTCCTCCAATTCCTTCGGCGCCAGGACATCGTCGTGTTGACCAATCTCAACGACGAACAGCCCAGGCTGGTCTTTGACGCCCTCAGCCAGGGATGCCTCATCGTGTGCCCTGATTCCTTGCCCTATCGCGCGCTGGGAATCCCGGAGGAGCTCCTGTACAGGCGGGGCGACGCACAGGCTCTGGGCAAGGCCCTGATCCATGCGACCGCTTCGATCGACGATCGGGAATTGCGCCTCAAGCTCGACGCCATGGCGCGAGAAGCCACGATCGAATCGATGCATGAGCGTCGTCGCGAATGGGTGCAGTCGGTGCTGGACAAACGCCGGCCATCCTCGGAGATGCGAATTCCCGCCTGAGGGCGAAGGAACGGCGGCAGCGTCAGGCCAGGGCCGTTGAAGCCGCGGCGCCCGACAGGCTCAGGCAGACCAGCCGTGCCGCGAGAGGATTCCGCGCGACAGGTCGACGATGCGCTGCCGGATGACATGCGCGTGGCCAAGCATCGCGGCTGCCACTTCGGGGCCGCGCCGCTTGAGCTGGTCGACCACTTCCAG
>JBJMWF010000099.1:0-5335 GCA_045810265.1 Vitreoscilla sp. | reverse complement strand
TGGCCGAGCTCGGGGTGCAGGTGCCGGTGCACGTGCAGGCTGCTGCTGACGATGGCCAGCTGGTTGTTGAAGTCGTGCGCCACGCCGCCCGTCAGCTGGGCCAGCGTCTCGAGCTTCTGGCTTTCCTGCCGGCCCTTTTCCGCCGCGGCCCGGCGCTGCACGGCCTCGTTGAGCGCGGCGGTGATGGCCTGCTCGCGGCGCGTCTTGCGCAGCGCCACCAGCGACACGTAGCTCAGGCCCGCCGTCACCGGCACCAGCAGTGCGGCCAGCAGCGCGACGAAGTGCAGCCAGCTGCTCAGCATCGCCGTCCGGCTGACGCCTGCGACCACATACAGCGGATAGTCGCCCACGCGCTGGAAGCTGACGAAGCGCCGCTGGTGGTCGCGCGGCGAGGTCGTCTCCAGGTGGCCTTGTCGCTGGCCCGCCTTCACGAGTGCGAAGACATCGTCGTTCATCTTGGCCGGCGGCGCTTCGTCGGAGGGAGTCGACGGCGGCCAGTCCGCCAGGATCGCGCCGTCGACGCGGGCCAGCGCCAGGCGCGTCAGCCTCGGGTTCTCGGCGGCCAGCGAGTGGTAGTACTCGCGGAAGAACCCGGGCGACAGCGACACCGCGACGATGCCGTCGAAATGCCCGTCCGTGGTCTGGCGCCGGATCGTCGCGTTCAGCAGTCGCGTTCCCGTCTGGCGTCCGGTGAGGACCTCGCTGACGCCCAGCGGCACGGGCGCCTTGCGCTGCTGCACGAAGTAGGCACGGTCCTCCACCGAGACGATGTGGTCGGTCGGATAGCGATCGCTGCGCGCCACCGGCCGGCCTTGCGCATCCCAGACATTCAGGTTCACCACCGACGGCAGGCCGGCCACCATGTCGGCCAGCCGCGCGTGGATCTCGGCCTCGCGCGCGCCGAGCGACGCCTCGTCTCCGCGGGCGGCCTCGTCGGCACGATGCGCGATCTGCTCGGCGATCTCGAAGCTGCGTTGGGCGTGGTTGCGGACCAGCGTCGCGGCGCGTTGGGAGGCGTCCTCCGCCTCGGTCAGCGCGCGCTCGTAGCCCCACCAGGACGCCGCCACGAAGGCCGTGACGGGCACCAGCACCGCCCCCCACAGCACCGCCCGCAACCAGGTCTCCAGCGGCGTGTCGAAGCCGGTCTCGGAGCCCTCCGACGCCGGCGTCCAGGCGCTGCGGGCGCGCAGGTTGGTGACCAGGCTGATGAAGATGGCGACCAGGCAGAAGGCGCCGATGTGCATCGGTCGATCGGTCGGGTCCAGCGTCGGCGGGATCCATGGCTCGGCGGCCACCAGCGCGGTCGCGAGCGCGACCGCCAGCCCCGATCCGATGCCCCATAGCGACGATGCCAGCACCACGGCCGGATAGGCCAGCAGGAACGGCAGCCTGTCGCCCAGCACCGGCTGGAGCAGCGCGCGCAGCCCGATCGCCATGACCGCCGTGGCGAGCGTGAGCAACCAGCGCGACAGCCTCGGAGGATGGTTGACGACAGCGGTGGACAGGCGCGACGGCGTCGGCATTCAGCCATTTCGGTACGAAAGGTGCCCCATGTTAGCGGCGCGGGCGTCCCTCTGCGGCGCGCCCCTCGCAAGCCATCCGGCGGTGGCCGGGCTGCTGCAGGGCTCGCCCCTCCAATCGGCTGGCCTCCCCGCCCGATTTGGTAAACTGGTTTATCATATATCCCTATATGAAAAAGCCAGCCGAATTCTCGAATCGCGTCGGGTTCATCGTCAATGAGGTCGGCCGACTCTACGGTCGCCAGTTCGACCAGCTGTCGCGTGTCGAGCTGGGCCTGTCGCGTGCGCAGTGCCGCCTGATCGGGCAGGTCAAGTACAACGAGAGCGGCCATCCGCCGACGCAGGCCGAGCTTGCCCAGCACCTGGATCTCACGCCGATGGCCGTGGCCACGTTGGTCGACCGCATGGAGGCGGCCGGCTGGATCACGCGCCGTCCGAGCGACACCGACCGGCGCGCCAACGCCATCGAACTGCAGCCGCGCGCCGAGGCTGCGCTGGTCAAGGCGTTCGCCGTCGGCGACCGCGTGCAGGAGGCGGCACTGGCCGGCTTCAGCGCCGCCGAGCGCAAGCAACTGGTGAGCATGCTGCAACGCGTTCGGGCCAACCTGCAGGGAGACGCCTCGTGAGTGCCCGACGCCCTGCCGTAGCGAGCCGCCCGGAGGCCCGACGATGAGCCTGGGCGACCACAGACTCATTCCGCACCGCGGGATGATCACCGTCTCCATCATGCTGGCGACGGTGATGCAGGCGCTCGACACCACGATCGCCAACGTCGCGCTGCCGCACATGCAGGGCGCGCTGCAGAGCTCGCAGGACCAGATCTCCTGGGTGCTGACCTCCTACATCGTGGCCGCCGCCATCGCCACGCCGCTCACAGGCTGGCTCTGCTCGGCCTTCGGCCGCCGGCGCGTCTTCCTGATCGCGGTGGCCGGCTTCACCGTGGCCTCCGCACTGTGCGGCATGGCCGACAACATCGTCGAGATCGTTGCCGCCCGCCTGCTGCAAGGCCTGTTCGGCGCGGCCCTGGTGCCGCTGTCGCAGGCGGTGCTGCTGGACATCAATCCGAAGGAGAAGATCGGCCAGGCAATGGCGATCTGGGGCGCCGGCATCATGATCGGTCCGATCCTGGGGCCCATGCTGGGCGGCTGGCTGACCGAGAACGCGAGCTGGCGCTGGGTGTTCTACATCAACCTGCCGGTGGGCGTGCTCGCCTTCTACGGCATCGCGCGCTTCCTGCCCGAGAGCCGGCCGGCCGGCATCAAGCTGGACCTGTTCGGCTTCGCCACCTTGAGCCTGGCCGTCGGCCTGCTGCAGATGTTCCTGGACCGCGGCGAGCAGCTGGACTGGTTCGATTCGACGGAGATCCGAGTCGAGGCGATCGGCTGCGTCATCGCTTTCGCCTTCTTCGTCGGGCACACGTTCACCGCGATCGGCAAGTCGTTCTTCGATCGCCGCCTGCTCAAGGACGCCAACTTCGTCACCGGGCTGCTGTTCGCGTTCATCGTCGGCATGGTGCTGTACGCGACGATGGCGCTGCTGCCCACGCTGCTGCAAGGCCTGCTGGGCTACCCGGTCGTCTACACCGGCATGGTGATGGCCCCGCGCGGCATCGGCACCATGGTGGCGATGTTGCTGGTGGGCCGGCTGCTGCACTACGTCGATGCGCGCGCCATCATGGCCGTGGGCTTCAGCCTCACCGCGATCGCGCTGTACATGATGACCGGCCTGACGCTGGACATGAGCAGCCGCATCATCGTCGTCTCGGGCGTGATCCAGGGGCTGGGCATCGGCTTCACCTTCGTGCCGCTCAGCACGGTGGCCTTCGCCACGCTCGCGCCGGACCTGCGCAACGACGGCACGCCGATCTTCAGCCTGCTGCGCAACATCGGCTCCAGCGTGGGCATCTCCATCGTGCAGGCGATGCTCACCTCGGGCACCGCGCGGGCGCACGCCGAGCTGGCGTCGGACATCACGGCGGGCAACTTCGGCTTCCAGTCGCTGCCCGCCGCCGCGAACCCGGCCAACCCGGCGGGCCTGGGCCTGATCGACGCCCTGGTCAATCGCCAGGCCGCGATGATGGCCTACCTCGACGACTTCCGCTTCATGCTGGCGCTGACGCTGGTGGCGCTGCCCCTGCTGCTGCTGATCCGCAAGGCCAAGGCCGCAGGAAAGAAGCCGGACGGAGACGCCGAACCGGAGATGGTGCACGAGGTTTGAGCCAGCGAACCCCTGCACGACTGACTGCGCAGGCCATCGACTGACTTGCGCGGCCAGATCGCACGACGCGACAGGGGTCGTCCCTGAGGCCGCACGCCGGACCGAGGGCGGACAATCGGCTCCGGACGCGTGCACGCGTCTTCCGAGGAGCCTGCCATGAAGAACGACCTGCCCAACATCGCGCCCACCGGCGACGAGATCGCCCGCACGCTGGAAGACGCGCTCGCGCTGCAACGCGCCGCCTACTTCGCGCAGCCGGTGCCCACGCTGGCCGAACGCAAGGCCGACCTGCGCACGCTGCAGCGCTTCATCCGCGAGAACAAGCAGGCGCTGTGCGACGCGATCAGCGCCGACTACGGCCATCGTTCGCAGCACGAGACGCTGCTGGCCGAGGTGTTTCCAGCCGTCGACGGCATCTCGCACGTGATCGGCTCGCTGCGCAAGTGGATGCGCCCGCAGCGCCGCTCGGTCGACCTGCGCAACTTCCTGGGGGCGCGCAACCGCGTGATCCCGCAGCCGCTGGGCGTCGTGGGCATCATCGTGCCCTGGAACTTCCCGCTGCACCTGAGCCTGGTCCCACTGACCTACGTGTTGGCCGCCGGCAACCGCGCGATGGTCAAGATGAGCGAGAACTCGCGCCACCTGGCCGCGTTCCTGATCGAGAAGATGCCGGCCTATTTCCCGCCGGAGAAGCTGCGCTTCTTCGACGAGACCGGCGGCGTCGGCGTCGAGTTCTCCAAGCTGCCGTTCGACCACCTGCTGTTCACCGGTTCGGGCCAGACCGGCCGCGCGGTGATGGCCGCGGCGGCCGCCAACCTGGTGCCCGTCACGCTCGAACTGGGCGGCAAGGCGCCGGCGATCCTGTGCGACGACTTCCCGCTGCGCCTGGCCGCCGAACGCATCCTGTTCGCCAAGCTGATGAACGCGGGCCAGATCTGCACCACGGTCGACCACGCGTGGGTGCCGCGCGCCAAGGTCGACGAATTCGTGGCCGCCGTGCGCGAGATCGTCAACGCGCGCTATCCCAGCATCGCGTCGACCGACTACACCTCCATCATCGACGAGCGCTCGTTCGAGCGCCTGGTCGGTGCGCTGGAAGACGCCAAGGCGCGGGGCGCCACGGTGATCCAGGTGATCCCGGGCGAGCCCTACGACCGCGCCACGCGCAAGGTGTCGCCGCACGTCGTGCTCAACGCGCCGGCCGACTCCGTGCTGCTGCAACGCGAGATCTTCGGCCCGATCCTGCCGATCCGCGCCTACGACTCGCTCGAGACGGTCATCCGCACGATCAACGCCGGCGCTCGGCCGCTGGCGATCTACCCGTTCAGCAACGACGGGCGCCAGGTGCAGATGCTGCTCGATCGGGTGATGTCGGGCGGCGTGTCGGTCAACGAGGCGTTGTTCCACGTCGCCCAGCACGACCTGCCGTTCGGCGGTGTCGGCGAATCGGGCATGGGCCACTATCACGGCCGCGAGGGCTTCGACACCTTCTCCAAGCTGCGCCCGGTGTTCTACCAGGCGCGCTTCAGCTCGCTGAAGTTCATGGCCCCACCCTACGGCAAGTTCGCCTCGACGGTGCTGGCCTTCCTCACGAAGTG
>JBJMWF010000098.1:0-4675 GCA_045810265.1 Vitreoscilla sp. | reverse complement strand
GGGAACGCGCCAGGCGCTGTGCGCCGCCGCCGCCATCCTGGCCTTCTTCGCGGCGTGCGCGCTGATGCGCGGCGGGGCGCATACGGCCTATGCCGCGCAGGATCGCTCGCTGATGGTCAACACGCTGATCTCGCACGCGGTGCTGGTGGTCTGCCTGACGGGCATGCTGTGGCTCAAGTACGTGGTCGCGGTACAGGGCGAGCAGGCTTCGCGGCTGAACCTGCTGGCCGCCACCGACCCGCTCACGGGCCTGGCCAACCGCCGCCTCACGCTGCAGCAGTTGGACCAGCTCGCACTCGACTGCCGGCTCGACGTTGCCCCTGTGGTGATGCTGTGCGACCTGGACCACTTCAAGCACATCAACGACGGCTGGGGCCACGCGATGGGCGACCAGGTGCTGGTGGCCGTGGCCAACGCCTTGCGCGCGAGCACGCGCGACGCCGACACGGTGGCCCGCTGGGGCGGCGAGGAGTTCCTGATCGTGCTGCCCGTCACGCGCGGTCTCGACGCCACCGAACTCGCCGAGCGCCTGCGCGCGCGCGTCGAGGCGCTGCAGGTGGCCGACCGCCACCAGTGTCCGGTACCGGTGACGCTGAGCATCGGCATCGCGCCGCTGGCCGCCGGCGAGACCGGCTCGAGCTGGCTCAAGCGCGCCGACGAAGCGCTCTATCGGGCCAAGAGCGACGGCCGCAACTGCTGCCGCGTCGCCGAGCCGCCCGAAGTCTAGCGGCCTACTGCGACCCCGCCTTGAAGGTGTCGCACTGCTCGATCTGGCCGGTCTGGTAGCCCTGCTTGAACCAGTGCACGCGCTGCGCGCTGGTGCCGTGCGTGAAGGTCTCGGGCTGGACGGTGCCACTGGCCTTGCGTTGCAGCGTGTCGTCGCCGATCTGCGAGGCCGCGTTCAGGGCTTCGTCGATGTCGCCAGCCTCGATGATCTGCTTGGTGGACTGCGCCCGGTTGGCCCAGATGCCGGCGAAGCAGTCGGCCTGCAGTTCGAGGCGCACCGACAGCGCGTTGGAACGCGCCTCGTCGGCGCTGCGGCGGGCGGCGTCCACCTTCTCGGAGATTCCCATCAGCTTCTGCACGTGGTGTCCGACCTCGTGCGCGATCACATAGGCCTGCGCGAAGTCGCCCGGCGCGCCGAGCTTGGTGCGCAGCAGGTCGTAGAAGCTCAGGTCGATGTAGACCTTCTCGTCGCCGGGGCAGTAGAACGGCCCGGTGGCCGCCTCGCCGCGGCCGCAGCCGGTCGACGTGGCATCGCGGAACAGCACCAGCTTGGGATCACGATAGCTGCCGCCACGCTCCTTGAACACCTGGGTCCAGACGTCCTCGGTATCGGCCAGCACGACCGAGACGAACTGCTTCATCTGGTCTTGCGCGGGAGCCTGCGCGCTGCGCTGGCCGGGCGCTGGCGCCGGCGCCGGGGCGCTTTGCTGCACGGGCGCCCCGCCGCCGCTCAGCACCCCCAGGATGGTGAGCGGATTGATGCCGAAGATCCACCCGCCGATCAGCGCAATGGCGATGGTGCCGATGCCGATGTGTCGTAGTCCGAAGCCGCCGAAGCCGGAGCCGCCGCCGCCACCCTGGCCGCGCAAGTCCTCGACGTTGTCGCTCTCGCGCTGGCCTTCCCATTTCATCGCTGGCTCCTTGTGCGTTGCGGTGTGCACGACATTGGGCAATTGTCGGGCCAGCATGCCCGCGCCGGCAAACTATTGCAGTCCGCCGCTGGAGCCGGGAAACCTGTGCGCGTACTTGGCGATCCATTCGCCGGCCGCCTCCTCGGAGCTCAGCTCGCGGCCTTCGGCCCGCGCGATCGAGCGCCGGTAGTCCTCGATGTAGCAGATCTGCGCGACCATGCGGGCGCGAAACACGTCCTCCGCATCGAGGAAGCTGACGCCCACTTCGTAGCCCTCGCCCTCCCGCCGCGGCCGGCACCACGCGACGCGGGCCCGCGCCTCGAACGCCGGCTCCACATAGGCGATGCGCACCTCGATCAGCGAACCGGGCTCGACCGGCACCTCCGATTGCACTGCCAGGCCGCCCAGGCTGATGTCCTGGGTCTGGAAGGCGGCGCTCCCGAGCTGGGAGGTTCGGATCTCGATGGGGACGTCGAGCGGATGCCGGATGAACTGCCTCATGCCTGGTGCTTCCTGTGGTCGGCTGCCGTCATTGCGCGACGTGCAGGCGATTTGTACAACTCGGAGCGAAGCCCCGCACCACCAATGGTTGTACAGATGTTCGCCGCGCAACGCCGGATTCGAACGTGGGATGCCGGCCAGATCGGCGCTTTGCCGGGCACGGGAACGAAAAGAGGCCACGCAGGGCCTCTTTCGGACTCGCCACGGTTGAGCGCCTACTTGCCTTGCGACGCACCACCGCTGAGATAGTCCTTCTTGCCGATCTCGACACCGCCATGGCGCAGCAGCGCATAGGCCGTCGTGATGTGGAAGTAGACGTTGGGGTTGGCCCACTGGGTCAGGTAGTCCGCGCCCTTGAACTCCAGCTTGCGATCGCGCAGCTGCAGCACGATGTCACGCTCGGCGGCGCCTTCGAACTGGGCCTTGGTCAGGGTGTCGAGGAAGGCGACCGTCTTGTCAATGCGGGCCTGCAGCTCGGGGAAGGTCTTCTCGGTGTCCTCGAACTTGGGAATCTCCGCGCCGGCCAGGCGGGCGGCGGCGCCCTTGATGTTGTCGGTGGCGATCTGCACCTGCGACGTGAAGGGCAGCATGTCGGGATACAGGCGCGAGGTCAGGAAGGCGTTCGGGTCGATCTTCCTGGCTTCGCAATGCGCTTCGGCCTTGGCCATCACGGCCTGCAGGTTCTTCAGCATCGAGCGGTACGGGGTCACCGTGGCGGCATACATGGACAGGGACATGACGGTCTCCGGTTTGTGGTTGGACGGGGGAGGCCGCCATTGGAGCGCAGCTCGGCCGTTCGTGCTGGCGCTGCCGTGATTGCCCTTTCGCCGGCCGTGCCTGGGACGCTGGTTGGCAGTCGCAGTGGCCCCGGGGTCTGGCCCCGGATTCTGTAGGCGGCCAGCGGGCAAAGGATGTCCAGCGAAGCGCTAACATCGATCCCGCGATGGCCAACTCGATCGGGATCACCTCGCTGGCGCTCATCCTGGAGCTGACAGCAAGCGCAGCGGCGCATGCGCAAGCCGCTTCGGCGCCCGCCGAACGCAGGAACTGGTTCGACGACCCGTTCATCCAGGCAACGCATGGCCTGCCCGGTTGCCCGGTGCCGGACGCGCCGCTGATGACCGAGGCCCAGATGCAGCACGAGACGCACTGGCGTGCCGAGCGCGGCACCAGTTGCTACCGCTCGGGCCGTTGCCGCCTGCCCAATGCGTACCTGTACGACAAGGAGATCGCCCCGCGCGTCGTCAAGGCGATCGAGGCGGCCGGCGCCTACGAGAACACCTCGATCTGGGTCGAGGGCCAGCGGCGCTGGGTCTGGCTCAAGGGCTGCGTCTCGACGCCCGAACAGGCCGCCGAACTGGAGCGCACGGTGCGGCTGATCGACGACGTCGAGGCCGTCATCCCGCAGCTGATCGTCGGAACGACGATGCCGCCGGGGCCGCCGATCTACCGCTTGCCGCCCTGACCCGGCGCCTGCCAGACGCGCACGTAGTCGACCTCCATCGTCACCGGAAAGATGCTGTCGTCCACCGGCCCGCCGAGGTCGCCACCGATGGCGATGTTCAGCAGCAGGAACTGCGGGCCGTCGAACGGCCAGGCACGCGCTGCACTGGCGGCGCCGACGTCCAGGCGTGGATACGTGAGGTGGTTGACGCCGTCGACACCGAAGGTGATGTCGCGCTCGGTCCACAGCATCTGGTAACGATGGAAGGTGCCGCAGGCATCGGGCACGGTCACCACGCTGCCCACGCCATGCGCGCCGCTGCCGGCCGGCGTGTGGATCGTGCTCATGATGCGGCCCGGATTACGGCCGATGTGCTCCATGATGTCCAGCTCGCCGTTGGCCGGCCAGTCGCCGTGCGAGCCCAGCATCCAGATTGCCGGCCAGGTGCCGAGCCCACAGGGCAGCTTCGCGCGGATCTCGAAGAAGCCGGTCGTCCATTCGGCCAGCCCGCGCGTGAACAGGCGCGCCGAGGTGTAGTGCTGGCCGCCCCAGTCGCTGGCGGCCGAGCGCGTCTCCTTGCGCGCGGTGATGAGCAGCTTGCCATCCCGCACCACCGCGTTCTCCGCCCGCGGCGACGAGTAGTACTGCTGCTCGTGGTTGAACCAGCCCTGCTTGTTGAACCAGGTGTCGTGGCCCCACTTCTTGGGGTCGGGCAGGCCGTCGACGTCGAACTCGTCGCTCCACACGAGTTGCCAGCCGGGCGGCGGCTTCAAGGTCTCGGCCGGGGGCAGTGCGTCGGCCGCCACGGCGCCGACCAAGGCCGCGAGCGAGGCTGCCAACACCCTGCGCATCATTCGACCCGCCTGCCGGCGGCATCGAATGCCAGCACCGATCCGGCCACCGGCAGCAGGCCGACGCTCGCGCCGGCGCCCAGATGCGCATGGCCCGCGTCGACCTTGGCGTGCAGCAGATCGGCGACGCCATCGATGCGCAGATGCAGCACCGACACGTCGCCCAGGTGTTCGGCCATCACCACTGTCGCCGGAACCCCGGCGCCCAAAGCGGCCACGCGCAGGTGTTCGGCGCGCACGCC
>JBJMWF010000097.1:0-3443 GCA_045810265.1 Vitreoscilla sp. | reverse complement strand
GCAGCGCGATGCATGGCGCGACTTCGTCGCCAGCCTCGTCGAGGTCGGCCAGCACAACGAGCGCCGCCTGCAGCGCATCCTGTGGCGCAGCACCAGCGCGATCAGCGCGGTCGCGCCGCTGAAAAGCTACATCGCCGCGGAGCTCGACGAAGGTGAAGGCCGGCAGGCGGCACTGGCCGAACTGATGGTCAACTTCGACAAGCTCGATTCGCTGATCGACGAGCGCCAGCGCGGCATCGTCACGGGCCTGTTCGTCGCGACGCGCAGCGAGCTGCCCGCCAGCCGCGAACGCTGATCAACCCCCGAGCGTGGGCTGCTGGCGCAGCGCCTCCAGGATGCCGTTGCGCGCCTGGTCCAGCGCGTCGCGCATCTCCTCGGGCATGCGCGTGGCCAGCGTGATGTCCAGCAGGCCGTCGATCGCCTTCGAATAGAACGCGCCCAGCGCCGTCGGGTTCGGATGCTGGATGAACAGCAGCTTGACCGCCATCTCGAGCGCCACGATCTGGCCGGACAGCCGCGCGTTCTCGACGCGTTGTTTCTCGAAGATCTCGTTCAGGGGGCTGGTCATGGCGGCGCTTTCCGGGTCGATTCCCGACGCAGGATAGCGCAGCCTCGCCGCTGCGGCAGCTGCGGATGGACCTCAGGCCGTGGCCAGTTCGGCCACGTTCGAGGCACGCCCGGTCTGCTGCTGCCACACGCTCTGGCCGGCGGCGAAGACATGGAGTTCGCCCGGCTCGAAGGAGCGCCAGGATTCGCCCACCGTCAAGGGCTGCGTGGCGACGACGATCATGCGATCGGACGGGCCATTGGCCGTGGCCAGGTCGATCTCCAGATCGCAGTCCACCAGCCGCGGACGCGCGAACGGGTGGTGCCGCTGCACCCAGCTGAGCCGCGTGGATGCGTGGGCGTAGAGCGCCCTGCCGTCCGTCAGCAGCATGTTCAAGACGCCGTGGGCGGCGAGCTGCGGCACCAGTTCGGCCAGCACCGGCGCCAGCTCGGGCCAGTCAGGGGCGACCGTGAAGCGGCGGCGCAGTTGCGCCAGCAGCCAGCAGAACGCCCATTCGCTGTCGGTGCGACCCGCGGGAAGCGCGTCGCCATCGAGCTCTGGCCTGAACGCGCCGAGGTCGCCGTTGTGGCAGAACAGCCAGCGGCGGCCCAGCCATTCGCGCTGGAAGGGATGGCAATTGGAGAGGTCGACGGCGCCCTGCGTGGCCTTGCGCACGTGCGCGAGCACGGTCCTGGCGCGCAGCGGCTGGCGGCGCAGGTAGTCGGCCAGCGGCGAGTCGCAGGCGCGGCCTTCGTCCAGGAACACGCGGCAGCGTTCGCCGTCGTGGAAGGCCATGCCCCAGCCGTCCGCGTGATCGCCGGTGCGGCCACCCCGCTGGGACAGGCCGCTGAACGAGAAGGTCGCCGCGGTGGGAACGTTGCTGTTCAGGCCGAGCAGTTCGCACATGTCGCGCTAGGCCGATCGGGTCGGCGCAGGCGGCCGGACGGCGTCGATGCCGCCGCCCAAGGCGGCCAGTTCGAACGGTTGGCTGGACTTCATGGCTTCATTTTCGGCAGCTCGCACGCGAAATGAAGGAAGACATGGGCACATCGATATGCGCGTCGTGCGCGTCGCGCGCAAACCGCCACAGCGCGTCCGTGTTCGAAGCAAGTGACAAAGCCTTCGTTCGCCGGATCGCTGAAGCAGGAAACACTCGCCGGGTGTCCACGCCGGAGTGCTTGCCATGTCCCATCAAGACCGACCCGGGCAGGCCGCCGCTCGCGGGGGCCCGACGATCTGCCAAACCCAACAGGAGAACCTCATGCTCAAAGCCACTGCCCTTGCCACCGTGCTCGCGGTCGCTGCGCTCGCCGCCGTCGCCGCATCGAACCCGGCGCCCGCCGTGTCTTCCAACGGCGTGCTCGCCACACCAGCCGGCGCCACGCTCTATACCTTCGACAAGGACACCGCCAACAGCGGCAAGAGCGCCTGCAACGGCCCGTGCGCCACCAACTGGCCGCCGCTCGCCGCGCAGGCCTCGGACGCGCCGTCAGGCGACTACTCGATCGTCACGCGCGACGACGGCTCCAGGCAGTGGACCTACAAGGGCTGGCCGCTCTACACCTTCGCCAAGGATGCCAAGCCCGGCGACACCACGGGCGATGGCAAGGGCAACGTCTGGCACCTGATCAAGGGCTGACGGACGGCGCCGGCGTCCGCTCGAACGGCGTGCGGATGTCGGCCAGGAACTGGCGCGCCCGCGGGTGCTGCGGATGGTTGAAGAAATCGTCCGGCCGCGCGCGCTCCAGGATGCGGCCCTGGTCCATGAACAGCACCCGATGAGCCACGTCACGCGCGAAGCCCATCTCGTGGGTCACCACCACCAGCGTCATGCCGTCGCGCACCAGGTCGCGCATCACCTGCAGCACCTCGCCCACCATCTCGGGATCGAGCGCGCTGGTGGGCTCGTCGAACAGCATCAACGGCGGCTCCGTGGCCAGCGCGCGCGCGATCGCGACGCGCTGCTGCTGCCCGCCGGACAGCTCCGACGGCCAGGCCTGTGCCTTGTTGGCCAGGCCGACGCGCGCCAGCAGCGCCATCGCCTTTTCCTGCGCCTGGGCGGGTGTCAGGCCACCGATCGTCCTGGGCGCCAGCGTGCAGTTCTGCAGCACCGTCAGGTGCGGGAACAGGTTGAACTGCTGGAAGACGAAGCCGATGCGCGATCGCAGGCGGTTGACGTCGATGCCGCGCCGGTGGATGTCCTCGCCGTCGAGCGTGATGGTGCCCGAGGCGATGTCCTCCAGCCGGTTGACGGTGCGGATCAGCGTGGACTTGCCCGAGCCCGACGGGCCGCAGACGACCACGACCTCGCCCTTGGCGATGGTCTCGTCGATGTCGACCAGCGCGTGATAGTCGCCATACCACTTGTTGACTTTGCTGAACTGGATCATGCGGCGGAGCCTGCGGACGGTTCGGGACTGCCGGGCGATCGGCGCACGCGCAGCTGGCCGCGGCGGCCCAGGCGCCGCTCCAGCCAGTGCGCGAAGCGCGAGAGCCCGAAGCACAGGAGAAAGTAGGTCACGCTCAGCAGCAGGTAGACCTGGGTGGCGTGCGTGAAGACCTGCGTGTTGATCTGCGTGGCGATGAACGATACCTCGGTCAGGCCGATGATGTAGCCCAGCGACGTGGCCTTGATGGTCGAGACGAACTGGTTGACGAGCGAGGGCAGCATGCTGGCCAGCGCCTGCGGCAGCACCACGTGGCCCAGCGCGCGGCCGTAGCCCAGGCCCAGTGCGCGCGCCGTCTCGTACTGGCCGGACGGCACGCCATGGATGCCGGCGCGCACGATCTCGGCCAGGTACACGCCGTCGAACAGCACCAGCGCGATCAGCATGGTGCCGAACTGCTCCGTCTTGTGGCCGGTGAGGCTGGGCAGGAAGAAGTAGGCCCAGAAGAT
>JBJMWF010000096.1:0-15551 GCA_045810265.1 Vitreoscilla sp. | reverse complement strand
TCAAGGCCAGGGCCTGGGTGCGCACGCCGCTGGACGCGTTCGTTCTGGCCAAGCTCGAGGACAAGGGCCTGGCGCCCTCGCCCGACGCCGACCGCGCCACCTTCATCCGCCGTGCGACGCTGGACGCCTGGGGCCTGATCCCGACGCCCGAAGACGTCGCGGCCTTCGTCAACGACAAGTCGCCCAAGGCCTACGAGAAGCTGGTCGACCGGCTGCTGGCCTCGCCGCACTACGGCGAACGCCAGGGCCGCCGCTGGCTGGACCTGACGCGCTACGCCGACTCCGACGGCTACAACGCCGACGGCACGCGGCCCAACATCTGGCGCTACCGCGACTACGTGATCGCCGCGTTCAACCAGGACAAGCCCTTCGACCGCTTCGTCAAGGAGCAGATCGCCGGCGACGAGCTCTGGCCCGACCGCAACGAGGCGCTGGTGGCCACCGGCTTCCTGCGCAACTTCCCCGACGAGATCAACGCGCGCGACCTCAACCTGAAGAAGCAGGAGGTCGCCAACGACCTCACCGACACGGTCAGCTCCGTGTTCCTGGGCACCACGCTCGGCTGCGCGCAGTGCCACGACCACAAGTTCGACAAGATCTCGCAGAAGGAGTACTACCAGTTCCAGGCCTTCTTCGTCAACGCGAGCTGGAACGACGACGTCAAGGCCGTCGAAGGCCCGGCACGCGCCCAATGGCTGGCCAGGCAGGCGCGCTGGGAGGAGGCGACCAAGGACATCCGCGCGCAGCAGGACGCCCTGCTCAAGCCGGTGATCGAGAAGCTCGAGTCCGATCGCCTGTCCGGCTTCGTGCCCGACACGCGCAGCTCCATCACCAAGCCCGAGAGCGAGCGCGACGCCTACGACCGCTGGATCTACCATCGCAACCTCTGGACGCTGTCCGGCCGCACGCGCAATGCGGTGGCCGACCTCAAGAAGAAGGACAAGGACGGCTACGCGAAGTACCAGGCGCTCGAGGAGCAGCTCAAGGCCTTCGACGCGATCAAGCCGCAGGATCCGGGCAACATCTCGACGATGTCCGAGCTCGGCCACGCCGATGCGCCGCCGACCTACGTGCTGTTCAAGGGCATCTACGACCGCAAGCTGGACCAGGTGCAGCCGGGCTTCCCGGCGCTGCTGACGACGGCCAAGCCCAACATCGTGCCGACCGCGACTTCGTCGGGCCGCCGCACTGCCGTCGCCAACTGGATCACGTCGCCGGACAACCCGCTGACGGCGCGCGTGTTCGTCAACCGCCAGTGGGCGCAGGTGTTCGGCAACGGCATCGTCGAATCGGTGAGCGACTTCGGCAAGATGGGCACCAAGCCCAGCAACCCGGAACTGCTGGACTACCTGTCGGCCGAGTTCGTGCAGCAGGGCTGGAGCGTCAAGAAGCTGCAGCGCGAGATCCTGCTGTCGCACACGTATCGCCAGGCCTCCGCGCCGCGCTCGGATGCGGAAAAGGTCGATCCGGGCAACAAGCTGCTGTGGGCCTTCCCGCGCCAGCGGCTGGAAGCCGAGGAGATCCGCGACTCGCTGCTGGAAGCCTCGGGCCTGCTCGAGGACAAGCTCGGCGGCCCCGCCGTGTTTCCGCCGCTGCCCGCCGGTACCTCGGCGCCGAACCGCAACTTCTGGATCACCTCGGACAACCCGCACGAGGTCAATCGCCGCAGCGTCTACGTCTTCATCCGCCGCAACCTGCCCTACCCGCTGCTGGACACCTTCGACTGGGCCAACCCGCAGATCGTGCACAACAAGCGCGACGTGACGACGACCGCCCCGCAGGCGCTGGCGCTGATCAACAGCGACCTGGTCTACAGCTGGTCGAAGGCGCTCGCGGGCCGCGTCATCAAGGAAGTGCCCAAGGGCGGCGACTCGGCACGCATCGACCGCGTCTACGAGATCCTGTATTCGCGCAAGCCCGATGCGTTCGAGAAGACGCGTCTGCTGGCGTTCCTCAAGAGCCAGGAGACCGTGCAGGCCGCGCAGCTGGCGGCGGGCAAGAAGGTGAACCTGCCCGAAGGCTTTGGTGTCGCGCCGCCGCTCGAGTCCGAAGTCACGCGGCTCTACAAGGTGGCTTACGGCCGCGCGCCGGATCGCTTCGAGCAGGCCGCGCTGGTCGAGTTCATCGAGAAGCAGAAGGCCAGGGAGACGCGTTGGGCCACGGCGCCGAACCCGAACTACGACCCGGTCGCGCTGGCCAGCGCCGCGGCCGCGGCCAACGCCGCCGCCAATGCGCAGCCGGCCGACGACGGCGCGGCGAGCGCCGACGCCGGTGCGAAGAACGACCCCCAGGCCGCGCACGCCGCCGCCTTCGTCGACCTCGTGCACGCGCTGTCCAACGCCAACGACTTCCTGTACCGCTTCTAAGCACAACCCCTTTTTCGGAGATTCCCATGAGCCATTCATC
Source organism: Vitreoscilla sp. (assembly GCA_045810265.1). Lineage (GTDB taxonomy): Bacteria > Pseudomonadota > Gammaproteobacteria > Burkholderiales > Burkholderiaceae_C > Scleromatobacter. The sequence goes on along the minus strand of JBJMWF010000096.1, from coordinate 13,145 downwards.
GCGTCGCGACTTCCTCGGCCACGCCGGCCTCGGCCTCGGCGCCGCCGCCCTCGGCGGCCTGGGCCTGCAGTTCAACGTCGCCTCGGCCGCGGAGCTCGACGATCCGCAAGCGCCCCGGCAGCCGCACTTCCCGGCCAAGGCCAAGTCGGTCATCTGGCTGCACATGGCCGGCGCGCCGAGCACGCTGGACCTGTTCGACTACAAGCCCGAGCTGATCAAGCTGGCCGGCAAGCCGCTGCCCGACTCGTTCGCCAAGGGGCTGAAGACGGCCACCGACGGCGGCGTGGGCAACCTGCTGGCCACCAAGCGCACCTGGAAGCAGTACGGCGAGACCGGCGCGTGGGTGTCGGACTACCTGCCCAACCTGGCCAGGCAGGTCGACGACATCGCCTTCCTCAAGGGCTGCAAGACGGAGGGCGCGACGCACATCATCTCGTCGCTCAAGCTGCACACCGCCGGCCTGGTGCCGGGCCGCCCGGCCCTCGGTTCGTGGGTGCAGTACGCCCTGGGCTCGGCCAACCCCGACCTGCCCGCCTTCGTCGTGCTGCCCACGGGCGTGGGCTCGGCCGGCGGCGGCCGCGGCGCGGTGATCTGGAGCTCCGGATTCCTGCCTGCCGCCTACCAGGGCACGGCCTTCCGCAAGGGCGATTCGCCGATCCTGCACCTGGCGCGGCCCGAAGGCGTGATCGACACCGAACAGCGCAACACGCTGGACCTGATCGCCGCGCTCAACGAGCACGGCGCGATCACGCGCACCGGGGACACCGAGCTGTCGGCGCGTTCGAAGTCCTACGAGCTCGCTTACCGCATGGAGAAGTCGGCACCGGAGGCCGTTGACCTGAGCAAGGAGACGGCCGCCACGCGCGAGCTCTACGGCATTGGCGCCAAGGAGACCGACGAGTACGGCACCGCGCTGCTGCGGGCGCGCCGGCTGGTCGAGCGCAACGTGCGCTTCATCCATGTGATCTCCGGCGCGCCGGACAACAGCGTGGACAGCTGGGACGCGCACAACAACCTCGAGAAGAACCACGCCGTGATGAGCCGCTCGGTCGACAAGCCGATCGCCGGCCTGCTGGCCGACCTGAAGGCGCGTGGCCTGCTCGACTCGACGCTCGTCGTGTGGACGTCGGAATTCGGCCGCACGCCGTACGGTCAGAGCGGCAACGGACGCGACCACAACCCGTGGGGGTACACCAGCTGGCTGGCGGGCGGTGGCATCAAGCCGGGCAGCTACGGCTCGACCGACGAGATCGGCCTGCGCGCGCAGACCGGCATCGTCGACACCTACGACCTGCAGGCCACCATCCTGCACCAGCTGGGCCTGGACAACCGCAAGGTCACGTTCCAGTACCAAGGTCGCCAGGAACGCCCGACCACCGTGTTCGGCGACGTCATCAAGGAGATCGTGGCCTGATGCGACGACTGTTCATCGCGGCGGTGCAGTTGATGCTCGCGGCAGGCGCGCTGTGCGCCACCTTCGACATTGACGGCGACCTGATGCGCGGCATCGACGACACCGCCAAGAGTCTGGACTCCAACGTTGCCCAGAAGGACGCCAAGGCCGCCGCCGCCGACGCGCGCTCGCTGGTCGACACCTTCGCGCACGTGGAGTCGCACTATGCGGGCAAGCCGGAGACGGCCGACGCCGTGGGCTTCGCCCACCACACGCAGGAACTGGCCACGCAGGCCCTCAAGGCCATCGACGCCAGCGACTTCGATGCCGCCGGCGACGCCGTCGCCCAGCTCACCCGCTCGTGCAAGAACTGCCACGAGGTCTACAAGAAGGATTGATCCATGCGCTCTTCGCCGCGCGCCCGCGCGACGCTCGCCGCCGTCGTCTTCGTCACGCTCGCCGCGATCGCAGCCACGGCTGCGCGCGGCGCCAGCATGCTGGACTTCGACGTCTGGATGCGCGCCATCGACAAGCACAGCGTCGCCGTGCAGAAGAACATCGAGGCGCGCCAGCCCGACGCCGCCATCGCCGACGCCCAGGAGCTCGCGCGCCTGTACGGCCTGATGACGCAGTACTTCGTCGACGACGGCCATGCGGCCGATGCGGTCGAGATGTCGCGCTCGGGCAAGGCCCTGGCCGACGCGATCGCGCCCGCAATCGCGGCGCAGCGCTACGACGCAGCCGCCAGCGCGGCGCTCGAGCTCTCGCACGCCTGCAACGACTGCCACGACGTGCACAAGCCGTTCCAATGACCTGACCACCACATGCCATGAAGCCGACACCGACCTCCCTCCTCTTCGCCGCCACGGTCGCCCTGGCCACGGCCGGCAGCGCCCTGGCGCAACAGGCGCCCAAGCCCGAGACCCTGATCAAGTGGCGCCAGTCGGCGTTCCAGGTCGTCGCCTGGAACTCCTCGCGCATCAAGTCCACGCTCGATGGCGACTACAACAAGGACCAGGTGCTGCGTTCTGCCGGCGTGATCGCCGCGATCGCCAACTCCGGCCTGGGCTCGCTGTTTCCGCCGGGCACCGAGACGGGCAAGGGCTGGCACGACACCAGCGTCAAGGCCGACCTGTTCGCCAACCAGGCCAAGGCGGCGCAGCGCAGCGCGGACTTCGCCAAGGAGGCCAACGACCTGCTGCGCGTCGCGTCCACCGGGGACGAAGCCGCCGTCAAGACGCAGTTCGGCAACCTGCAGAAGACCTGCAAGTCCTGCCACGACGATTTCCGCAACGCCAACTAGAAGACGCCATGAAGACCACCTTTCGATACGCCCTGGCCACCATCGCGCTCGCGGCCGTCGCCGGCGCGCACGCGCAGAACGCCGCGGCCTCCGCGCCAGCCCCAGCCGCTTCGGCACCGCGCGCGCTGCCCAAGGACTTCAGCTTCTTTGTCACCAGCCAGCCGATCGGCCACGGCGGCAACCTGGGCGGCCTGGCCGGCGCCGACGCGCACTGCCAGCAACTGGCGAGCGCCGTGGGCTTCGGCCAGCGCACCTGGCGCGCCTACCTCAGCACTCAGGCGACCGATGGCCGGCCCGCCGTCAACGCGCGCGACCGCATCGGCGCCGGCCCGTGGACGAACGCGCGCGGCGCAGTCATCGCCCGGGACGTCGCGCACCTGCATGGCGACACGGTGGAACTGGCGCAGCTGGGCAACAACCTGAGCAAGGCCACGGTGTACACCGAGACCGGCGAGACGCGGCCGGGCTTTGGCGACAAGCCGAACCAGCACGACGTCATCACCGGCTCGCAACCCGACGGCCGCGCCTTCACGGACGCCGCCGACCACACCTGTCACAACTACACGACCGATGCGAGCGACGCGTCGACGCAGCTCGGGCACTTCGACCGGGCCGGCGGCGGCAACACCTCGTGGAACTCGGCGCACAAGAGCCGGGGCTGCAGCCAGGACAACCTGGTCAGCACGGGCGGTGCCGGGTTGCTGTACTGCTTCGCGGCGAACTGAAGGACCGGCTGCGTGGGGGAGCGGCGTCAGGCCCGGCTGCGTGGGGGAGCGGCGTCAGGCACCATCGCCCTCCGCGCTCACCGTGTGGCTTCGGCCTGCGACATGGCGCGGGGGGCGACGGTGCCAGACACCTTGCCTCGGCGCGGTCTCGCAGCCTCGCGCGCAGGCGTTGGCAGAGGTGTCTGGCATTGCCCCGAATCGCGCTGCAATCCCCACGTTCGCTGACGCGCTCGCCGCGATTCGGAGCGGTGCCTGACGCCGGCCTCACCCACCCCGGCATCTCATTCAGCGGTTAGCGACAACTTCCTTGTACACCCAGGTCACGAAGCGATCCCGCGTCGCCGGCGTGCCCTGCGGCACGCTCGCGTCGACGTCGGCGGTCGGATGCGCCGCGATGATCTCGTCCAGCGTCTTGCCCTGCTCGACCAGCGTCTGCACCTTCGCGCGCAGACCCAGGATCAGGTCGCGCTGCGCCCGCACCGCGTCGCGGTTCACGATGGGGCCATGGCCCGGGATGATGCGCGTGCCGGGCCCGGCGCGGTCGAGGATCTCGCTCAGGCCTTCCAGCATGCCGGCCAGCGAGCCGCCGTTGGCCAGGTCGGCGTACGGATAGCCGACGCTGCGGTAGACGTCGCCCACCGCCAGGATGTCGTGGCGCGGGAACGAGACGATGGTGTCGCCGTCGGTATGCGCCGCGATGACCGGCAGCAGGCGCACGTCCTCGTTGTCGATATGGATCGACAGCGACGCGTTGTAGGTCACCACCGGCAGCGCCTGCGCAGGCGCCGGCTGGGCTGTTGTGCCGTCGGCGGCCGGCGCCGGATGCTCGAGGCGATAGCGCAGCTGGTCGCGCGCGAAGATGGTCGCGCCCAGCTTGGCGAAATTGGCGTTGCCGCCCACGTGATCAGGATGCAGGTGGGTGTCGACCAGGAAGCGGACGGGTTGCTGGGAGACGCGGCGGATGGCGGCGACGAGCTTGTCGGTAAGCGGCGCGAACTGCGAGTCCACCAGCAGGACGCCATCGGCCCCGGCCAGCACGCTGATGGTGCCGCCGGCGCCTTCCAGCGTCCAGAAGTCGGGCGCGAGCTGCGTCGTCCGGATCTCGACCTTGCCGAAGTCCGGGGTGGTCTGCGCGAGCGCCGGGAAGGCGGCGAGAAATGCCAGGGTCGATGCGGCGAGGCGATGAGCGAGGCGTGTCATGGTCGAGGCGTGTTGGCGGACGGACGGCCATGCTACGGCAGTCCGCCTTCGGCGAGAACGGTTCGCGACCTGGGCCTGCTGCGAACGTGCCACAGCGGCCGAGCGGAGCAGCCCAGCTTGTCACTACCTGGCGAAGTTGACGTCCAGCGGCACCTGCACCTCGTCCGCCCCACCCGTCGAGCAATGCATGCGCTTGACGGCGGCCTGCACGTACTTGGCGTACTCCTTGGGGCCGGACAGGAAGGCGACGTCCACCACCTGGGAGCCGCGCACCGTCAGCCGCGTGCGCACCGTGCCGGCGATGCCGACGCGGTCGATCGCCTCCTCCAGCACCGAGGCCAGCACGGCCTGGTAGCCGGGGCACGCCAGGCTGACTTCCTGGCGCACGGCGGCCGGCTTCTCCGGCGCAGGTGCCGGTGCCGGCGGCGCGGCGACGACCGGCTCGGGCGGGGGCACGGCGGCGGTCGCCGTGATCGTCGGCGCGGCCGGAGCGGGCGGCGGCGTCACCTCGGGCGGCGGCACGTAGGCCGGCGGCGGCGGCGCGGCGGCCTTGGGCCGTTCGACGACCTTCTCGATCTTTGGCGGCGGGGGAGGCGGCGGCGGCGGCGTCTCGCTGATGATGGCCATGTCGATCGGCTTGCGCACCGCGTCGACCACGTGCTGCGCCAGGCCGCAGGCCAGGGCCCAGCCCAGCAGCGCGTGGATGCCGACGACGATGGCCAGCCCGGTGCCGCGTCCGCCCTGCTTGCGCGATGCGCGCGCCGGCGCCTGCGGCCGCGGGAACACCAGGATGGTGGCCGGCGCGGGCGCCGGCGCGATCGGGATGCGTTGCAGCGGTGCGCGCAGCGGGCCGCCACGGGAATCGAGTACAGCACTCATGAGATCCTCACTTCGCGATGAATTGTTCGCTGCCGGTGACGCCGACCTTGGTCAGCCCCGCCTGGTTGACCGCCACCATCACGGCGGCGAATGCGTCGTACTTCGCGCCCTGGTCGGGTCGCACGTGCATCTCCGGTGGCTCGGGCTGCGCCGCGGCGGCCAGGAGCCTGGCGTGCAGCTCCGCGCCCGAAGGCAGCGGCGTGCCGTTCCAGGCCAGTGCACCGCCGGGCGCGATGTCGATCTGCACCACCTCCGGCTTGCGCGCGGCGGGCGGCGGGTTGCCGTCGGGCAGGTGCAGGTTGACCGCGTGCAGCTGCACCGGGATCGTGATGATGATCATCACCAGCAGCACCAGCATCACGTCGATCAGCGGGGTGGTGTTGATGTCGGCCACCGGCTCGTCGGTGACGACGCGGCGGCGCTTCGTGGGCTTGGCGCGCATCGTCATCCCTTGGGCGGCGGCTCGGTGATGAAGCCGACGTGGCGGATCCCGGCGCGCTGGCACGCGTAGAGGATGCGGCCGACCGGCGCATAGTCGCCCTGGGCGTCGCCCCGGATGTGGATCTCGGGCTGCGGATCCTGCACCGAGACCAACTTGAGCTTGTTGGCCAGGGCCTCGGGGTCGGCGACACGACTGTCGAACCACCAGGTGGCGCCATGCGCGTCGACCGAAATGACGATGTCGCGCGGCTTGCTCTCGCGCACCTCGTTGCGCTGCTTGGGCAGTTGCACCGGCACCGAGAAGTTGACCACCGGTATCGTGATCAAGAAGATGATCAGCAGCACCAGCATCACGTCGACCAGCGGCGTGGTGTTGATCGCGACGACGGGTTGCTCATCGCCGCTGCCGGCGGCGGACAGGTTCATGGCCATGGCACGGCTCTCGCGTCAGGCCGCGGCCGCCGAGCCCAGCAGCACGGCATGCAGCTCGCCCGAGAAGTCGCGCACGTCGTCCATCACCGCGCTGTTGCGCCGGAGCAGGAAGTTGTAGCCCAGCACCGCGGGCACCGCGACCGCCAGGCCCAGCGCTGTCATGATCAACGCCTCGCCCACCGGGCCGGCGACCTTGTCGATCGAGGCCTGGCCTGCCAGGCCGATCGCCGTCAGCGCGTGGTAGATACCCCAGACCGTACCGAACAGGCCGACGAAGGGCGAGGTCGAACCGACGGTGGCCAGCAGGCTCAGGCCGATCGACAGGCGACGCTGCACGCGCTCGGTGGCGCGGTACATCGACAGGTCCACCCAGTCGTTGAAGTCGACCTTCGCATGCAGGCCGCCGTGGCGCCGCGTGGCTTCCAGGCCGGCCTCGGCGATGTCACGGAACGGGCTGCCGTCGCGCAGCGCGCCGGCGCCCGCCTGCACCGTGCCGGCATCCCAGAAGCTGGTCGCGACGCTCCTGGCGTGGCGGCCGATGCGCAGTTGCTCGAGCAGCTTGGTGACGATGACGTACCAGCTGCCGGCGCTCATGGCCGCCAGGATCAGGAGCACCGCGCGAGCGACGAGGTCGCTCTGCAGCCAGAGCGCGGACAGGCCGTACGGGTTGTCGGCCACGGGCTGCGCGCAGGCCAGGGTGGTGACCGAAACGAGCGCGGCGGCCACGAGAGGCCGGAGGGTGCGGGCAAGAAAAGCGGAGCTCATGTCGTGAACAGCAGGTGTGGAAGACCTGCCAGGATTCGCAGCTTCCATGCCACGCGCCACGCATGACGATCCTCGTTTCGCACCTGTGCGCCACGCCCTGGGGCGCACTACCCGGTCAACGCTCCGGGCGGCGCGGCATCGGATACAGGCAGCGACGCCGTGCGCCGCTTGCCTGCTGCGAATTCACCCCCGCTGCTGCATTCGGCGCAGCCGCCGGCCTCACGCCGACTTCAGGTTCTGCGCGAAGAACGACAGCGTGCGCTGCCAGGCCAGCCCCGCGGCCTTGGCGTCGAAGCGCGGCGTGGTGTCGTTGTTGAAGCCGTGCTCGACACCGGGGTAGATGAAGGCCTGGTACCGCACGTGCGCCTCCTTCAACGCGGCCTCGTACGGCGGCCAGGTCGCATTGACCCGCTCGTCGTTGCCCGCGAAGTGGAATTCCAGCGGTGCCCGGATGCGCGGCACTGCGGCCAGGTCGGGCGCGACGCCGTAGAACGACACGCCGGCGTTGAGGTCGGGCCACTGCGTGGCGAGATGGTTCACCATGCCGCCGCCGAAGCAGAAGCCCACCGCGCCGACGCGGCCGTTGGTGCCGGCATGCGTCTTGAGCAGGTGCGCGGCGGCGAGGAAGTCGGCCCTGACCTTGGCCTGGTCGAGCTGGCCGAACAGCTCGCGCGCCTTGTCCTCGTCGCCGGGATAGCCGCCCAGCGAGAACAGCGCGTCCGGCGCGAACACGAGGTAGCCCTCGAGCGCGAGGCGGCGCGCGATGTCCTCGATGTGCGGGTTGAGCCCGCGGTTCTCGTGCACCACCAGGATGGCGGGGATGTCGGGCCCGGCAGTCCTGGCCGGCTTGACGAGGTAGCCGCTGGCCTTGCCGTGGCCTTGCGGCGATTCGAAGCCGAAGGTCGAGCCGACGATCCGTGGATCGCCCGGCGCCACCTGCTGCGCCTGCGCGAAGTTCGGCGACAGCGCCTCCAGCAGCCCGGCCGCCGTCGCCCCGCCGACGGCATACCTGCCGGCGCCGTCGAGAAAGCCGCGGCGCGAGATGGCGCCGTGGACGTACTGGTCGAAGAGCTTGAGGACTTCGGGGGCGAAATCGTCGGCGGTCTGCATGGGCATGGTCAGGGTCTCCGGGGTCGGCCAATGCCGATGTGTACACCGGGCTCAGGTTCAGTGTCGCAGCCAGGGACACTTTTCGGGGCTCATCGCCGATCTGGGGAGAGCAGCTTGTTCGAGGTCATCAACAGGCTGGGTCGGCGCCGGAGGTGTCTGGCATCGCATCGAGTCGCCCCGACTGACGCGACCCATGGAGAAAAAGCGGCCGGCGACTCGTTGTGGTGCCTGACGCCGGCCCCGATGGGATCGGCGCCAGGCACGCTCTCGTCCGCGAAGAAGGGATCTCGCTTGTTGGCATCGCGGCGCGAACGAGAACATGCCAGGCACCTCGGCCTGCAGCTCGAGGTCGCGGCGGCACGGCGTCGGTCCAGCGAAAACCCCCTCTTCGGTTGTCGCCACCTTTCCCGCAAATCGGCGAACAGAGTGCGCCCTGCGGCGACCCCGCCCACTTGCCTGCCTCACCGATCAGACCTCGAGCCACTCCTTGCGCACCGCGGCGTCGGCCTTCAACGCGGCCGGCGTCCCTTCGAACACCACGCGCCCATGCCCCATCACCACGCAGCGCTGCGAGATCTCGAGCGCGATCGTCAGCTTCTGCTCGATCAGCAGCACCGACAGCCCGCGCGCCTTGAGGGCCAGCAGGTACTCGGCCACCTGCTCGACGATCTTGGGCGCCAGGCCTTCGGTGGGCTCGTCGATGATGATGAGCTCGGGGTCGCCCATCAGCGTGCGGCACAGCGTCAACATCTGCTGCTCGCCGCCGGACAGCACGCCAGCCTCGGTGTACTGGCGCTCGCGCAGGCGCGGGAACAGCGTGTACATGTCCTCGAAGCTCCAGCGCGGAAGGCGTGCACCCGACTTCTGGCCCAGCGCGAGGTTCTGGTGCACCGTCAGCTTGGGAAAGATGTCGCGGTTCTCGGGCACGTAGCCGATGCCGCGCTGGGCGATCTGGTACGGCTTGAGGCCCACGAGCGAGCCGCCTTTCCAGGTCAGGCCGCCCTGCGTGCTCACCAGCCCCATCACGGCCTTGGCGGTGGTCGAGCGGCCCGAGCCGTTGCGCCCCAGCAGCGCGACGATCTCCCCTGGCGCGACGTCCAGCGTCACGCCATGCAGCACGTGGCTCTTGCCGTAGAACGCGTGCAGCTTGTCCAGCTTCAGCATCGGGCCCCCTCGCCCTGCGTCTGCGCGAGCACCGAGCCGAGATAGGCCTCCTGCACGCGCGGGTTGGCGCGCACGGCCTCGGGCGTGTCGAAGGCGATCACCTCGCCGTAGACCAGCACGGCGATGCGGTCCGCCAGGCCAAAGACCACGCCCATGTCGTGTTCGACCGTCAGCAGCGTCTTGCCGGCGGTGACCTCGCGGATCAGCTGCACGAAGCGGCGTGTCTCGCTCTTGCTCATGCCGGCGGTGGGCTCGTCGAGCAGCACCACCTCGGCGCCACCGGCGATGGTCAGGCCGATCTCGAGCGCGCGCTGCTCGGCGTAGGTCAGGTTCACCGCCAGCACGTCGCGGCGGCGCTCCAGCCGCAGCATCGCCATCAACTCCTCGACGCGCTGGTTGGCATCGCGCAGGTTGGAAAGAAAGCGCCAGAACGCGTAGCGATGGCCCAGGGACCACAGCAGCGCGCAGCGCAGGTTCTCGAACACCGACAAGTGCGTGAACAGGTTGCTCACCTGGAAGCTGCGCGCCAGGCCCTGGCGGTTGATGCGATGCGGCGCCGCGCCGTCGATGCGCGCGCCGTTGAGCAGGATCTCGCCCGAACTCGGCGCGAAGCGCCCGCTGATCAGGTTGAACAGCGTGGACTTGCCGGCGCCGTTCGGGCCGATGATGGCCACGCGCTCGCCGGCGCACACCTGCAGCGAGGCGCCGCGGATGATCTCGGTCTTGCCAAAGCGCTTGCGCACGTCGCGCAACTCCAGTGCGATGCGCGGCGGCGAGGCGGCGGCGCGTGCGTCACGCACGCGTTCGGCGATGTCGGTCATCGGCGGGCGTCCTTCAGGCTGGCTTTCATGCCGCCTCCCGGCGCTTGAGTTCGCGCTCGATGTCGTGCTGCGCGGCGTCCCAGCGGGTGCGGAAGCGCCGCCGCGAGATCTCGAACAGGACGGCGCCGACAACGAACAGCGCCGCCGCGCCCAGCCACGCCGGTGCACCCTTGGCATCGAGCGACACGCCGCCGAACTTCATCACCGGCCCGAGCGCCTCGTTCAGCTGCAGTTGGTACAGCATCTCGACCATCGCGCTGGCGCCCGTGAACGCGATCGCGCCCGCCACCAGCAGCGCGAGATAGCCGGACAGCAAGGGTCGCAGCTTGCCGAAAGCCGCCAGCCGCAAGTTGGCCACGATCAGCCCCGCCACGCCGGCCGGCGCATACATCACCATCAGCATGAAGGCCAGGCCCAGGTACAGCAGCCAGGCCTTGGTCAGCTCGGACAGCACGACCGTGGCCAGCACCATCAGCACGCCACCGATGATGGGGCCGAAGAAGGCCGTCGAGCCGCCCAGAAAGGTGAACAGCAGGTAGGCGCCCGAACGCTGCGCGCCGACGACCTCGGCCGTCGCCAGTTCGAAGTTGATCGCGGCCAGCCCGCCCGCGATGCCGGCGAACAGGCCCGAGATCATGAACGCGAACCAGCGCACGCGTTGCGTGTCGTAGCCGACGAAGGCGACGCGCTCCGGGTTGTCGCGCACCGCATTGAGCATGCGGCCCAGCGGCGTGCGGGTGAAAGCGAACATCAGGCCGGTGCAGACGAAGCAGTACAGCGCGATGAGGTAGTAGACCTGGATCTGCGGCCCGAAGCTGACGCCCAGCACTGCCGGCGGCACGACCCGGTTGCTGGTGACGCCGCCCTCGCCGCCGAAGAACTCGGGCAGCATCAGCGACATCGAGTACACCAGCTCGCCGATGCCCAGCGTGATCATCGCGAACGTGGTGCCGGACTTGCGCGTGGTGACGAACCCGAACAGGGCCGCGAAGAACAGGCCGGCCAGGCCGCCCACCAGCGGCACCAGGCTGACGGGCAGGTGCAGCGAGCCGTCGCGCACCTTGTTGAGGGCATGGATGGCCAGGAAGCCGCCAAGTCCGCTGTAGACCGCATGCCCGAAGCTGAGCATCCCGCCCTGCCCCAGCAGGATGTTGTAGGCCAGGCAGGCGATGATGGCGATGCCCATCTGCGACATCAATGTCTGCGACAGGCTGCTGGAAAAGACCAGGGGTGCGACAAGCAGCACCAGCCCATAGCCGCCCCAGACCAGCCAGCGCCCGAGGTTGATGGGCCGAAAGTGGAAGGACTGCTCAGTCATCGCGCGTCCCGAACAGGCCGCGCGGCCGGAAGATCAGGATCAGCACCAGCAACAGGTAGGGCAGGATGGGCGCGACCTGGGCCAGCGTCAGCTTCATCAGCGGCCAGGCGACGCTGTCCGGCGAGACCGTCCAGCCGATCGCCGAGGCGGCGTTGGCGAGCGACTTGTCGACCGTCAAGGGCACCGTCTGCAGCAGGCCGATCAGCAGCGAGCCGACGAAGGCGCCCACCAGCGAACCGGTGCCACCGACCACCACCACGACGAACAGGATGGAACCGACCGCCGCGGCCATCGCGGGTTCGGTGACGAAGGTGGTGCCGCCGATCACGCCGGCCAGGCCGGCCAGCGCACAACCGGCGCCGAACACCAGCATGAACACGCGCGGCACGTTGTGGCCCAGCGCCTCGACCATCTCCGGATGCGTCAGCGCCGCCTGGATCACGAGCCCCACCCGCGTGTGCTTGAGCAGCAGCCACAGGGCCAGCAGCATCAGCAGCGCGACCAGCATCATGAAGGCCCGCGTGGCGGGAAACGTGGTGCAGGCCGCATGGGCGCAGGCCGCCGCATCGGCATGCCCCAAGACGACGGACAGCCCGGTGGTCGCCGACTGCACCAGCGTGAACGCGGGCTGCGCCAGCACCGCCGGCGGATCGAAGGCGACCGGCGCGCGGCCCCAGACCACCTGCACCACCTCCAGGATCAGGTAGCTCAGCCCGAAGGTGACGAGCAGCTCCGGCACGTGGCCGAAGCGGTGCACGCGGCGCAGGGCCAGGCGCTCGAACACGGCGCCCAGCACGCCCACCACCAGCGGTGCCACCAGCAGCGCCGGCCAGAAGCCGACGATGCGCGAGGTGGCGTAGCCGACATACGCGCCCAGCATGTAGAAGCCTGCGTGGGCGAAGTTCAGCACGCCCATCATGCTGAAGATCAGCGTCAGGCCCGAGCTGAGCATGAACAGCAACAGCCCCGAGCTGAGGCCGTTGAGGATGTTGATGACGGTCTGGTCCACGGCGGATCAGATCGTGCGCGCCGTCACGAGGGGCGCTTCATCTGGCACGACGTGGGGGTGCTGGCCACGTATGGATCGTAGTGCGCCACCGGCGCGAAGGTGTAGCCGGTGTTCTCGACCGAGTACGGATTCTTCGCATCCGTCTTCTGCCAGACCGAGACGTAGAGCTCCTGCTGCAGCTGGTGGTCGGTCTTGCGCATCTCGATGTCGCCGTTGTAGCTCTTCAGGCGCATGCCTTCCAGCGCGGCGGCCACCTTGTTCGGGTCCGTGGACCTGGCCTTGGCCATCGCCTCGGACAGCAGCTGCAGTTCGGTGTAGATGTCGGCGACGTAGAAGTCGTCGTTGAACTTGGCCTTGAAGTCGTCCTGCAGCTTGCGGATCGGGCCGCTCATGTTGGGATGGCCATACCCCACGAAGTACACGCGGCCGGCCGCGCCGGCGCCCAGCGAGGTGGGCGTGCCCGAGTTGTTGGCGTAGTAGGTGAAGAACTTGACGTTCAGGCCGGCCTCGTTGGCGGCCTTGACCAGCAGCGACAGGTCCGAGCCCCAGTTGCCGGTGATGATGGTGTCGGCGCCGGAGGCCTTG
>JBJMWF010000095.1:0-5864 GCA_045810265.1 Vitreoscilla sp. | reverse complement strand
CGCCGACCCGAGCTCATTGCTCGTCCCCCAGCAGGTTGCCGCGCGCCATCACGCCGTGCGGGTCGAACTCGCGCACCATGGCGGCGATGGCCGACATGCCGACCTGGCCCTTCTCCGCCGCCAGCCAGCGCGCGTGGTCCTTGCCGACGCCGTGCTGGTGCGTGATGGTGCCGCCCTGCGCCACGATCGCATCGCCGACGGCGGTCTTGAGCGACTGCCAGCGCGCGAGCGCGCTGTCGTAGTCCGGCCCGATGCGATAGACGAAGGTCGAGTAGACGCTGGAGCCCTGGGCGTAGACATGCGACAGGTGCGTATAGCAGTGCGTGCGCTCGCCATGCTGCGCCAGCGCGCCGCGGCCAGCCGCTTCCAGCGCGTGCACCATGGCGTCGACGCGCGGCCAGTCGCAGGCGGTCTCCATCGTGTCGACCGCATAGCCGGCGTCCCACAGCGCGTTGCGCAGGTAGACCCCCGCGAAGCGCCGCTGCGCCCATTTCTTGCCCAGCACGGTGCCGGTGGAGACGCCGCCATGCTGCTTCCAGATCGCGGCGGCGCCGCGCTGCAGCGCGCGCACCGCGCCCATGCTGGCGCCGGTCAAGCCGACGAACAGCAGGCACTTGCCCTCTCCCGCGCCGCACAGCGACAGATAGCGCTCGAGCCAGCCGATGGCCTTCGCGTGGCCCGCCATCTGCAGCGTGGTGAAGGTCTCGGCCGGATTGGCCAGCCGCAGCATCGACAGCCCCAGCCTCGCCTGCCCGAGCTGGCGCACTGCCGCCAGGCCACTGGCCCAGTCGGGGAAGAAGACGCCGACGAAGCGCTCGGCGGCCGGCGCGCGCGTGACGCGCACGCTGGCCTCGGTCAGCACCCCGATGCGGCCCTCGGAGCCCAGCACCCATTCGCGCAGGTCGGGGCCGGCGGCCGAGGCGGGAAAGGTCGGCAGCGTCCATTCGCGCTCGGGCGTCTGCAAGGTGCCGCCGGCGAACAACTGCTCGATGCGGCCGTAACGCGCCGACTGCTGGCCGGACGAACGCGTCACCACCCAGCCGCCCAGCGTCGACAGCTCGAAGCTCTGCGGGTAATGGCCCAGCGTGAAGCCTTGCGCACGCAGTTGCGCCTCCAGATCGGGACCGGCGACGCCTGCCTCGAAGCGCGCGAGCTGCGCCACGGGGTCGAGATCGAGCAGCCGCATCATGCGACCCATGTTGAGCGTGAGCACCGGCGCGGCGCCGACCGGCGTCAGGTGGCCGGCGACGCTGGTCGCGCCGCCCGAGGGCAGCACCTGCACGCCGTGCTCGCGTGCCCAGGTGAGCAGCGTGCGCACCTGGGCCGAGGTGGTGGGGAACGCGACGCCGTCCGTCACGCGGCCCAGCACGCCGAAGCGCAGGCGCAGCCAGTCATGCATCGACTGGCCGAAGCTGGCGCGCAGGCGCGTCTCGGCACCGGTGTCGACCAGCGGATGCGGCGGCAGCCGCGAGGCCTGCGCCTCGACCTGCGCGAGCGCGGCGACGAAGGGGGCGTCCGACGGCGGCTGGCCTTCGCCGATGGCCTGGGCCAGGAAGGCCAGGGCCTCCGGCTTGAGCTCTTCGTGCACGCTGGCGTCGCCCCAGCCGTTCCAGCGTCGTTCGGTGGTCATGTGGCTATACTCGTTTTTCAGGTCGAATGCGCCCACGGAGCCTGCAAACACAGAGCCCCGGACGTTACGCCGTGATGGTGCGCCGATCGCGCCGCCGCGGCTTGTCTTTCGCCGACAGGCGAGTTGCCACAACATGCCAGAGCCGTCCGTGGCGACCCCGGTCGCCTCTCCGCCCGCAGAAGCGCCCTGCCCGATTCCGCCGGCGGCCGACGCGCGCGTGGCCATGGCCTACGTGCAGACGGCCGTGGCGGCCGCGCAAGGCCTGGGGGTCACGCCCGCCGCGCTCTGCGCCGAGCTGCGCTGGCCTGCCGACACGCTGGACCCGTCGCGCGACAGCCTGGGCGTGACCGACTACATCGCCTTGCTCGGCGCCGGCGACAAGCTCGCCGGCGATCCGGTGTTCGGCCTGCACGTCGGGCTGCAGGCGCGGCTGTCGACCTATCCGTTCTACGGCCTGGTGGTGTGCGCCTGCACGACGTTGCGCGCCGCCTTCGCCCAGACCCATCGCTACGAGGGCCTCGCCCACGACCTCGGGCGCTCGCGGCTGGACGAGCGCGGCGGCGTCGCGACCTATTACTGGGACACGCCTTGGCTGGACCGCTGCACGCCGGCGCAGGCGCGCCACCTGTGCGACAGCGTGCTCGCCGGCATCCTCACCTTCGTCAGCTGGCTCGCGCACGAGCGCCTGCCGGTGCACGAGATCGGCCTGCCCTACCCCGAGCCCGACGCGGCGATCCGCGCGGCGCACGCGCAGGTGTTCGGGCCGGCCGTCGTCTACGGCGTGCCGGCGGCGTACGGCCGCTTCGACGCCGCGCTGCTCGATCGCCCTGTCCCCAACGCCGACGGCAGCATGCTCAAGGTGCTGCAACGCCATGCCGACGAACTGCTGGCCGCGCGCCTGCGCGAGACCTCGGAGCCGCGCATCGTCAGCCAGGTGCGGCGCGAGGTGGCGGCCCAGCTCGCCAACGACCGCGCCCGCGTCGACGACGTCGCCGCGGCGCTGGCCGTCAGCACGCGCACGCTGCAGCGCAAGCTCGCCGAGGCCGGCACCAACTTCCAGGCCGTTCACGAGGCCGCGCGCCAGGCGCTCGCCGAGGAACTGCTGCGCGACTCGCAACTGAACCTCACCGACGTCGCCTTCATGCTGGGCTACCGCGAGCAGAGCTCGTTCAACCGCGCCTGCCGGGACTGGTTCGGCAACACGCCGGCGCGCACGCGCGAGCGGCTGCGCGGAAGTTCAAACGCGGCCTGACGCCGCCGCGACCTCGCGCCGCGGGCCTCGGGCCCCGACCTCGACATCCCTACGTCGGCTTCTTCAGCTTCTTGCGCGCCTTGAACGCCAGCTCGCGCGCATGGCAGCCTTCGTAGTGGTCGTTGACCAGACCCATCGCCTGCATGAAGGCATACACGGTGGTGGGCCCGACGAAGGTCCAGCCGCGCTTCTTCAGGTCCTTGGACATCGCCACGGCCTCGGCCGACGGGCCCAGCACCACGCCGGTCTGCGGCGTGTGCGGCCGTGTGTCCACCGCGGGTTCGTAGCGCCACGCATAGGCCGCGAGCGAGCCGAATTCCTGGCGCAGCTCCAGCACGCGCTGCGCGTTGTTGATGGTCGAGACGATCTTGCCGCGATGGCGCACGATCCCGGCATCGGCCAGCAGGCGCTCGATGTCCTTGTCGCCGAAGCGCACGATGCGCTCGGCCTCGAAGTTGGCAAAGCCCTTGCGGAAAGCCTCGCGCTTGTTGAGGATGGTCAGCCAGCTCAGGCCGGCCTGGAAGCCCTCGAGGCAGATCTTCTCGAACAGCCGCCGCTCGTCGGTGACGGGAAAGCCCCATTCCTCGTCGTGATAGCGCCGGTACTCCGGGCTGGCGCGGCACCACAGGCAGCGCAGCACGCCGTCGTCATGGCGGAACAGGCCGGCGGGAACAGGGTTGGTTTCGCTCATGCGGACATTCTGCAGCCAAGGCTGACAGAGGTGTCTGGCATCGCCCCGGATCGCGCCAAGGCGCCGAGCGATGAAGCTGACGACGTCCGCGTCCGGGGCGGTGCCTGACGCCGGCCCTTGCTCGGGATCGGCGTCAGGCACCTTCACGTTCGCGACGAGTGGATCTCGGTCGCCGAGATTGCGGCGCGAACGAGAAGATGCCAGACACCTTCGGCAACGGCGGCCTCAGGCGACGACCTGTTCCGGCGCCTCTCGTGAATCGGCGTCCTCGATCGCGGACGGCTGCAGCGGCAACCGCATCAACGCCTGCCCCATGCGGATGCGCGTGCCGGTGGCGATGCCGTCGACGAGCTCGAATCCCGGCGGCACGAACAGGATGATGGTCGAGCCGTGCTGGAAGCCGCCCATCTCCTCGCCCTTGCCGAAGCGCGCATCCACGGGAATCTCGTTCGGGCCGCGGTACTTCAGGTGCAGCAACACGTCCGTGAAGCGCAGGCGGATGCTCGCGACCAGGATGGCCGCCACGGGCACGATGGCGATGGGCCAGTTGCCGCGGCGCAGGCGCGCGCTGAGCACGGCGCGCTCGTTGCGGCAGAACAGCTTCTCGACCCGCTTGAGCGCGATCGGGTTGACGTTCCAGGTGTCGCCGGTGATGTAGCTGACATGGCTGACGTCGCAGTCGTGCGGCGCATGGAAGCGGTGGTACATCGCCGAGGTCAGGCGCAGCGTGATGAAGCGGCCGTCGCGGAACGGCGCCGTGTCGGTGCCCGGGCCGAACAGTTCCTCCATCCGGTACGGGAAGCCCTTGGCCTGGAACACGGTGGTGCCGGCCACCGCGCCGCACGCGCCGACGATGGCGTCGCAAGGCGAGCACAGCACGTCGGGATCGGCGTCGACGACACGCGCGCCGGGCATCAGCTCGCGCGTGAAGCAGTCGTGCATGGAGCGGAACTTGCGCGTGCGGGCGTCGCTGAGGTCCAGATCGGTGAACAGCTTCCACAGGCCGATCGAGGCCTTGCTGACGACCGGGTTCTTGATCTTGCTGAACTTGCCCATGAAATGCGTCAGCGCGATGCGCGGCACGCGGTTGGTGAGCAGGAAGTTCAGGTCTTCCTGCGCGAGCAGGCGGCGAAATTGTTTTTTCATCGGCTTTCAGTACAAACGGGGATGTCGCCTCGAGTCGGTCCGACGAAATCTACGCCCGGTGGCGGCTCCGCGCCCCGGCATCGAGTGCGCCGCTCGGCGCGCCCACACCCTTCTCAATTGCTGAACCGTTCGCGCAGCATCTCCCGCAGCAGCCCGCGCCGGATGGTGCGGTTGCTCTGCGCGGGATCGTTCCACCACCAGCCATCCGCCTGCATCTGGGTGGCCGCGGCGACGAAGCGGGCGATCACGGCGTCGAAGTCGGCATCGCCGTAGTTCAGGCTGAAGATCAGGCGGCCCGTGCCCACCCAGCTGAGCGCCAGTCCATGCGCGCGCAGGTAGAACTGCAGCATCCAGTTGTAGCGCGAGGGCTGGTCGTACAGCACCGTCCAGATCGACTGGATGTTGGCAACCCGCACCGGCACGCCGGCCGCGGCCAGGCGCTCGTTGAAGCGCGCGGTGCGCTGGTTCCAGCGTTCGTCGACGCCGTCGTACATGGCCTTGACGTCGGCGCTCTCCAGGCGCTCGAGGAACACGTTCATCGCACCCATCACGTACGGGTGCGAATTGAAGGTGCCGCGGGCAAAGCAGATGTCGGCGGGCCTGTCCTCGCGAAAGCGCTTCATGAGCTCGCGCTTGCCGCACACCACACCCACCGGCAAGCCGCCGCCCAGCGACTTGCCGTAGGTGACCATGTCGGCCTGGACGCCGAAGTACTCCTGCGCGCCGCCGGGGGCGAGGCGGAAGCCGATGAAGATCTCGTCGAAGATCAGCACGATGCCGCGCTCCGTGCAGACCTGCCGCAATGCCTTGAGCCACTCGGTGTAGGCCGCGCGGTCGAACTTCGCGCGGCGCGCGCTGTCCACCAGCGACGAGTCGCCCGGCGCCGCGGCGTTCGGATGCAGCGCCTGCAGCGGGTTGACCAGCACGCAGGCGATGTCCTTGCGCGTGCGCAGCACCTTCAGCGTCTCGGCCTTCATCTCTTCCAGCGTGTACGTCTCGCGAGGCGGCAGCGGGTTGCCGGGGCCGGGCTGCACGTCCTCCCACCAGCCGTGGTACGCGCCGCAGAAGCGCACCAGGTACTTCTTCTTCGTGTGATAGCGGGCCAGGCGCACGGCCTGCATCACGGCCTCGGTGCCCGACATGTG
>JBJMWF010000094.1:0-11359 GCA_045810265.1 Vitreoscilla sp. | reverse complement strand
GGTGACCTGGGCCTGGTCGCCGATCAAGTTCCAGGCCGACATGGGCATCCTGCTGACCTTCATGTTCGTCTGGAACATGCTGGGCGCGCTGGTGCTGATCCCCGCGCTGTCGTACTTCCTGCTGGGCCGCGTCGGATCGTCCGGCCGCGAGCGCCGGCCCACGCTGGCCACGCGCCCGCCGATGGCGCATGCGGACAGCGACATGGACAGCGAGCCGGACACGGCCAGCCTGAGACCGCTCAAGCGCGCGTACCGTTGAGCGCGCGCTGCGACCAAACGCTGGACTTCTTTTCCACCAGGACCTTCGCATGACCATCCACAGCGACTTCGAGCAGAGCCCGCACTACGCCCGCGGCGTCACCCTGGTCACCGAGATGCTGGGCCCGCAGTTCGCCGCCGGCATCCAGGCCGCAGCGGGGTCGGGCGCCTTCGCGGCCGACTGCGCGGCCATCGCGCTCGAGACGGCCTTCGGCGCGGTATGGTCGCGGCCCGGGCTGGAGCGCAAGCAGCGCAGCCTCGTGACCCTGGGCATCCTGATCGGCACCGGCAAGTCGAACGAACTGAAGAACCACGTGCGCGCGGGCCTGAACAACGGTCTGACGGTCACCGAGTTGCAGGAGGTGCTGATCCAGGCGATCCCCTACTGCGGCTTTCCGGCCGTCGCCGAGGCGATCGAGGCGACGGTGGCGGTGCTGCGCGAGCGCGGCCTCGTCGACGAGCAGGTCAAGACGGCGAAGGATCGGGGCATGTTGTGAGGCCGGCCGATCCGGCACCGGGGGCACCATGATCCAGCTGCGCGAGGTCATCGAACGCAACGCCGAGCTGCATCCCGAGGCGACGCACAGCGTCTGCGGCGAGCGCCGGCTCAGCTTCCGCCAGTTCGCCGAGCGCGTGCACCGCCTCGGCAGCGCGCTTCATCGGCGCGGGCTGCGCCACCAGGACCGCATCGCGATCCTGGCCATGAACTGCACCGAGTACCTGGAGGTGTTCGGCGTGGCCGAGCTGTGCGGCTTCGTCGCGGCAACGGTGAACTGGCGGCTCGCCGCGCCGGAGATCCGCCACGTGCTGCTGGACGCCGCGCCGCGCGCGATGGTGTTCGAAAGCCAGTACGCGGCGCTGGTCGACTCGTTGCGTGCCGAGCTGCCCGGCATCGAGCAATGGATCTGCATCGGCGACGAGGTGCCGCCCTGGGCGACGCCCTACGAAGACGTGGTCGAGGCCGGCGACGCGGCCGGGCCGCCGCTGCGCTCCGCGCCGCAGGACCTGCTTTGCCTGATCTACACCAGCGGCACTACAGGCCGCCCCAAGGGCTGCATGCTGACCCAGGCCGGTCACGCCTACATGGCGGACCAGTCGGCGGCCTACATGGGCATGCTGCCCGGCGACCGCGCGCTGGTGATCGCGCCGCTGTTCCACGTCGGTGCCCGCTCGCAGCAACTGCCCATGCACCTGCGCGGGGGCACGGTGGTCATCCTGCGCCGCTTCGACGCCGCGCAGGTGCTGCGCACCATCGAGACCGAGCGCATCACCCACATGCACATGGTGCCGACCATGGTGCAGAGCGTGCTGGACTTCCCTGACCAGGAGCGCTACGACACCTCCAGCCTGAAGTGCATCATCTACGCGGCGGCGCCGATGCCGGTGCCGGTGCTCAAGCGCGCGATCGCCCGCTTCGGTCCCATCCTCGTGAACGGCTGGGGCCTGACCGAAGGCGGCAACGGCACCGTGCTGCCGCAGCACCTGCATCGGCTCGACGGCTCGGAAGAAGAGATCGGCCGCCTCGGCTCGGTCGGTCAACCCACGCCGGGGACCGAGGTCATGGTCGCCGACGACGACGGCCGCGAACTTCCCCGCGGCCAGGTCGGCGAGCTGCTGCTGCGCTCGGCCAGCAACATGGCCGGCTACTGGAACAACCACCCGGCGACGATGGAGGCACTGCGCGACGGCTGGCTGCGCACCGGCGACGTCGGCCGGATGGACGCGCAGCGCTTCGTCTTCCTGCTCGATCGCAAGAAGGACATGATCATCACGGGCGGCGAGAACGTCTATTGCCGCGAGGTCGAGGAGGCGCTGATCACGCACCCGGGCGTGACGGACGTGGCGGTGATCGGCGTGCCCGATGCGCGCTGGGGCGAGGCGGTGCACGCGGTGGCCGTGCGGGCTGCGGATTCCGATGTCAGCGAGGCCGCACTGATCGCGCACTGCCGCGCATCGATCGCGGCCTACAAGTGCCCCAAGAGCGTGGAGTTCGTCGACGCCTTGCCGCGACTGCCCAGCGGCAAGGTGAGCAAGGTCGCCCTGCGCCAGCGCGGTCGCTGAGCCGCGCCTGTCAGCGGTTGTGGAAGGCGGGCGGGCGCTTGTCCAGGAAGGACTGGCGCTTTTCCGCGGCGTCCTCGGTGGACTGCGCCATGAAGACCGCCCGCGCCTCGATCTCGCAGGCCGCCTCCAGGCTGGCCACGCCCTGGTTCAGCCACAGAGACTGCTTGGTCAGCCAGACCCCCAGCGGCACGTTGGCGCAGATGGATTCGGCCAGGGCGCGCGCCTCGGCTATCAACTGGTCGTCCGGCACCGCGCGCAGCGCCAGGCCGATGCGCTGCGCTTCGTCGGCCAGCACCGGACGCGCGGTCAGCAGGATCTCCGCCGCGCGCTGCGTGCCGACCGCGCGCGGCAGCATCCAGCTCATGCCCAGCTCGTGGCCGGTGCCCGCGTTGTGGATGGAGTTGACGAACTTGGCCGACTGCGCGACCAGGCACAGGTCGGCCGCGAGCGCGAAGGCGAAGCCCAGGCCGGCGGCGGCGCCGTTGACGGCGGCGATCACCGGCTGCGGCAGCGAGCGCATCAACAGCGGGATCTGTGCGATGCGGGTGATCGAATGCTTGTTCGCGTAGGCCTTGCCCAGGCCGGCGCCGACCCAGGGTGCGGCGCCGGACGAGCGCAGGTCGTGTCCGGCGCAGAACGCGCGTCCGGCGCCGGTGAGGATCACCACCCGCGTGTCCGTGTCATGACGCAGCGTCTCGAGCACGACTATCAGTTCCTCGTACATGGCGAAGCTGAACGAGTTCAGCGCCTCGGGGCGGTTCAGCGTGAGGGTGGCGATGCCGTCGGGCGCGCGTTCCAGGAGGATGTCTGGCATGGTCGGCTTCTCGAATCAATGCGTTTACTATACAGTACAGCGTTCGAATATGCGATCAATGTGTCGCGCCTTCCACCATGCGGCCCGCGCTCTTCCGTACCCGAATCACCGACCTGCTGGGCATCCGCCATCCGATTCTTGCCGGCGGCCTGGGGCCCCGGGTCTCGGATGCGCGCTACGTGGCTGCGGTCGTCAACGCGGGCGGCATGGGTTTCATCGTCGCGGCCGGCTTTCCGGATCCCGGCGAGTTCCGCGAGCAGCTGCAGCAGTGCCGGGAATTGACCGGGGGGCGGCCGTTCGGCGTCAACCTGTACATCTCGCGCCAGGCCGGCGGTGTCGACCGCGTCAGGCGGCAGATCGACATCCTGGCCGAAGAGGGCGTGTCCTGCGTGGAGACCGCCGGCGCCAGCCCGCAGGACGTCGTCCCGCTGCTCAAGCGGGCCGGCGTGAAGGTGCTGCACAAGGTGCCGGCGGTGCGCTACGCGCTGGCGGCGGCGAAGCTGGATGTGGACGCCCTCATCATCGTCGGCAACGACTGCGGTGGCCATCCGGGCCTGTACGGCATCGGCTCGATGGTGCAGGCGGCCCACGCAGCCAGCGTGATCGACCGGCCCATCGTCATCGGCGGCGGCATCGGCACCGGCAGCCAACTGGCGGCGGTGCTGGCGATGGGTGCGGACGCCGTGCTGATGGGAACGCGCCTGCTGGTCAGCGAGGACTTGTGGATCCATCCGCAAGCCAAGGCGCTGGTGCGTGACGGCGACGGCACGGAAAGCGTGGTGGTCAAGAAGTCGCTGCGCGATCACCACCGCGTCTACCGCAACGCCAGCGCGGAGGCGGCGCTGGCGCTGGACGACGAACGCGTGACCGACTTCGAGCGCTACCGGCCCCACGTGATGGGCGCGCTGGCGCACCAGGCCTACGTGTCGGGCGATACCCGCACGGGCATGCTCGACTACGGCCCAGCCGCCGTCTTCGCCGACACCATCGAAAGCACCGAGGCGATCTTCGACCGCCTGGTCGACGACGCCGCAGCCGCCACGCAGCGGCTCGGCACCCTGCAAGTCCACCCTGGTCCGGCAGCGCCGGCCGCGAGGAGCCATCCATGAGCCAGACCCTCCGTTTCGACGACCGCGTCGCCATCGTCACCGGCGCCGGCGGCGGTCTGGGGCGCACCTATGCGCTGGACCTGGCCGCACGCGGAGCAGCCGTGGTGGTCAACGACCTGGGCGGCAGCTTCGATGGCCGCGGCAGTTCG
The DNA here is from genome assembly GCA_045810265.1 of Vitreoscilla sp. Classification (GTDB taxonomy): domain Bacteria; phylum Pseudomonadota; class Gammaproteobacteria; order Burkholderiales; family Burkholderiaceae_C; genus Scleromatobacter. The sequence goes on along the minus strand of JBJMWF010000094.1, from coordinate 6,968 downwards.
AGTTCCATGGCCGACCAGGTGGTGGCCGAGATCCGCGCGGCCGGCGGCATCGCGGTCGCGTCCTACGATTCGGTGTCGACCTCCGCCGGCGGCGCGGCCATCGTGAAGACGGCGATCGAGGCCTTCGGGCGGCTCGACGTGCTGGTGAGCAACGCCGGCTCGCTGCGCAACGCGCCGATCGACGAGCTCACCGACGAGACGCTGGATGCCATGCTGGACGTGCACCTCAAAGGCGGCTTCAACGTCTGCCGGCCGGCTTTCAAGCAGATGAAGCAACGCGGCTACGGACGCATCCTGCTGACCTCTTCCGCCGCCGGCGTGCTGGGCAACCCCGGGCAGGCCGCCTACGGCGCGGCCAAGGCGGGCCTGATCGGCTTGATGAACGTGCTGTCGCTCGAAGGCGCCGAGCACGGCATCCGCTGCAACGCGCTGCTGCCCACGGCGATGAGCCGGATGGCGGCCGCAATGGACGAGAAGCTGCTGCGCGAGGCCGGCGCCCTCTACGCGGCGATCGGCGACAAGCTGGGTAACACGATCGATCCAGCCTTCGTCACCCCGCTGGTCACCTATCTTTGCAGCCAGGCCTGCGACAGCACGCACGCCATGTATTCGGCCACTCTCGGCCGCTACGCGCGCGTCTTCGTCGGCATGGGGCCGGGCTGGATCGGGCCGCGCGACACGCCACCCAGCGCCGAGGACCTGGCAGCCCACTGGCCGCAGGTCTGCGAGCGTTGGGGTGCGGAGGACCTCGGGTCGCTGCTGGCCGAGTTCGAACTGCTGGGCCGCCAGCTGCAGGGCGCGCGAGACTGAAGGCGCGCAACGACGTGCCGGCCGGTCAGATGACCCGGGCCTCGGCCAGCGCGGCCAGCTCGGCGTCGCCCATCTCGAGCAAGGACTTCAGCACCTCGGTGGTGTGCTGGCCCAGGGTCGGTGGCGCGGTGTAGCGGGTGATCGGCGTCTCCGAGAACTTGATCGGATTGGCCGCCAGGCGAACCGTCCCGGACAGCGGATGGGGCACCTCCACCGCCATGCCGCGGTGGCGCACCTGCGGGTCGTCGAACACCTGCTGCAGGTCGTAGATCGGCCCTGCCGGCACGCCGGCCGCCTCCATCGCGTCGAGCAGGTCGCGCTGTTTCCAGCGGCGCGTGATCGCGTCGAAGGTCTCGGTCAGGGCCTGGCGATTGCGCACGCGCACCGGATTGCTGGCGAAGCGCGCGTCGCTCGCCAGTTCCGGGCACTCGAGCGCGCCGCAGAAGCGCCGGTACTGCTCGTCGTTGCCGCACACCACCATCACCGCACCGTCGGCGCAGGGGAACATCTGGGAGGGCAGGCCGCCATTGCCCTGCGTCCCGCGCCGCACCGGGACGATGCCCGTGGCCAGGTATTGCGCGGTGTAGTGGGTCAGCGAGGCGATGACCGAATCGAGCAGCGCGATGTCGACCTGCTGGCCCTGGCCGCTCGCCGGCTGGTCGCCGCCAGGTGGCCGGGCGTCGCGCGCATAGAGCGCCGCGATGACGCCGATGGCGGCGAACTGGCCGCCGATGAAGTCGCCGATCGACGGGCCGGTCTTGACGGGCGCGCCGCCTTCCTCGTCCGGGTAGCCGGTCACGCTCATCAGGCCGCCCATGGCCTGGAAGATCGAGTCGTAGCCCGGGCGCGGCGCGTACGGGCCGCTCTGCCCGAAGCCGGTCACCGAGCAGTACACGAGGCGCGGGTTGATCGCACGCAGGCTCTCGTGATCGAGGCCGTAGCGCTTGAGGTCGCCGACCTTGAAGTTCTCGACGACGACGTCGGAGATCGCCGCCAGGCGCCGCACGATGGCCTGGCCCTCGGGCCGCGACAGGTCCAGCGTGATGGACTTCTTGTTGCGGTTGGTGCCCAGCAGGATCGGCGATTCGGCGGTGTCGCGCCCTTGCGTGTCCTTGAGGAACGGCGGGCCCATCCGGCGCGAGTCATCGCCGCTGCCGGCACGTTCGACCTTGATCACTTCGGCCCCGAGGTCGCCCAGCATCTGGGCCGCGAGCGGGCCGGCGAGCACGCGCGAGAGGTCGAGCACGCGGATGCCCGCGAGCGGAAGGCGCGCCGCGGTCATGCGCGTCTCCCTGGAACGGCGGACAAGCGTGCGAGCGAGGGAGCAAGGCAGTGGGTCATGGCAATGCAGGCGTGGGCAAGGGCGATGGGAGGACTCATTGACACTTCGAGCATGTCCGTTAGAATACACGAACGCTGTTCAGATATAAGATTAGATTTCATCGCTTACCCGGATGACTCGTCTCCGGTCACGCCAGAGCGGAGACACCATCGCTATGCGATTCGACTTTTCCTCCGAAGACGAGGCCTTTCGCGCCGAGGTTCGTGCCTTCTTCCGGGAGCATCTGCCGCGCGACATGGCGCGCCGCTTCCACATCGGCGCCCACCCGCCGCAGCGGCGCGACGTGCGCGCCTTCCAGGCCCTGCTGCACTCGCGCGGCTGGGGGGCGCCGCACTGGCCCGAGGAATGGGGCGGCACCGGCTGGAGCCCGCTGCGCAAGCACCTGTTCATGGAGGAGCTGTACAACGCCGACGGGCTCGACTACAGCTGGCAGGGCCTGCACATGGTCGCGCCCGTGCTGCTGGCCTTCGGTTCGGACGCCCACAAGCAGCGCTTTTTGCCGCGCATGATCAGCGGCGAGGAGTTCTGGGCGCAGGGCTTCTCGGAGCCGGGCGCGGGCTCGGACCTGGCCAACCTGCGAACGCGCGCCGAACTCGATGGCGACGAGTGGGTGGTCAACGGCCAGAAGACCTGGACCAGCGACGCCCGCATGGCCGAGTGGGGCTTCTTCCTGGTGCGCACCGATGCCACCGTCAAGCCGCAGCGCGGCATCTCCTTCTTGCTGATCCCGATGGATTCGCCGGGACTGACCATCCGGCCCATCGTGTCGATCGAGGGCGGCGACGGCCTGAACGAAGTCTTCCTGGAGAACGTGCGCGTGCCGCGCGCCAACCTGGTCGGCGAGGCGGGCATGGGCTGGACCTATGCCAAGTACCTGCTGGAAAAGGAACGCACGGCCAGCGCCTTCCTGTACTTCAACAAGCGCGAGCTGGAGAAGGCGCGCGCCATCGCGCAAGGGCAGACCGTGGGTGGCGTGCCGCTGATCGAGACGCCCGAGTTCGCGCGCAAGCTCGCGCGCGTGGAGGCCGACGTGCTGGCCCTGGAGTACTCGGTGCTGCGCGTGCTGTCGCACGAGAAGGGGCGCCACAACCTCGACGCGGTGGTCTCGGCGCTCAAGCTGCGCGGCTCGGCGCTGCAGCAGCGCGTGACCGACCTGCAGTTCGATGCGCTGGGGCCCCATGCGCTGCGCTTCTGGCCGCACGGCGACGAGGAGATGCCGGCCGAGCACGAGTCCGGACGCTGGCCCGAGTACGTGCCCGGGCGCACGGCCGGGGCGCTGTTCGCGCGCGCCTCGACGATCTACGGCGGATCGCAGGAGATCCAGAAGAACATCATCGCCAAGCTCGCCTTCGGGCTCTGAGCCGGCATCACGAAAGACTTCGAGGCATGGACTTCAACCTCACCGACGAGCAGCAGATGCTGCGCGACTCCGTCAGCCGCGTCGTGCGCGAGCAATACGGCTTCGAGGCCCGGCGCCATCTCGTCGCGACGACCGGCTGGTCGCCCGAGCGCTGGGCGCAGTACGCCGACATGGGGTGGCTGGCACTGGGTGTTCCCGAGGAGTTCGGCGGCCTGGGTTGCGGCTTCATCGAGACCGCCATCGTCGCCGAGGAGCTCGGACGCGGCATGGTGCTCGAGCCCTTCATCGGCTGCAGCGTGCTCGCCACGCGCCTGATCGCGCGCGCCGATGCGGACGCCTTCGCGCCACGGCGCGCCGAACTGCTGGGTGGCCTGCTGGCCGGCACCCTGCAGGTGGCCGTGGCCTACAGCGAGCCATCGAGCCGCTTCGAGCTGCCCAGCGCCAGCGTGCGCGCACGTTCCGAAGGCGAGGGCTTCGTGCTGGACGGCGCCAAGATCATGGTGCCCGCGGCGGCGGCGGCCGACCTGCTGATCGTGTCGGCGGCGCTCGACGACGGCGAGACGGCGCTGTTCCTCGTGCCGCGCGATGCGACCCACGTGCACGACTACGCGCTGATCGACGGCACCCGCGCGGGCGATGTCGAACTGGCGGCGGTCTTCGTCGCGGCCAACGCCCGCCTGAGCGCGCCGGCTTCCGGCCTGGCGCTGCTGGAGGACGCGCTGGACCACGCCGCGCTGGCCCAGGTGGCCGAAGGCCTGGGCTGCATGGAAGCCGTGCTCGAGATCACGAGCGAGTACCTCAAGACGCGCCAGCAGTTCGGCCAGACCATCGGCAAGTTCCAGGCGCTGCAGCACCGGATGGCGGAGATGTTCGTCGAGGTCCAGGAGACCCGCTCCATCCTCTATCGCGGCGTTGCCCATCTGGACGACGCGCCCGCGCTGCGACGCCAGGCGGTCTCGGCCGCCAAGGTGATCCTCGGATCGGCAGGGCGCTTCGTCGGCGGCCAGGGCATCCAGCTGCATGGCGGCATCGGCCTGACGGACGAATACCAGATCGGCCACTACTACAAGCGCCTGCTGGTGCTCGAGAAGATGTACGGCGACGGCGACTGGCACCTCGGGCGCTTCGTCGCAGCCCGCAAGCAGGCCCTGGAGCACACCGCATGAAATTCGAGCAATACGCCGGCATGGCGTTCCGCCGCGACGGCCGCGTGCTGCACGCCACCTTCAACCGGCCGGACAGCCTGAACGCCTTCGATCCGGCGCTGCACGACGAGTTCGAGCGCTTCATCTTCGAGGTCTCGCGCGACGACGCCACGCACGTGATCGTGCTGAGCGGCGCCGGCAAGGCCTTCAGCGCGGGCGGCGACCTGGAGCAGATGCAGCGCCTGGTCGACCAGCCGCACCTGATGTATCCGGAAGCCGGCATCGCCAAGCGGCTGATCGCGAGCTTCCTCGACATCCCGCAGCCGGTCATCGCCAAGGTCAACGGCGCGGCCATGGGTCTGGGCTCGACGCTGGCGCTGTTCTCCGACATCAGCTTCGCCGCCAACCACGCCAAGATCGCCGACCCGCACGTGAAGGTCGGTTTCGTGGCCGGCGATGGCGGCGCGGTGATCTGGCCGCAGCTGATCGGCTATGCGCGCGCCAAGCAATACCTGCTGACCGGCGACGTCATCACCGGCGAGGAGGCTGCCCGCATCGGGCTGGTCAATTTCGCATATCCGGCCGAGGAGCTGGATGCCGCTGTCGACGCCTTCGCGCAGCGGCTCGCGGGCGGCGCGCGGCGCGCCGTGCAGTGGACCAAGGCCACGATCAACGTCGGGCTCAAGCAGCTCGCCGCCTCCGTGATGGACGCAGGCATGGCGTACGAGACCTTGTCCAACCACACCCGCGACCACGCCGAGGCCGTGGCCGCCATCCGCGCGAAGCGCGCACCCGATTTCAGCGGCGACTGATCGCCGATCAAGATCAACATTCGAACAAGGAGCAGGACGTGGGCATGGTTCAAGACAAGGTCGTCGTGGTCACCGGCGCGGGCGCCGGGATCGGGCGCGATTTCGCCAAGGCATTCGCGGCGAACGGGGCGAAGGTGGTGGTCAACGACCTGGCGCGCGACAAGGAGACCGGACTCGCGCTGGCGCAGGGCGTGGTCGACGAGATCAAGGCCGCCGGCGGCCAGGCCGTCGCGGCCATCGAGAGCGTGGCCGAGTGGGAGTCGGCCCACCGCATCGTGCAGGCCGCGCTCGACACCTTCGGCCGCATCGATTGCGTGGTCAACAACGCCGGCATCGTGCGCGACCGCTTCATCTTCAACATGAGCAAGGAAGAGTGGCAGGCCGTCGTCGACGTGCACCTGAACGGCTCGTTCTTCATGACGCGCGCCGCAGCGCCGCACTTCAAGAGCCAGGAGGGCGGGTCATACATCCACATGACCTCGACGTCCGGTCTCATCGGCAACCTTGGCCAGGGCAACTACGCCGCTGCCAAGATGGGCGTGGTCGGCCTCTCGAAGTCGATCGCGCTGGACATGGCCAAGTACAACGTTCGCTCCAACTGCATCGCGCCGTGGGCCTGGACAGCGATGACCGCGGGCATCCCGGCCGAGACGCCCGAGCAGAAGGCCCGCGTCGAGAAGCTCAAGAAGATGGAGAGCGCCAAGATCGCCCCGCTGGCCGTCTACCTTGCCAGCGAGCGCGCGGCCCATGTATCGGGCCAGATCTTCGGCGTGCGCGCCAACGAGGTCTATTTCTTCAGCCAGATCCGCATGATGCGATCGATGCATCGCGGTGACGGCTGGACGCCCGAATCCATCGCCGACGAGGCCATGCCCGCGTTCGAGGCCAGCTTCTTCGAGAACGTGCCCTCGATGAAGCTGACCCCGTGGGATCCGGTCTGAGGAGGGTGAAGCCATGAAAGCATTGGTCGCAGTCAAGCGCGTCATCGACTACAACGTCAAGGCGCGCGTCAAGTCGGACGGAACCGGGATGGATCTGGCCGGCGTCAAGATGTCGATGAACCCCTTCGACGAGATCGCCCTGGAGGAGGCCGTGCGCTGCAAGGAGGCCGGCCTGGTCACCGAGGTGGTCGCGGTCAGCATCGGCGTGGCCGCGTGCCAGGAGACGCTGCGCACCGCGATGGCGATCGGCGCCGACCGGGCGGTGCTCGTCGAGACGGCCGCGGAGATCGAGCCGCTGCACGTCGCCAAGCTGCTCAAGGCGCTGGCCGAGCGCGAGCAGCCGCAGCTCGTGTTCCTGGGCAAGCAGGCGATCGACGACGATGCCGGCCAGACCGGCCAGATGCTGGCCGCGCTGCTGCGCTGGCCGCAGGCGACCTTCGCCTCGAAGGTGGAGTTGTCGGCCGCCGGCGTGCAGGTGACGCGCGAACTCGATGGCGGGCTGCAGACGCTGGCGCTGGACCTGCCCGCGGTGGTCACGGTGGACCTGCGGCTCAATTC
>JBJMWF010000093.1:0-18083 GCA_045810265.1 Vitreoscilla sp. | reverse complement strand
TGTAGACGTTGTTGTCGAAGATCGTCAGGTTGTCGTGGTTCTCGAAGTAGTTCACGACCTCCGACGGATTGGTGACGTAGCCCGCGGGCAGTCCCTCGAAGCTGATCTGCTCGAGCGGCAGCTGGGCGTCCCAGCTGGTGGTCAGCGTGTAGCTGCGGATCGAGCCGGCCAGGCCGGCCTTGATCACGTCGCCCAGCCACATCAGGTCACCGGCCGAGTGGCCGCCGCCCTGCGCATTGGGGTCGTAGAACAGGCCGTTGACGTAGCCCTGGTTGGCGACCAGCGAAGCGCCGGAATCGCAGCAGCCGCCGCCGCGGATGGCGTCGCGGATGGCCGGGTTGAAGGTGCCGATGCCGGTGCCGTTCAGATCGAGCATGTCGGCCTGCACGAAGCGAGCGCCGCCGGCGACCGCCCCGAAGTTCCAGCCTTCGCCGATCAGCTCGACGTGGTGGCCGACCGCGGCGTCGACCCTGGCCTGTAGGGCCACCATCGCGTCGCGCGGTTGCAGGCCCATGATGTCGAAGCGGAAGGAGCTGACGTGGTAGTCGCGGGCCCAGGTGACCACCGAGTCGGTCATCAGGCGGCCCATCATCAGGTTCTCGGTGGCCGTGTCGTCGCAGCACGAATCCCGCAGCACGTTGCCGATGGCGTCGAGCCGGTGGTAGTAGCCCGGCACCACCTGGTCGAGCACCGACCTGGCAGTTTGCCCGGAGGCGCTCGTGTGGTTGAAGACGACGTCCATGCCCACGCGCAGCCCCGCCCGGTTGAGTGACTGCACCATGCGCCGGAATTCGATCACGCGGGTCGTGCCGTCGGCCACGGAGGTCGCGTAGCTGCCTTCCGGCGATGTGAAGTGGAACGGGTCGTAGCCCCAGTTGTAGCAGTCGCCGGACGCCGTGGCGGCCACGGCGGCCTGTTGCGATGTCGAGTCCGGCGCGCCGCTGGGGCTGGGCGTGCCGCAGCCGATCTCCGGGATGCTCGAGACGTCGAAGCTGGGCATCAGGTGCACGTCGGTCAGGCCGGCCTGTGCGAGCGCGCGCAAGTGGCGCATGCCATTGGAGTCGAAGTCGGTGAAGGCCATGAACTTGCCGCGGTGGGCGACCGGCACGGTCGGATCGTTGTCCGAGAAGTCGCGCACGTGCAGCTCGTAGATCGCCATGTCGGTCGAGCCGGCGACGGTCTGCGGCGGTCGCGTCGCGTCCCATCCGGCGGGCTTCAGGCGTTGTGACGAGAGGTCGGTCACCTGGCTGCGCAGGCTGTTGGCCGAGAGGCTCAGCGAGTACGGGTCGGTGACGATGTTGCGCACGACGCCCGTGCCGCGCACGAAGACCTGCACGCCGTACATGTAGTAAAGGCCATCCCACTCGCCCGGGAGCGTCAGGCTCCAGACGCCGGTGGCGGCGTCGAAGGACATCGGCAGTGCCAGCTTGGCGGCGGCCGTCGCGCCCAGGTAGGCATACAGCGACGCCTTGCGCGCCGTCGGCGCCCACAGGCGGAAGGTGGTGCGGCCGCGATCGACCGTCGCGCCGAGCGGCGCCGTGGCAGCGGCGGGCGCGTAGAGGTCGTCGAGCGCGCCGGCGACCTGCGCGGTGGTCGCGTTCCGGACCGCTCCCATGTCGTTCTCCTGCACGAGCACCACCTGGTTGGTGAGCAGTTGCCTGAGCTTGGGGGCGTCCGTCGCGCGCACCGAAAAGACACTGCCATTGCCGACGTACTTGAACCGCGCCGCCGCCGCGGCGGGCACCGCGGCCGTGTAGGGATCGAGCGTGATCGAGCCATCGGCGCCGACGATGGGCTGGTCCTTCGCGGCGACGATTGCGCCGGTGGCCGACCAGTACAGCTTGACCGGGCCGTCGGCCGCCATGCGCGGCCACTTGACCAGCGAGCCGTTCAGCCACACGGCGCGGGCATCGGTCGTCGAGACCGATCGCAGGTCGGGCTGGCTCGCGTAGACGGTGGCGTCCTGTTCGACCAGCCAGACCTGGCCGACCTGGTTGACGATCGTCAGGCCGCGGAAGTCGACGTGGATGTTGTTGGGGCGGCCGTCCTTGTCGTCGATGTCGGGCGGCATGCCGTGGATCAGGAACTCGATCGACGTGGTGCCGGGGTTGGACTTCGGATCCAGCACGGGGATGTCGAACACGATCTCGCCGCTGCCCGGCGCGTAGTTGGGCATCGCGCTGAACGGCGTGGGGTGGTTCCAGTCGCCGTAGGCGATCGTGCCCATGCGCGACGTGTCCAGGCCGCTGCCGGCCCACAGGTGCAGCCCCCAGTTCGCGTAGTCGGTGGCGAAGCGGATGTAATGCACGCGCAGCGTCGTGATGTCGGGCACGGGCGCGGTCAGCGGGTTGCTGGGATACGTCGTCAGGTCGCCCTCGACGCGCCAGATCTCGTTGGCGCCGGCCGCCAGCACGTAGGCCTGGTCGGCGCCGCCGTCGTCCTTGGTATCGCCGTCGTGGAACAGGTAGCCCACCGTGCCGGACGACGCGACCAGCGGCACGTCGTAGTAGACGCCGAAGTCGTCCGAGCCGGTCGCGTTCCAGCCAGCGTTCCAGTCCGGGCTCTGCGCGGCATTCCAGATGTGGATCTGCCAACCCGTGTAGTCGGAATTCACGCGGTGATAGTGGACGCGAAGGCTGGTGGCGACCACGTCCGCTGCCTTCTTGCGGCTTGGCCCGGCGGCCGTCTCGGAGGCCGTTGACGATGGGACGGCGTGAAGCACCGTCTGCGCAGTCGTCGAGTTCGCTGCCTCCAAGGTGTCGTCGCGGGCGACGCTCACTGCCTCGTTGCCGCCGCCGCATGCTGTCACGACGGTCGCAGCGATCAACGCGAATGCGATCCCGCGGGCACCGCGGAACGCTGTCTCCAGAATCTTTTTCATGGTCCGCCTCGTGCCACGCAGCACCGCGCCACGATGGGCGGCAACCGCGTTGTCTGGGCATCGTAGTGAAGTCAAACTACATCACAAGATCGGACTTTCCCTGGCAATGTCTTGTAACTACATTCATGTGTAGTCTGCATCGAATCGGATGACCAGCGGCCCGCCGGCGGTCAATGGTTGAAGGCCCGTCGCTTGCCGTTTCCGATCCGCCAGATCGTGGCAAAACTCAACAGGAGAGAGCGATGAACATCGTCATTTGGTTGATTGTGGGCGGACTGATTGGCTGGATTGCAAGCCGGATCATGAACACCGATGCCCAACAGGGCATTGTCCTGAACGTTGTCGTCGGGATCGTCGGCGCCATGCTGGGAGGATTTCTCATCGCACCGCTGCTGGGCCATGGCACGATCAATCAGAACGACTTCAGCGTGATGGGTCTTATCGTGTCGCTGGTTGGCGCAGTGATCCTTCTGGCCATCGTCAACCTGGTCACCAGGGGCAGGGCTCGATAAGGCGAGTGCCGACAGGGCTGGGCGCATCGGGCGTCGGGTGAGCGCCAAGCTGGCCGCGACGCCCGAACTGCGCTTTCTTCGCCCCCTCGATGACCAGTCAATCCGCTCGACCGATCCCCACCGGACTCCGGTGGATCGGTCGTCTGGTTCTCGCAGCGGCCTTGGCCCTGCTGGGCGGTTGTGCCTCGGGCCCATCAGAACCGGGAATCCACGCGCCGCCGGCGCTCGATCGAGCGCGCATCGCGTCGCTGCTGCCCGCCGGCACGGCCGATCGCGAGGGTTGGGCCGCGGACCTGGAGGCGGCGCTCAGGGCGCTCGACATCGCACCGACGGCGGAGCCGGTGTGCGAGGTCATTGCAGTGGCCGCGCAGGAGTCCGGCCTGCAAGTCGACCCCCCGGTGCCCGGGCTCGGCCGCATTGCCCGCGCCGAGATCGACCGGCGAGCCGAGGCCGCGCACGTGCCGGCGTTCCTCGTCACCGGCGCGCTGGCGCTGCGGTCGACCGACGGCCGAACCTACGGCGAGCGCATCGACGCCGCCCGCACCGAGCGCGACCTGAGCGAGACCTACGAGGACCTGATCGCCCGCGTGCCGCTGGGCTCGCGCCTTCTTGCAGACGACAACCCGGTGCGCACGGCCGGCCCGATGCAGGTGAGCATCGCGTTCGCCGAGCACCAGGCGCGCGAGCGGCCCTACCCGTGGCCGCAGGAGGGCTCGGTCCGGCACCAGGTGTTCTCGCGTCGAGGCGGCCTCTACTTCGGTGCGGCGCACCTGCTGGACTATCCCGCCCCGTATGACCGACCCCTGTACCGATTCGCCGACTTCAACGCGGGCCGGTGGGCCAGCCGCAATGCGGCGTTCCAGGCGGCGGTGTCGCTGATTTCGGGGGAGGCGCTGGAGCTGGATGGCGACCTGGTCGTCCCCGGCAGCACCGAGGCGTCGCCCGGCCGCACCGAACTGGCCGTGCGCGCGGTCGAACGCCGCCTGGAGGGCCACGTGAATCCGGCGGCGTTGCATGCGGCCCTGCGTGCCGCCGAGGGCCCGGGCTTCGAAGACTCGACGCTGTGGCGCCATGTCTTCGCCCTGGCAGACGCCCAGGCCGGCCACGCGTTGCCCCGTGCCCTGGTGCCGCGCATCGAGCTGCACAGCCCCAAGCTGTCACGTCGATTCACCACGGCGGCCTTCGCCCAGCGTGTCGACGAGCGCTACCACCGCTGTCGGGATGCAGCGCGCTGAGGGAGCGCGCCTTCGCTTCGATCAGCGGTCGCGATTGCCGTCGCGGCCGTGCTCGAACTGGCCGCGGCCGTCGCCCTCGCGACGCGATTGGCGTTGATCGGCACCGCGCTTGTCGTCCCGGCGATCCACGACGTTCTGGATCGGCGCTTGCACCGGCGCGCCATGCGCGTTGCCGCGCGCGGCCCACTGCGGCTGCTGGGCTTGCGGCGCTTGCGGCGGCGCCTGGACGTGGCCCTGATAACCGTGGCTGCCCTGCTGCCAACCAGTCTGCTGGCCGCCCGACTGCTGGCCGCCATGGCCCTGCCAGCCCTGGCCCGGTTGCTGCCAGCTGTTGGCCGGTTGCGGCGCCTGGGGCACATAGCCGCGTGCCGAGCCCCAGCGCATGCGATCCTGGCCGTCGCGGTCGGCGCGGTCGTGATCCCGATGTGCCTGCTCCCAGCGACCGCGCTGGTCGCGCTCGTCGCGTCGCTGGTCGTGCCACGCACCCTCGTTGTTCCAGCGCTGCTGCTCACGCGCCTGCTGCTCGTAGCGCTGCCGCTCGAAGCGCTGGCGTTCGAAACGGTCGCGCGCGATGCGGTCCGCCTCGATCCACTGCACCTGGTTCCACGAGCGCTGCTCCTGCGTCCAGTTGCGGCGCATGACGTTGTCGCGATACCAGCGGTCGTCGACGAAATAGACCGGCACGCCGTAGGCGCCGTACTCGCGGCAGTACTGGGCCCAGTGCGTGCGCTGGTATTCGGGCACCCACAGGTAGACCGGGGGCTGCGCAGTGGCATACGCGGTGTCGACATACTCCTGGACGACCTCGCCGTCGCCGTTGTCCACCGCCATGACGGGCTGGTCGTAATAGACCCGCGGCGCTTCGACGTAGCCGCCGATCTCCACGCGACCATACACACCGGGTTGAACGACCACGGACCAGGACGCGGCGTTCGCCAGGCCGGTGGCGGCCAAGAGGGCGAATCCGGCGGCGGCGATCAGGGTGCGTTTCATCTGAAGCTCCAGTTGTTGCGAGAGGCCCCTTTTCAACGCGTTCAGCCAGCGCTCAGTTGTCATGGCCGCGCGTAAAGGGCAGCAACATTCGGGTAAGAAATTGCAGAGGCTTGTCGCTGATCGGCGACTCGGTCCAGCACCAGGCGAGACCACCGGCCGCGCCGGGTGTCCCGTCATACTCACGACATGGCGGAACTCGAACAGATTCTGGTGATCTTCGTCGTCGCCGTCGGCCTGGCGGCAGCGGCCCGCAAGGCCGGCGCCCCCTACCCGGTGTTCCTGGCGATCGGCGGGGCCCTGCTCGGCTTCGTTCCCGGGGTTCCGACGCTATCGCTTCCGCCCGACCTGGTGCTGGCGCTGTTCGTCGCGCCCGTCCTGCTCGACGCCGCCTTCGACGCGTCGCTGCGCGACCTGCGAGACAACTGGGCACCGCTCGTCGGGCTGGTCGTCTTCGCCGTGGGCCTGACCACAGCCGCCGTTGCCGTGGTCGCGCATGCCATGGTGCCTGGCCTGCCGTGGGCTGCGGCGATCGCACTGGGCGCCATCGTTGCGCCGCCCGATGCCGTGGCCGCCACCGCGGTGCTTCGCGTGCTGCACCCGCCACAGCGCATCCTGACCATCCTCGAAGGCGAAAGCCTGCTCAATGACGCGAGCGCCCTGTTGATCTACCGGGTGGCCGTGGGAGCAGCCAGTGCGTCGGGCTTTTCGATGCTGTCGCTCGCTCCGACCTTCCTGCTCGCGGTCGTCGGCAGCCTGGTGGCCGGGCCGGTGCTCGCGTGGCTGGTCCAGCGCCTGCTCGAGCGTGTCGAGCACATTCCCACCTCCATCATCCTGCAGTTCCTGGGAACGTTCACGGTGTGGGTGGTCGCCGAGCACGCGGGTCTCTCGGGCGTGCTGACCACGGTGTGCTTTGCGATGACGCTCGCGCGCCTGGGGCCGCTGGGCATACCGGCCCGCATCCGCATCCCGACCAACGCCGTCTGGGCGACGGTGATCTTCGCGCTCAACATCTTCGCGTTCATCTTCATCGGCCTGCAGATCCGCCCCATGCTGGCGACCCTGTCCGCGTCGGTACTGGAGCGATACCTGGTGGTCGCGGCCGCGGTTCTGCTCAACGTGATCGTCGTCCGGATCGCCTGGCACATGAGCTTCAACGCGGTCGTGCGGTGGCGCGACCAGCGATTCGGCTTTCGTCCGCCGCGCCCGATGCTGCGAGCGACGGTCGGCAGCGGTCTGGTCATCTCGTGGGCCGGGATGCGGGGCATCGTCACGCTGGCTGCCGCGCTTGCCCTGTCGGCGAGCTTTCCGTTCCGGGACCTGATCGTGCTGAGCGCGTTCTCGGTCGTGGTCGGAACGCTGGTGATCCAGGGGCTCACGCTGAAAGTCCTGATTCGCGCGCTCAAACTGCAGGGCGGTGATCCGGTCGCCGACGAAATGCGCCTCGCACGAGAGCGCATCCTGGCGGCTGCGTTCGCGGCGATCCCGCAGGAGACGTCCCGCGCTGCCACGCTCGTGCGCCAGGACTTCAAGATTCGACTCGGAAGCGCCGCTGCGACGCCGGATGGCCTTGGCGAAGGGGGCGTCGGCTACGAAGCAACGCACCGCGCGGCCCTGCACGCCGCCCGTCGCAGCCTGCTTGCCATGCGCGACAACGCAGACATTGGCGACGATGCCTTCCACGCGCTCGAGAACGACCTCGACTGGATGGAAGTGTCCGATCCCCTGCGAAGCGCCAACGCCGACGAGACAGGGAGCGCGGGGCAGCAGACAACTCGCGGCCCGGAGTGATCAACGACGGCGGCTACCCTGGGCCGCCACTCGCCGCTCTCGCGCGCAGCCGGCCGCCAGCACCGCGTGTTTCGGCCTTCAGCGGCGGCGTCCGCGCAGCCACTCGAGCGCCAGCAGCAGCGCGGTGGTGAAGATGATCAGCAGCGTGGCGACGGCGGCGATCGTCGGCGAGATGTTCTCGCGGATGCCGTTGAACATCTGGCGTGGCAAGGTCAGTTGATCCGGGCCGGCGAGGAACAGCACCACCACCACCTCGTCGAAGGAGGTAGCGAACGCGAAAAGCGCCCCCGAGATGACGCCCGGCGCGATCACGGGCAGCGTGATGCGAAAGAAGGTTCGCAGCGGGCTCTCGCCCAGGCTGAGGCTGGCGCGCACGAGGTTGTCGTTGAAGCCCTGCAGCGTCGCCAGCACCGTCGTCAGCACGAACGGCGCGCCGAGCGCGGCGTGCACGATGATCAGCGCCGTGTAGCTGTCGGCCAGTCCGAGCGGGGCGAAGAACAGGTAGGTGCTGACGCCGACGACGACGATGGGCACGACCATCGGTGCGATCAGCAGGCTCATCAGCAGGCCCTTGAACGGAAGTTTCGTCCGCGCCAGGCCCACGGCCGCCAGGGTGCCCAGGGTGGTGGCGACGAGCGTGGCAGCCGGCGCGATGATGAAGCTGTTCTTCGCCGCCCGCGCCCACTCGGCGGACCCGAACAGGTTGTGATACCACTTGAGCGACCAGCCGGGAATCGGATAGACGAGGAACGAGCTGTCGCTGAACGAGAGCGGCACGATCACCAGAATGGGCAGCAGCAGGAAGACGAGCACGCCCACGCAGACCGCACGCAGCGCCCACCAGCCCAGCTTGTCGGCCAGCGTGGCGTAGGCCGGGAAGGCGGGGGCGAACCGGGTCAAGGGTGTCATCGCGTCAGCCCAGGCTGAGCTCGGTCTTCGTGACGCGCCGATAGATCGCGTACAGCACCAGGGTGGCGGCCAGCAGCAGCGCGCCCAGTGCGCACGCCATGCCCCAGTTCACCGTCACGTTGGTGTACTGGGCGATGTAGTAGCTCAGCATCTGGTCGCTCGGGCCACCCAGCAGCGCCGGGGTCACGTAGTAGCCGATGCTCAGGATGAACACCAGCAGCGCGCCAGCGCCGATCCCGGGGTAGGTCTGCGGCACGTACACGCGCAGGAACGCGGCCAGCGGCGGGCTGCCCAGCGACACGGCGGCGCGCAGATAGGTGGGCGGCACGCCCGCCATCACGCTGTACAGCGGCAGGATCATGAAGGGGAGCAGGATGTGCGTCATGGAGATGACCACGCCGGTGCGATTGAACAGCAGGGCCAGCGGCTGGTCGATCAGGTGCAGGCCCAGCAGGGCGTGGTTGACCAGGCCTTCGGACTGCAGCAGCACGATCCAGGCGGCCACGCGGACCAGGATGGAGGTCCAGAAGGGCACCAGCACGAGGATCATCAGCACGTTGGCGCGCCGCGCCGGCAAGGTGCTGAGCCAGTACGCCAGCGGATAGCCGAGCAGCAGGCACCACAGCGTGACCAGGGCACTGATCCCGAACGTGCGCAGCAGGATCGCGCCGAACACGCGCTGCTCCGGATCGACGCGCCCGATCGAGCCTTGCGCGTCGCGCCGAAGGTCGACGGCCGTCAGCAGGTAGTCGGGCGTCCAGCGCGAGCCGTTCTTGGCGATGGCTTCCCAATACTTCGTCTCGCCCCAGCGCGCGTCCAGCGCCAACAGCTTTTCCTTGACCACGCCCGGCGGCGACGCCGGGACGGTGCCCTCCAGCGGCAGCGCCCGGTACGTCGTCATGATCAGCGAACGCGCACCGGGCGCTTCGCTGTTGAGACGGCGTGCCAGGGCACCGGCATCGGAACTGTCGCTGAGCGCGCCCAGGTCGTGCACGAGTGCGGAGAACGCCTCCGGCGCCGGCACATCCTTGCGCTGCCAAGAGCGCAGCTCGACCACCGTGCGTGGAAGTGCGTTGGCCACCTCGGGGTTCTCGACGGCCCGCTTGAGCAGTGCCGCGATCGGCACCAGGAACGTGAGCAGCAGGAACAGCAGCAGCGGCAGCGTCAGCGCGAACGCGCGCCACTTGCGGCGCCGATCGGCGCGCGCGAGCTGGCGCCGCAGGCCCAGCGGGTCGGCGTCCTGCGGCAGCGTGGCGGCGAGGGAAGAGCTCATGAACGGTCAGTTGGGTGCGGCCGGACGGCCCACGGCGCGGGCCATCCGGCTCGAGGCCAGGGTCAGTTCGTCGCCCACGAGGCAAAGCGCTTCTCGAGATCCTCGCCCTGGTCGGCCCAGAACTTGAGGTTGAACTGCAGCGCGTCCTTGGCGTTGGCCGGCGCGGTGGGCAGGTTGGACAGCGTCTTGGCGTCCAGCTTGGCCAGTGCCTTCGTGTTGGTCGGACCGTAGGCGATGTTCTTCGCGTACTCGGCCTGGGCCGCCGGCGTGCTGGCGAACGCGATGAACTTGAGCGCGGCGTCCTTGTTGGCGTCGCCCTTGGGGATGACCCAGTAGTCCAGGTCGTAGATGCCGCCGGTCCAGCCGATGACGAGGTTCTTGCCTTCGCGGTTCGCAGCGTCGATGCGGCCGTTGAAGACGGTGGTCATGACGACGTCGCCCGCCACCAGGAACTGCGGCGGCTGCGCACCGGCTTCCCACCACTGGATGCTGGACTTGAGCTCGCCCAGCTTCTTGAAGGCGCGATCCGCGCCCTCCTTGGTGGCCAGCGTCTTGTAGACGTCGGCCGGCTTGACGCCATCGGCCATCAGCGCGAACTCCAGGTTGTAGCGCGCGCCCTTGCGCATGCCGCGCTTGCCCGGAAACTTCTTGACGTCCCAGAAATCGGCCCAGGTCTTGGGGCCGACCTTGAGCTTGTCGCCGTTGTAGGCCATCACCGTGGACCACACGAAGATGCCGACGCCGCAATCGGTGACGGCGGCCGGGAGGAAATCGGCCTTGCTGCCGATCTTGCTGTAGTCGAGCTTCTCGAACAGCCCTTCGTCGCAGCCGCGCGCCACGTCGGGCGATTCGACTTCGACGACGTCCCAGGTGACGTTCTTCGTATCGACCATGACCTTGATCTTGGCCTGCTCGCCGTTGTATTCGACGGCCACCACCTTGGTGCCCGTCTTCTCGTAGGGCTCGTAGAAGGCCTTCTTCTGTGCGTTGGCGTTCGCACCCCCGAAATTGACGACGGTCAACTGCGGCTGGGCCAGCGCCGGCAGGCTCAGCGCCATGGCGAGGGTGGCAAGCAAAGTGGGCATTTTCATGATGGAACGGCCTCCAAGGGCAGTGGTGAAGGGGAGCGGCAAGCGTCAGAGGTAGACACGCGTCAACTCACCGGGAAACTCGAGCCAGACGTCGGCGCCAGGCGGCGGCACGGCGGTGGCCGACAGCGGCAGCTTGACCGTCGCGGGATCCTGCCCGTCGGCGACGTGGCACATCAGCCGCAGGTGATCGCCGAAGTAGACGATCCCGCGCACCTGCGCCTGCAGCACGTTGGCGGACATGGCCGGCTCACGGGGATGGACCACCACGCGCTCGGGCCGGATGCCGACCACGACGTCGGCACCAGGCATCGCGGCATTGACGTTGACGCCAGCCAATCGCCGCCCGTCCGGCAGCATGACGATGCAGCGATCGCCGGCGGACACCTCGGCGAGCGTGCCGCGCAGCAGCGTGCCGTCGCCGATGAAACCGGCGACGAAGCGGTTGGCCGGCGTCTCGTACATGCGGTCCGCCGCGTCGATCTGCTGGATCACGCCGTTGTTGAAGACGGCCACGCGATCGCTCATCGTCAAGGCCTCGCCCTGGTCATGGGTGACGAAGACGAAGGTGACCCCGAGCTGCCGATGGAGCTCCTTGAGCTCGATCTGCATGTGCTCGCGCAACTGCTTGTCCAGTGCGCCCAGTGGTTCGTCCATCAGCACCAGCTGCGGTTCGAACACCAGCGCACGCGCCAGCGCCACCCGCTGCTGCTGGCCGCCCGAGAGCTGGGCCGGAAAGCGCTCGGACATGCCCTCCAGCCGGACCATCGCCAGCGCACGCGCGACCTGGGCCGCCCGGTCGCCGGCGGCCACCTTGCGCACGGTCAGCGGATAGGCCACGTTCTGCGCCACCGTCATGTGCGGGAACAGCGCGTAGTTCTGGAACACCATCCCGAAGTTGCGCTTGTGCGGAGGCGTGCGGGTGATCGGGCGCCCATCCAGCAGGATCTCGCCGGCAGTGGGCGATTCGAAGCCGGCCAGCATCATCAGCGTGGTCGTCTTGCCGGAGCCGGACGGGCCCAGCAAGGTCAGGAACTCGCCCCGCCGGATGTCCAGGTCGAGCTGGCGCACGACGAGCTGCACGCCGTCATAGGTCTTCTGGACGCCGACGAAGCGCACCAGGGAAGGGGCGGCCGGGCCCGGCGGTTCGGCGAGGGTGACGACAGGCATGCGGTCTGGGGGCTTCCTGGGGCGACCAAAGGCGGACAAGGGTGGTCGGATCTTGTCCGATCACCCGGATTAGCGCAAATGTTTGTATTGGCGGCCGCAATTGCCACGGGCATCGTCAATAGACATCGATGCATCACCGCGCCGTCGCAGCACGAAGCCTGGCCCGAAGCTGGAACCTGCCGGTCACGCCACCTGCCCAGGCGACGAGGGCGTCACGGCACCCAAGGCCCCGTGCGAGATGGCGATCATTGCGGGCCCGCGCCGCAAGCGTACTGCAACAACACGTTCTGCGATCCGGCGAAGCGGCGCTCGGCGATCAGCGTGAGCGGCTGGGGAGCCTGCGACGTGAACGCTGGCTCGCCGCTGCCAACCAGAACGTTGCCGACCATCAGGTGCAGTTCGTCGACAAGGCCGGCAGCCAGAAGGCTGTTCCATAGCGTGCGGCTGCCGAACACGAGCAGGTCCTTGTCGCTGGAGGCCTTGGCCCTGGCCAGGCCGGCGATCGCGTGCTCCCGACGCAGGACACTGGCATCCGACCACGCGGAGCCGGGCTCGACCACCAGCGAGTCGCTCACCACGGTCTTGGGAATGTGGCTGTTCAGCCTGGAGATCTCACGCAACACCGGCGGTGCGTCGGCGGCGTGTTGCACGGCCGGCCAGAAGCCTCGGAACATCTCGAAGGTCTTGCGCCCCAGCACGAGGGTTCCGGCGGAGCGCAGGCGCTCCAGGTTGTAGGCGTCGAACGCCTGGTCCATCGGCAGTACCGCCGGATTTCCGCCCGGGCCGGCGATGTAGCCGTCGAGGGAGACGATGTTGCTCACGATCAGTTTGGCCATGGATGTCTTTCGTCTGGTTGGTTGCGCGCCGAACGATTCGGTCGCGTCCTTCTCTTAGAGACAGGCCCGGCTCGAAACTCATCGCTCCGGCGAAAGATTTTTTTCCGGCGGCTCCGGCGGGATACCCAGCCGCCCATGCAACGCAGGGTCGAGGAACCCGTTGATGGCTGATATTCGCCCGTCGCGGATGCTCAGCAGGTTGATGGCGCCCAGGCGGTAGCGGGTCTGGCCGGGCATGCGGATGTAGCAGGCAAAGCCCGGCTGGCCGTTGGCGCGCAGCGGCACCAGGCGCCACGGCGTCGCGAACAGCCGATCGACGATGAAGCGCGCTACGGCCGCGCGGCCGTCGAACCAGGCCGGCAGCGGCGGCATGGTGAACCGCGCGTCCTCGGTCAGCAGCGCGACCAGGCCATCGACGTTGCGCTGCTCCCATTCCCTCACGAACGCCCCGAGCAGCCCTTGCAATGCATCGTCGCCCAGTGCCTGCTGCTCCGCCGACTGCGAGACGGCTGGCAGCCGTTCGCGCACGGCCTTCTGGGCTCGCTGCAACGCGCTGTTGATGGAGGCGACGGAGGTCTGGAGCATGTCGGCCACCTCCGCCGCGGAGTACTCGAGCACCTCCCGAAGCAGCAGCACCGCGCGTTGCGTGCCAGGCAGGTGCTGCAGGGCCGCCACGAAGGCCAGGGCGACGTTCTCGCGCCGTTGCAGCAGTGCGCCCGGTTCCACGTCGGCCGCCAGATCGCTCAAGACGTCGTCGTCGAGCAGTGGTTCGAGCCAGATCGGCTCGAGGACGGGTTCTCCCAATTCGGATGCATCCGCCAGCGATGGCGCGTGGTCCGGGGACATGACGCGTTTCGGCCGCTTCGAGATGGCGCGCAGGCAGGCGTTCGTGGCGATCTGGTGGAGCCAGGTCTTCAGGCTGCTGCGCCCTTCGAACGTCGCCAGCCCTTTCCAGGCGGCGATCATCGTCTCCTGCAAAGCATCGTCCGCGTCGTGGGGCGAACCGAGCATGCGGTAGCAATGCGAGCCCAACTGGCGCCGGTAAGGGGCGACAAGACGATCAAACGACGGACCATCGCCCGCTTTGGCCAGGGCGAGCAGCTTGTCTTGCGGCGGCGGGGTCAGCTCGTGTTCTCTTTCCGTCATCGTGATTGGTATCGCGGATTCGGGGGTTGGGTCGGGGACTGGCGCATCCGGAGGCGGTACGAGCCTCCTCCAAGAATTCTCCACCCGCGGTCAGGCGCCCAGACCAAGAATCGTTACAGCCGGCCGCCGGCCGCACCGCCCCGGCCGTCGTTCGTCGCAAAACCGGGTGCCCCCGGCGTGCCGCGAGACTACGCTGGTGGCCGTCCCTCACGCAAGGAGCACTCCATGCCATTCGTCGCCCGGTCCGTCGCCTTCTTGCTCCTTGGAGCCGTGCAGGCCTGCCTGGCGGCCGACCCGGCCACGACGCCCGCGTCCGCGCCGACGCCGGCCACGACTTACGGGCCGCTCGCCATGGAGGCCGGCACCTGGAAGGTCCAGGTCGAATTCTTCGATGCCGACAGCGGCGCCTCGACCGGCCATGCGCAGGGGCGGCAGGTCAACACCTTGCTGGCCAATGGCCACTGGATCGTCAACGACCTGCGGGTGTTCGGCGCCGACGGCAAGACGGTCGACTTCCAGGGCCACGGCGCGTGGGGCTGGGATCCCGTGGGCAAGGAATACGTCGACACCTGGGTCGACACCAATGACGGCGCGCCGCGCATCGATCACGGCTTCTGGGTTGCGGAGCAGCAGACGATGTACTGGTCGGCGCAGCAACCCGACGGCGAAGGCCACGCGGTGACCTATCGGATGACCGAGACGTTTGCCGGGCCCCGCCGGACCCTGGTGTTCTTCCAGATCGCGCTGCAGTCGGGTCGTCAGATCAAGCTGGCGGAGATGAAGTTCACGCGCGAGGATTGAGCAACGTGTCTCGAATCCAGGCGTATCGAAATCGGACATCCCACAGCCGATCGCGGGCGGCATGGACGCCGCGAATGGCTCAACGGGCAAGGACAGCGCCCGTCGAACGCAACATCTGCAGGGATGCGCGCTGGTTGGCGACGCGCAGTGCCTCGCCGAGCGGCGAGCACGCTGCTGCGCGGTCGCCGTCCCGCAGCGCGATACCCAGCGCAGTGAGGCCGGCCGTGAGCTGCCAGGGGATCACCAGCAGCGCGAAGAAAGTCTCGCGACGCCGGTCGAACTCGGCGACGAAGGCCCGGCTGAACTGGTCGGGCGTCCCGGGCATGCTGCGGTCGATCGCACGCAGCGCGGCCGTCCAGCCGACGTTGTGCATCAACCCGGTCAGGAAGCCTTCGAACGGATCGAGGCCTCGAACGGTGGCCTCCTGCTGGCACGCCGCCGCCTGGGCATCGGAGTGCTCCCACAGGCGTTGCGCGCAACGCGCCGACAAGGTGTCCTCCGTGCCGCTGAACATCGGCTTGAGCACGACACGCGCGATCGCGCGACGCAGACCGTTGGTGCCGATCCGCCCGATCGCCTGGGCAATGTCGACCACCGGTTCGTCGGCCCGCGCATAGGCGCTGTTGGCCATCCGGATCACCTCGGCGACCAGGTGCGGGTCGCGCATCACGCGCTCCGCCAGCGCGCCGGCAGACTGGCCTTCGTCCCGCAGGCTGTTCAGCAACTGCGGAATGACCGCCGGGGCGCGCGGCAACAGGGCGGCTCGGGAATCCGCAGACGCCAGCACGGCGTCCATCTGCGCGAGCAGGCGCCGCTCGCCGGCCAGCAACACCTCGGATGACGCTGAGACGGTGCCGATCACCCAGTCGAAGAACGCGTAGCGCAAGTCGACGGCCACGGCCGTCTCATCGACCGGGACAGGCTCGGCGACCGCAAGCGCAGTTTCCGGTGACACGCTGGGCGGCGACGTGACCTGCGACGCCATGCGCGCCGCCGCGGGTGGCGTGCTCCGCCCCCCGAACAGCGCAAGCACGCGTTGCCGCCAACCGCTCATTTGTCGCCTTTGAGTTCAGCTGGTCGGTTATCGGTCGTTGGGGCGGGAACTCAAGCATGCTCGCCCCTTTTTTCAGCCAAGCAGCCAGTCAGCCGGTTTGAAGCGTTCGGTGTGGGCAGCGTCTCGAACCGTCCCAGACCAGGCGACTCAGAGCTCCACACTACGTGCTCCAAGAGCAGGTGACGATGTCCGGCCGGCCCGTGCGGCACCTCTAACCTGCAACCTGGTCGCCAGAGCGGGCAACTGGCTTGCCCTGCCGCCCAACAACCGTCGACCTAGAAAACTTGCGTCTGATGACTGACACTCGCCGACAGACCATGTCCGAAGTTCCTGCCAAGGTTGCTGCCGTGACTCTTGGCTTCTGGATCGCCAAGATTGCCGCTACGACGCTCGGCGAAACCGGCGGCGACTGGGTGACGATGTCGCTCAACCTCGGCTATCTCCTGGGCACCGGGATTTTTGCAGCGATCTTCGTTGTTCTTGTCTGGTTGCAAGTCCGCGCATCGGCGTTCCGTGCTGCGCTCTACTGGGCGACCATCGTCGCGACGACGACACTCGGCACGACCATGGCCGACTTCTTCGACCGCTCGGTGGGATTGAACTACCCCGGCGGGACTGCCATCATCGCGGCCTTGCTCGGCATCAGCTTGTTCGTCTGGAATCGCGTTGAAGGAACGGTGTCGATCCGCAGCATCACGACGCCGCGCGCCGAGTGGTTTTACTGGATCACCATCCTGTTCTCGCAGACCCTGGGCACTGCGCTGGGCGACTGGACGGCCGACGACGACCGAGGCGGTATGGCCCTCGGCTATGAGCACGCGGCGCTGATCTTCGGCGGCGCGCTGGCCCTTGTCGCCGCGCTGTATCTCTGGACTCGACTTTCCCGGACGGCGCTGTTTTGGGCGGCGTTCGTGCTGACCCGGCCGCTGGGCGCAACGCTCGGCGACTTCCTCGACAAGCCACGCGCACAGGGTGGTCTGGAGTTGAGCCGCTTCTATGCCTCCTTGGCGTTGCTGGTATTCCTCGTGCTGTGCGTCGCGCTGTTCCCGAAACGGCCGGCGAGCTCTGACGATGCGGCTTGATCCGGCCCTGCGCATGCTTACTGCGCTGGCCGCGGCGATGGCCAGCGAGACCGCGACCGCCGGGCCGCCATTCCTCACCGACGATCCCGAGCCCGTCGATCGCCACCACGCCGAAGTCAACCTGATCGCCCAGCAGACGCGGGCGGCGGGTGGGCGCGTCGGCGCGGGCTCGGGGGAGATCAATGTCGGCTGTGCGACCGAGACACAGTGTCATGTCGCCGTGCCGATCGCCTACGACCATGCGACCGGTGGGTCATCTCACTTCGGGCTCGGTGACGTCGAGCTCGGCGTGAAGTACCGATTCCTCAACAGGGCGGACGAGGGCTGGTCGGCCGCGATCTACCCGACACTGGACCTGCCAACGGGAAGTGCCGCGCGCGGCCTGGGTAACGGCCGCCCGCAGTTGCTGTTACCGCTGTGGGTACAACGATCGTCCGGCCCGTGGAGCTGGGATGCCGGGGTCGCCAGACTCCTCAATCGCGCGAGCGGTGGCCGGGACAGCTGGTTCGTCGGCTTGCTTGCGCAGCGGTCGTTCGGGGACGAGTTCAGCCTGGGCGCCGAAGTGTTCCGCCGGACGGCCGTGGCCGATGCCGAGCCTTCGGCCACTGGCTTCAATTTCGGTGCGATCGTCAACGTGGCACCGCATCAGAATGTGCTGCTATCGGCCGGCCGCGGACTGACTCACGTTGAGACCAACCGGTGCTCGATGTTCCTCGCCTTTCAACTGGAGCTTTGATGCATACATCGCACTTGTCCCGCCAGCCGTTCCGAGCGGGCCTCTTGGTCGTCGGCGTGCTCACCAGCCTGCAGGCCGGTTCTGCCGATGCTGCGCCGCGCGTCATCGCCACCATCGCGCTGTCCGATCCGGTGCGATGGGATTACGTCACGGTCGACTCCGCCGCTCACCGGCTTTTTGTTGCACATCGCGAGCGCGTCGACGTCATCGACACCCGCGATAACAAGCCCGTGCTGCAATTGGCACCGACACCCGGAGTTCACGGTGCCACGGCGGCGCCCGACCTCAACCGCGTCTTCACCAGCAATGGCGCAAATGGCACGGTAGGAGTCTTCGACGCAACGACCGGCAAGCTCTTGCTGACGCCCAAGGCCGGCAGGAATCCCGACGCGATCGTGTACGAACCCGTGACCCAGCGCGTTTTCGCCTTCAATGGCGATTCCTCCGATGTCACAGTGATCGATGCGCGGTCGCTCAAGGTGCTCGGCACGATCCCCGCTCCGGGCTCGCCTGAGTTTGCGGTTGTCGACGGCCACGGCCGCGTCTACTTCAACGTCGAGGACAAGGGCGAATTGGCCG
>JBJMWF010000092.1:0-3182 GCA_045810265.1 Vitreoscilla sp. | reverse complement strand
G
Source organism: Vitreoscilla sp. (assembly GCA_045810265.1). Taxonomy (GTDB): domain Bacteria; phylum Pseudomonadota; class Gammaproteobacteria; order Burkholderiales; family Burkholderiaceae_C; genus Scleromatobacter. The sequence continues at coordinate 3,181 of JBJMWF010000092.1, read as the reverse complement.
TGTGCGTGGGGCCGGGCGTCAGCCGGCGAAGGGCTCGGTGCGCTTGATCAGCCACGCCTTGGCGTCGCCATCGACCAGCGGCAGCAGGCGCTCGCGCACGGTGGCGTGGTAGGCGTTGAGCCAGGCGACGTCGTCGGCCGACAGCATGCCGGGCTCGATGGCGCGGGTGTCGATCGGGCACAGCGTGAGCGTCTCGAACTCGAGGAAATCGCCGAACTCGTTGGCGCCGATGGCGACGTTGGCCACCAGGTTCTCGATGCGGATGCCCCACTGCCCCGGACGGTACAGCCCCGGCTCGATGGAGGTGATCATGCCGGGCTCCATCGCATGGGCCGGCTCGGTCATGGCCTTGCTGATGCTTTGCGGGCCTTCGTGCACGTTGAGGAAGTAGCCGACGCCGTGGCCCGTGCCATGGCCGTAGTCCAGCTTGGCCGCCCACAGCGGCGCGCGCGCCAGGGCGTCGAGCATGGGTGACAGCGTGCCGCGCGGGAAGCGCGCGCGGCTCAGCGCCAGCGTGCCCTGCAGCACGCGGGTGTAGTCCTGGCGGTGCGCCGACGTGATGTTGCCGACGGGCCAGACGCGGGTGATGTCGGTCGTGCCGCCCACGTACTGGCCGCCGGAGTCGATCAGCAGCAGGCCGTCGCCCTCGATGGTGGCGTGCGACTCCGGCGTCGCGCGGTAGTGCGGCATCGCGCCGTTCGCGTTCCAGCCGGCGATGACGGGAAAGCTCAGGCCGACGAAGCCCGGGCGCTTGCGGCGTTCGCCGGACAGCTTCTCGTCGATGGTCACTTCGGTGATGGGGCCGAAGGGCCGCTCGGGCGCGGTCGCCTGATCGAACCAGGCATAGAAAGCGCACATCGCCGCGCCGTCCTGCGCCATCGCCTCGCGCACGAAGGCGAGCTCGGCGTCCGACTTGCGGCTCTTGGCCAGCGTGCTGGGGTTGATGGACTCGATGACGCGCACGCCGTCGGCCACTTGCTCGCGAAAGCCCAGCGTGATGCGGCGCGGATCGACCAGCAGCACGGCGTCGCGCGGCAGGGCGGCGAGCGACTTGCCGGCGGCGGCGTAGTCGGCCAGTGCGATGCCGTCGGCCGCGAGCGCGGCCTGCAGGGTGGCGTCGACCTTGCCGGCGCCGACGAACAGCGTGGCGGTGTCGGCGCCGATCAGCAGGTGGGCCAGGAAGACGGGGTTGTAGTCGACGTCGGCACCGCGCAGGTTGGTGATCCAGGCGATGTCGTCGACGGTGGAGACGAAATGGTGCGTGGCGCCCAGGCGGGCCATCGCGGCGCGAATGTGCGCCAGCTTGGCGGCGCGCGGCTGGGGCGCATGCGGGGCCGTGTGTTCGTAGACCCGGGCCTGCGGCAGTTCGGCGCGCTCGTCCCACGCATCGGCGAGGACGTCGGTGTCGGTCTTGAGCGCGATGCCCGCGGCGCTCAGCTTGCTGCGCAGCGCCTGCGAGGCGGCCAGGCCCAGCACGTCGCCGTCGACGGCCACCACGCCGCCGCGGCGCACCTCGCTGGCCAGCCAGTCGAGGTGGTGCACGGCCGCGCCGGTGGGAATCTTGACGAGCGCGATGCCGCTGCCCTGCAGTTCGGCTTCGGCCTGGGTCCAGTAGCGGCTGTCGGCGAACAGCGCGGCCTTGTCGGTGCTGACGACCAGCGTGGCCATCGAGCCGGTGAAGCCAGAGAAGTGCTGGCGCCCCTGCCAGCGGCCAGGCAGGTATTCGGACAGGTGCGGGTCGCTCGACGGCACCAGCACGGCGTCTATCCCCCGGCTATGCATCACCTCGCGCAGTCGGGCGATGCGGGCGCGGGCGGGGGAGGTGCGGGTGTCCATGGAATGTCTTTCGCGGTGGGGCGGCGCGGCGGCCGATGATGTGCGGCCAGGCAGGGGAGGTGCGCCGCGACCGGCCTTCGTGGGGTCGGGCGGGGCGTGCCGATCGGATCGTCGATTTTAGGCGTCTGCCGCCGCGAATACGGGGCGTTCTTCCGCGCGGAAACCGAGGTTTACGCGCCGTCGGGCAGCGGACGCAGCACCGCGCGCACCGGGCTGGCGTCGGCAGACGTGAGCTTGAGCGGCAGTGCGATCAACTCGTAGTCGCCCTCGGGCACCTCGTCGAGCACCAGGTTCTCCAGCACGCGCAGGCCGCGGCGACGCAGCACCTGGTGGCTGTCCAGCGTCTTGCTGTTGGCAGGATCGACGCTGGCGGTGTCGATCCCCACCAATATGACCCCGAGGTCGGCCAGCGCTTCGATGGTGGCGGGGGCGAAGGCGGCGCAGTCGTTGTCGAAGGCGTCGATCGGGGCTTCGGCGTAGGTGCGCACCAGCACGCGCTTGGGCACTGGCGACGTCATCGCGTGCGCGAGGTGGGCCATCTGCACCAGGGGGCCGACGCCGATGGCATGGATCACGCGGCAGGGGCCCAGGAAGGGCTCGAGCGAGACTTCGCCGATGGTCTGGGCGCCGGCTTCGTAGTGCAGGGGGGCGTCGGCGTGGGCGCCGGTGTGGGGCGACAGGGTGATGGCGCTGACGTTGACCGGGCAGGTGGGGCTGATGGTGGCGCCCCAGACCTGGCTGTATTGCGTATCGCCGGGGAAGACGGGCGACCTGGCGTTGACGGGTGGGGAGATGTCCCAGAGGCGTTGCATTCTCATTCTCGGAGCTTAACTTGGGCTGCTGTTGCTTCGCTGGGCCGCTGTTGCTTGGCTGGGCTGCTGTTGCTTGGCTGGGCTGCTGTTGCTTCGCAGGCCGCTGCTTCGCGAGCGACAGGCTGGTCTGGGTCTTGGCTCTCCGCTCACGTGCGCCTGAATCCGGCCTGGACGGCCGGATTCTGCGGGCTCTGTGGCTTCGACTTGCCCCGCGCGCTCGCGGTCTTGGTCGCGCTCGGGAGCGTGGTTGGCGGACCGGGGGCGTCCGCCCGCTACGTCCCGGTTCGCTGCGCTCCAAGCCCCAGCCCACCCTGCCGCAGCGACACCTGGGCGGGTGGAGAAAAACCACTTCCATTTTTAAGGGGGGTTTTGGCATCGACGGGCCATCGAGGCCGCGTCGATGCCCGCGGCCAACACGTCGCTGGGCGCCGTGCTTGACGCGAACTTCGCACCGCGGTGCCGGCGCTCCTTGTCGTGAACGACGATGCGCAGCGCTTCGCGCTGCGCTGCTGGAAATTCGCTGCTGCCGGCCG
>JBJMWF010000091.1:0-13105 GCA_045810265.1 Vitreoscilla sp. | reverse complement strand
GCCTACGAGGGCGAGGGCCCGGCCGGCTACCGCGACCTGATCCCGCTGGTGGAGCACCAGGCCGCGCTGGCCGCGGGCTCGGAAGGACCGCTGCCGACGCCGCGCGCCAGCCGCGTCTCGCGCCGCGTCAAGTCGTTCCCGGTGGTGCCGCGCGTCTCCCTGCGTCCGGACGAACGCGCCCAGCGCTGGCTGCTGTCGATCAGCGCCAGCGACCGCTCCGGCCTGCTGTACTCGGTGGCCCGCGTGCTGGCGCAATACCGAATCAACCTGCAGCTCGCCAAGGTCTCGACGCTGGGCGAGCGGGTGGAAGACACCTTCCTGGTCGACGGCGCCGCGCTGCAGAACAACCGGCTGCAGATCCAGGTCGAGACCGAGCTGCTCGAGGCGATTTCGGCGACCTGAGCGTCCTGCTCAGGCCAGGATGTCCAGCAGCGAGCCGGTCGTCCGCGAGCCGGTCTTGAAGACCGCCAGGTTGGCCAGCATGGCGTTCTTGCCCTGCAGCAGGCCCACCACGTCGGCGGCCAGATCCTCGCCGGGACTGGCGGCCTGTCCGATCGTCGCCGTGACGCCCGCCGGCGCATCTGCACTGAAGCGCACCTGCTCGCGGCGAAAGCCGTCGACGCCGAGGTTGGCGATGTTGGTCGCCGACGCCGACATCGAGAGCTGCGCGGCGTTGATGCCGGAGAGACTGGTCGAAAGAATGGAGGTCATGGCTCGGACGAAGTTAACGTCTATTCGGCAAATTTCTCGACGGCTGAAGTCTCCGCGTTGCGCAATCCGCCACGTCGGCGGACGATGAATCACGCAACGGGTCGGCCAACCAGAGCGTCGCGGCCTGGCGCGGAGACCCTCACCAGAGCCCGAAGCGCCGTCTTGTGGTGTCCTTGCGCTTGGGATCGACAGGGTCGCGCACCTGATGCTTCTCGAAGCGGTCGATCAGCGCGTCGGTACCGTGCTTGAGCTTGAAATCCATCTCGCCCGGGAACAGGGGCCAGACCGCCCGGAACGCGATGCGCTTGCCGTCATCGATGTCCAGTGTGGCGAACTTCTGGGGGGCCGTCATCGACGGCAGGATGATCGCACCGGCGAACGGCACGCTCGCGTCGTAGGCCGTCGCGGGATCGCCGTTCGGGATCGTGTGGCCCCAGCCCAGCCAGGTGTCGTATTGGTGCGGGAGACGCGCCAGCGACTTGAGCAGGCGCACAGGCCAGTACCACGCCTCGTCCTTGAACGACTCGGCATCCATTTTCCAGTGGGGCGGCAGCGTGATCATCAGCTCCGCGAACCGCGACACGTCGGCGCCCGCGGGGGTCGACATCGGGAGGTCGCTCATGCCGGAGGTCACCAGGCGGATGAACGGCGTGGCCGGCGTCGGCGGCACGAAGTGCACGTCGATGTGGACGATGTCCGACACGATTTCGTGGAAAACGCTCTTCACCGGACCGAGGTGGGCCTCGATGTGATCGGAGATTTGCTCGATGCACTCCTCGCCCTGCGGGGGCTGCCACTCCTTGGTAGCGGCGTGTCGATAGACCGGGCTGCCGCCCGGCGAGATTTCATCGGCTTCAGTCATGGTGCTTCCCTCCTCGAATCGCTCGGGCATTTGGCCGACGACGCGGTCCGCCATCATTACCGGTTCGCCGCGCCCTCGATCACCCGTTCGCGCAGCCGATCACGCTCCTCCGGATCCATCGGCTTGAGGATGGGGCCGCCGAAGATCGACGAGGCTGCCGCGGGTGCGGGCTTTGGGAACGAGGTGACGGTCACCGTGCCGCCGTTGGCTGCGACCTCGCGCGTGCCGCGCGGGCACCCCGGGCCGTCGACGTAGCTCGTGCCTCCGCTGCCCACGCACTTGTGGACGCCGGCCGCCTGCAGGGTGGGCGCGGTCAGCGGCGTCGTGCTCTCGGCGGGCAGCCCGACCGTGCGTGCCATGCCGGCCACCGGCCCGGCGCCACGATAGAACCAGGCGGCCGCGGCAAGCCCGAGTGCGACCACGGTCGCGATGACGATCTTGAGGTTCATGTGGGTGTCAGAACGTTTGTCGTGAGCGCGCGCGCAGGCACGCGGGACGCGCGCGCCGGCAGCAGCGCACGCTCGAGGGGATTGGACACGAAACGCGCGACGAGCCAGCCGAGCGCCCAAGCGCCGCCCAGAACCGGCGGATACCAGATCCATCCCGTGCGCAGGTCGCCGCCCGCCGCGGTGAAGCGGTCGACGACCAGCCACACGACGAACATGTGCGTCAGGTAGACCTCGTAGCTCAGGCGCCCGAACGAGCGCAGCCAGCCGAACGCCCGCCACGGCGGCGCAGCGTCGGGGGCTGCCGCCCGCCAGCGCGCCGCGATGACCAGCGCGGCCGAGCCGAAGGTGTAGTCCAGCATGTAGCACTGGCCAAGCGTGCGCCAGAGAGCGGTGCCGGCAAAGTAGACCGCCGCCAGGGCCACCACGCCAAGAAGCGTCGTCCAGTGCACGGTCGAGGCTGATGCGGCCGGCCAGCGCCGTACCAGCAGAGCGGCGAGCACGCCGGTGGCGATCGCGGCCATGCCTTGCAGGTAGTTCGTCTCGGACCAGATCTCGTTGTGGTGGATGCTCGCGCGCACCACCGGAATCGACAACGCCAGCAGCAGCAAGGCCGGCACCAGCAGCCGGGTGCGCCCCAGCAGCAGGCAGACGACGGGGAACGCGAGGTAGAACGCCTCTTCGATCGACAACGACCACAGCACGTCCCATCCGGCCGGCAGGTAGCCGGTCCTGGCCTCGTACCAGTTGACGTGCAGCCCGATGGCCGCCAGCGCGGCGCGCCGCAGCGTCTGGCCCGGTCGCTCCAACGTGTAGTGCGGCAGGCCGGCGAGCGCGAGCGCGCACAGCACGGCCACCAGGATCAGCAGGCACGGCAGGATGCGCGCCGCGCGCCGGCGATAGAACGCCTTGGCGTCGATCGCCGCCAGCGCGCCCCAGCGCGCCAGGGAGTTGGACGTGATCAGGAAGCCCGAGATCACGAAGAACAGGAAGACCGATTCGAAGCCGTTGTACTGGATGCCGTAGAGGAACCACGATGGCAACCAGTCGGCCAGCACGCCCTTGTCCAGCGGGATGCGCAGCGCGGTGTGGTGCATCACCACCAGCACGATGGACAGGCCTCTGAGCAGGTCGATGCCGGAATTGCGGGTGCGCGGCGCAGCGCCGGGCGATGCCGCAGCCGGACTGAGTCCGTCCATCGATTCTCCTCCCTGGAGATCATTTGATTTGGAGACGATTATCGCGTGCCCGCCATGAGAAAGGCTCCGGAAGCCTGCGCCGCCGGAGCCTTTGGCAAACACTCGCGAGCGGCTCAACCCATGTGCAGGCCGCCGTTGACCGCGAACTCGGCGCCGGTCGTGAAGCCTGACGTGTCGCAGGCGAGCCAACTGACGATGGAGGCGATCTCCTCGGGCGTGCCCAGGCGCTTGACCGGGATGGTGGCGATGATCTTCTCGAGCACCTCGGGCTTGATGGCCTTGACCATGTCGGTGCCGATGTAGCCCGGGCTGACGGTGTTGACCGTAACGCCCTTGTTGGCCATCTCCAGCGCCAGCGCCATCGAGAAGCCGTGCATGCCGGCCTTGGCCGCCGAATAGTTCGTCTGCCCTGCCTGGCCCTTCGCGCCGTTGACCGAGGAGATCTGGATGATGCGGCCCCAGCCGCGCTCGACCATGTCAGCCACGACCTGCTTGGTGACGTTGAACATCGACGTCAGGTTGGTGTTGATGACGGCGTCCCAATCCTCGCGGGTCATCTTCAGGAACATGCGGTCGCGCGTGATGCCGGCGTTGTTGACCAGGATGTCGATCGGGCCGTGCTCCTCCTTGGCCTGCTTGAACGCGGCGACGGTCGAATCCCAGTCGGCGACGTTGCCGACGGATGCGTGGAACGTGTAGCCGAGCGCCTTCTGCTCGGCCAGCCATTTCGCATGGTCGCGGCTCGGGCCGCAGCCGGCGATCACCTTGTACCCGTCGGCGTGCAGGCGTTGGCAGATCGAGGTGCCGATGCCTCCCATGCCCCCGGTCACGTACGCAACTTTCTGGCTCATGTCATGTCTCCTTGAATATTTGGTGGGGTGCCGCGCAGGGCAGGTTCACTATCGCGCTTTGTCCTGGCGGCCGCCACTGAGGGCCTACCCGATGCGGCCGTCGTGCTCAGGGCCGTTCGATCGTCAAGGCAACGCCCATGCCGCCGCCGATGCACAGCGAGGCGATGCCACGCCGGGCGCCGCGGCGCTGCATCTCGTGCAGCAGCGTGACGAGGATGCGCGCGCCGGATGCACCGATCGGGTGCCCGATGGCGATCGCGCCGCCGTTGACGTTGACCTTGCTGGTGTCCCAGCCCATCTCCTGGTGGACGGCGCAGGCCTGGGCGGCGAAGGCCTCGTTGATCTCGAGCAGGTCGAGGTCGGCAGGCTTCCAGCCGGCCCGCTCGAGCGCCTTGCGGGCAGCCGGCACCGGGCCCATGCCCATGAAGGCCGGGTCGAGGCCGGCGTTGGCATAGGACGCGATGCGGCCCAGCGGCTTCAGGCCCAGCTGGTCGGCCTTGGCGGCGCTCATCACCACGACGCCGGCGGCCCCGTCGTTGAGGCCGGACGCGTTGCCGGCCGTCACCGAGCCGGCCTTGTCGAACGCGGGACGCAGCCCCGCCAGCGCCTCGGGCGTGGACTTGCGGTTGATGAACTCGTCGGCGGCGAACAGGATCGGATCGCCCTTCTTCTGCGGGATCGCGACCGGCACGATCTCGTCCTTGAAGTAGCCGGCATCCTGCGCGGCCGCGGCCTTGGACTGCGACGCGAACGCGAGCGCGTCCTGCTGCTCGCGCGAGATGCTGTACTTCTTGGCCACGTTCTCGGCCGTGATGCCCATGTGGTATTGGTTGTAGACGTCCCACAGGCCGTCGTTGATCATGGTGTCGACCAGCTTCCAGTCGCCCATGCGCTGGCCGTCGCGCGAGTTGGGCAGCACGTGGGGCGACATGCTCATGCTTTCCTGGCCGCCGGCGATCACGATCTCGGCGTCGCCGTCGCGGATCGCCTGCGCCGCCAGCATCACGGCCTTCAGGCCCGAGCCGCAGACCTTGTTGATGGTCATTGCAGGCACGCCATAGCCCAGGCCCGCCTTGATGACGGCCTGGCGCGCCGGATTCTGGCCGGTGCCGGCCTGCAGCACCTGCCCCAGGATCACTTCGCTGATCTGCTCGCCGCTCAGCTTGGAGCGCTCCAGCAGCGCCTTGAGCACGGTGGCGCCGAGCTCGGACGCCGGCGTCTTGGCGAGCGTGCCGCCGAACTTGCCGACGGCGGTGCGGGCGGCGGCGACGATGACGATGTCTGTGGTCATGGGGGTTCTCCTGGCGGGATGATACGGTACGGGGTATGTAGCGGCTAGCGTCATCCCATCTTGCTACGGGAATCGGCTCGCGGGATTGCGATGGATCAGGCTTTCTGCTGGACGTAGCGTCCGGGAGCCGGCTCGATGACGGGGTAGCCGCGGCCGCCGGCGCCCTTGGGCGCGGCCTGCTCGCCGCCGGCAAAGCCGGCCAGCCAGCGGGTCCAGTTGGGCCACCAGCTGCCGGCATGTTCGGTGGCGCCGGCCAGCCAGGCGTCGGCCGACGCGGCGGGCTTGTCGTTCGTCCAGTGGCTGCGCTTGCCGGCCTTGGGCGGGTTGATCACGCCGGCGATGTGGCCCGACGCCCCCAGCACGAAGCGGTTCTTGCCGCCGAGGATGCGGGTCGACTCCCAGGCGCCCTTCCACGGCACGATGTGGTCCTCGCGCGAGCCGTAGATGAACGCGGGCGCCTTGATGGCCGACAGGTCGAGCTTCTCGCCGCACACGGTCAGGGCGCCGGGCCGGCGCAGCGCGTTGTCCAGGTAGGTGTTGCGCAGGTACCAGCAGTACATCGGGCCGGGCATGTTGGTGGCGTCGCTGTTCCAGTACAGCAGGTCGAAGGCCGGCGGCTTCTCGCCCTTCAGGTAGTTGCCCACGACGTAGTTCCACACCAGGTCGTTGGGCCGCAGGAAGCTGAAGGTGCTGGCCAGCTCGCCGCCCTTGAGCAGCTTGGGGCCGTTGGGCGCCTCGGCGCCGATGGTCATCTCGCGCAGCTGCACCGAGGCCTCGTCGACGAAGATGTCCAGCACGCCGGTGTTGGAGAAATCGAGGAAGGTCGTCAGCAGCGTGATGCTCTCGGCCGGATGGCGGCCACGCGCGGCGAGCACGCCCAGGCCGGTGGCCAGCAGCGTGCCGCCGACACAGAAGCCCAGGGTGTTGATGGTCCTGGCGCCGGTGATCTCCTGCACGACGTCGATGGCGCGGATCACCGCGTTCTCGATGTAGTCGTCCCAGGTGCGGTCCTGCAGGGATTCGTCCGGATTGCGCCAGCTGATCACGAAGGTGCGATGGCCTTCGGAGACGGTGTGGCGGATCAGCGAGTTCTCGGGCTGCAGGTCGAGGATGTAGTACTTGTTGATGCACGGCGGCACGAACAGCATCGGCCGCGCATGCACCTTGGGGGTCAGCGGCTTGTACTCGATCAGCTGCAGGTACTCGTTCTCGAACACCACCGCACCCTCGGTGGTGGCGACGTTGCGGCCGACCTCGAACACCGACTCGTCGGTCTGCGACAGGTGGCCCTGCTGCACGTCCGTCCACAGATGCTGCAGGCCTTGCGTCAGGCTCTCGCCGTTCGTCGCGATGGCCTTGCGCTGGGCCTCGGGATTGAGCGCCAGGTAGTTGGACGGGCTGGCCGCGTCGACGAACTGCTGCACCGCGAACTTGACGCGTGCCTTGGTCTTGTCGTCGCCCTGCAGGCCGTCAGCCAGCTGCGTGAGCGTGCGCGCGTTGAGCAGGTAGAGCTGGGCGGTGAAGGCCGCCGCCGGGTTCTTCAGCCAATCCTCGGCCGCGAAGCGGCGATCGCCGATCGGCTTGGGCGCGGGCGGCATGTCGTCGCCGCCGATGGAGATCTGGTCGACCGCGCCGTTCCACAGCGCCGTCGCCTGGTTCACATACTGCTCCTGCAGCTCGGACAATTTATCCCGTGGCAGCTGCAGGCCGCTGAGCGAATTGAGGAAGCCGCCGATCGCGGCGCCGAAGGCCTGCGGACCGTGCGGATGCACGGCCGTCTGCGAATGCTCGGCTGCGCTCGCGATGCCGGCCTCGAAGGCCTTTTCGGAGGAAGCGGGCGGCGGCGCCGCGGGCCTGGCGCGCTTGCGCCCGACTGTCTTGATTGCCGTCTTCGCGGCGGGTTTGCGGGCCATCGTCTGTCGTCTCCTTCGCCCCGCCCCGGGCCCCGGGACCCGGCGCCATCCGGATGATGGCCGCCGTGTCGGTTCAGGCGTGGTCTTTCAATCGCGTTGTAGCGACCCGAGCTTACCGCACGATGAAGACAAACTACCATTGCGCAAAATTGCTTGCCGAACCGCGAACGATGACCCCTCCAGGAGAAGCACGCCCGTGCACATAGTCGCCATCGGCTGGGCCTATGTCGTGCTGATGATGGTGCTCGCCGAGGCGCTCGGGCCGGGCGGCACGCTGCTGGGCGCGATCATCACGCTGCTGCTGTACGGCGCGCTGCCGCTGGCGATCGTGCTGTACGTGGGCGGCACTCGCAAGCGCATGCGCGCGAGGCGCGCGGCCGAGGCCGCGGCATTCCCGTCAGGCGACGTCGATCCAGGCGGCGGCGGCCAGCCGGCCGGTGACGCGGTCGCGCCGGTACGAGAAGAACCGTGACGCGTCGCTGACGGTGCACAGGCCACAGCCAGTGACGTCCATCAGCCCGAGCCGGCGCAGGCGCCCTTCGGCCAGTGCCGGCAGGTTGGCCAGCCACTTGGGCACGCCGTCGACCGCGGGCGCGGGCACGAAGTGGCGCGCCTCGCCTTCCTGGAATGCCGCCTTCACGTCGGCACCGACCTCGAACTTGTCGGGGCCGATGGACGCGCCCAGCCACGCGACGATGTCGCCCGCGGCCACCGGCACCGCGGCACGGATGGCGTCGACGGTGGCCTCCAGCACGCCGCCCGCCAGCCCCCGCCAGCCCGCGTGCGCAGCGCCCACTACCCGGCCGTCGCGCGTGGCGAACAGCACCGGCAGGCAGTCGGCCACCAGCACCGTGCAGGCGATGCCGGGCACGGTGGTGATGCTGGCGTCGGCGCGCTCGGTCGGCGCGTCGGGCCCGATGTGGGCGCTGCCCAGACGCACGACGCGCGTGCCATGCACCTGATCGAGAAATACCGGCGTCGCGCCCAGCGTCGTCGCGAATCGGCGGCGGTTCTCGGCGACGCCGATCTGCACCAGCGGATCGTCGCCCTGGGCCTTCAGGTTGAGCGAGTCGCAGGGCGGCGCGCTGACGCCGCCGATGCGCGTGGTCATCAGGGCGCCCGCGCCCCTGGGCCAGGCCGGCGGCTTGAAGAAGGCCGCAAGCGGCAGCGGTTCGACGATCTCGACCGGCATCTCAGTGCCGCCCGGCCGAATGCCGGCGATGAAGCGCCGCCCTGCCGGGCAGCGGATGAACTGGGAATCTCATGACTCGGCGTCGGGACAGACCGACGGTTGGGTGGTGGAAAACGCCTCATGCATCATGCAGGCGGCATGCACGCGCATGACGTGCGGCACGTGCTCGAGCTTGCAGTTGAAGCGTTGCGCGTTGAAGACCTGCGGCACCAGCACGCAGTCGGCCAGGCCGGGCGTCTCGCCATGGCAGAAGGTGGACGGCTGCGCCGCGAGCTGGCGGTCGACGACGGCCAGGCCGTCCTCGATCCAGTGACGGATCCAGGCCGCCTTCGCGTCGTCGCTCACGCCCAGCGTGCCGCTGATGTAGCCCAGCACGCGCGTGTTGTTCAGCGGGTGGATCTCGCAGGCGATGTCCTGCGCCAGCGCCCGCACTCGCGCGCGGCCCAGCGCGTCGCGCGGGAGCAGCGGCGGCTCGGGAATGGTCTCGTCGAGGTACTCGATGATGGCCATGGACTGGTGCAGGCGCGCGCCGTCATCGAGCACCAGCAGCGGCACGAGTCCGGTGCCCGAGGTCTCCAGGTACTCGGGCGAGCGCTGCTCCTTCCTGACCAGGTGGATGGCCCGGTAGTCGTAGTCCAGGCCCTTGAGAGCCAGCGCGATGCGCACCCGCCAGCTGGCCGACGAGCGGAAGTAGTTGAAGAGCTCCATGGCGGCTTCTTCAGCGCAGCTTGACGACGAGCCCGCCCAGGCCGTCGATGCGGGCCGTCAGCGTCTGGCCGCGATCGACCGCCGCCACGCCTGCCGGCGTGCCGGTGAAGATCAGGTCGCCCGGCTTGAGCGTCCAGGCGCGGCTGAGCCAGGCGATGGTCTCGCGCACGTTCCAGATCATGTCGGAGAGGTCGCCGCGCTGGCGCGGGGCGCCGTCGACGTCCAGCCCGATGGCGCCGCTGGCCAGCTCGCCGGTCTCCTCGAAGCGGTGGATGGCGCCGATGGGCGCGGACTGGTCGAAGCCCTTGGCGATGGACCAGGGCCGGCCCGCCTTCTTGGCCACCGCCTGCAGGTCGCGCCGGGTCATGTCCAGGCCGACGGCGTAGCCGAAGATCAGCCGCGAGGCGTCCTCCTCGGCCACGTCGCGGCCGTTGCCGGCCGCGGCGTCGCCGATGGCCACCACCAGCTCGACCTCGTGGTGCAGGTCCTGGGTGAGGCTGGGATAGTCCATTGCGACCGGCTCGCCGGCGCGCGCCGGCAACACGGCGTCGGCCGGCTTCATGAAGAAGAACGGCGACTCGCGCGCGTCGTGGCCCATCTCGGCGGCATGCTCGGCGTAGTTGCGGCCAACGCAGTAGATGCGATGGACGGGAAACTCGCCGCCGCCGTGCACCTGCACGCGCGGGACGACGGGAATGGTGATGACATCGGTCATGGCGATCTTCCTCGGCAATTGGGCGACCCGACAGGAGTCGACAGCGTCGAAGACTATGCCATGCACGAGCCGCCCGAGCCGGCCATGGGGCTGCCGGCTACACTGGCCCGAACCCGCCTCCGGACCGCCCATGTTCAGCCCCCGTTCGATCCGCCACTGCCGCGCCTGCGGTGCGCCGACCGCGTACCGCGAACCGCCCGACGACAACCGCGAACGCGCGGTCTGCACCGTCTGCGAGACGATCCATTACGAGAACCCGCTCAACGTCGTCGGCACCGTGCCGGTGTTCGAGGGCAAGGTGCTGCTGTGCCTGCGCAACATCGAACCGCGTCGGGGATTCTGGACACTTCCTGCCGGCTTCATGGAGCTGAACGAGACCACCGAGCAGGGCGCCGTGCGCGAGACCATCGAGGAAGCCGGCGCCAAGATCGTGCTGGGCCCGCTGTTCACGCTGCTCAACGTGCCGCACGTCGGCCAGGTGCACTTCTACTACCGGGCCGAGATGAGCAGCGCGGCGTTGGCGCCAGGCCCCGAGACGATCGAGGCCCGGCTGTTCGACGAGTCCGAGATCCCCTGGGGCGAGCTGGCGTTCAAGACCGTCAAGGTCACGCTCGAGCATTTCTTCGCGGACCGGCGCCAGGGTCAATTTCCGGTGCATTGCGCCGATATCGCATGACCAGACGCCCGGCAATGGGTGTCCGCAACGAAGCCCATCCGACATGAGCGTCCCCTCCTCGGCCATCCCGCCCGCGCAGTCGCCCGCCGCGGCGCCTGCGCCCGCGCCCGTCGCAGCGGCACCGGCGGCGGTGTCGGGCGGCGCGGTGCGGCAGGACCTGGTGCATCCGGATCCGCTGCTCGACTGCCTGCTCGAGATCTGCCGCCTGCACGGCCAGCACGCGACGCGCGCCTCCTTGTCGGCCGGCCTGCCGCTGGTCGATGGCCGCCTGACCCTGAACCTCGCGGAACGCGCGGCCGCGCGCGCCGGCATGGCGACCAAGCTGCAGCGTACCGCGCTGGCCGACATCGACGCCGCCACCCTGCCCGTGCTGCTGCTGCTCAAGGGCGACAAGGCCTGCGTGCTGCTCGGCCGCGAGCAGGACCGCAACCGCGTGCTGCTGCCCGAGACCGGCCAGGGCACGGTGCTGCTCGACGACGCCGAACTGGCCGCGCGCTTCGCCGGCCTGGTGCTGTACGTGCGCCCGCATTTCCGCTTCGACAAGCGCACCGAGCCGACCGCGCGGCCCCCGCAAGGCCACTGGTTCTGGAGCACGCTGCTGGGCCAGCGCCACGTCTACAAGGACATCCTCTGGGCCGCGGCCCTGATCAACGTCTTCGCGCTGGCGTTCCCGCTGTTCTCGATGAACGTCTACGACCGCGTGGTGCCCAACGCCGCCATCGAGACGCTGTGGGCGCTGGCGATCGGCGTGCTGCTGATCCTGGGCTCGGACCTGCTGATGCGCAAGCTGCGCAGCCGTTTCGTCGACGAGGCCAGCGCGCGCATCGACGTGAAGATCTCCGCCACGCTGATGGAGCGCGTGCTGGGCATGCGGCTGGAGAACCGGCCCGAATCCGTGGGCTCGTTCTCGCAGAACCTGCGCGGCTTCGAGCAGGTGCGCGACGTCATCACCTCCAGCACCGTCACGGCGCTGATCGACCTGCCGTTCGCCCTGCTGTTCCTGGTCGTGATCGCCTGGATCTCGCCCTGGCTGCTGCTGCCGGTCATCGCCTGCTTCGGCGCGGTGCTGGCCTACGGCTGGTTCGTGCAGAAGAAACTGCATGAACTGGCCGAGACGACCTACCGCGCCAGCGCCGTGCGCAACGCCACGCTGGTGGAGGCGCTCACCGGCATCGAGACCATCAAGTCGCAGGGCGCCGAGAGCCTGATCCAGGCGCGCTGGGAGCGCACCGCCGTGCACCTGGCGGCCATCAACGTGAAGATGCGCGGCCTGTCCTCGGGCTCGATCTACGTCACCTCGACGATCTCGCAGCTGATGACCGTCATCCTGGTGGTGGTGGGCGTCTACCTGATCGGCGACCGGTCGTTGACGATGGGCGCGCTGATCGCGATCAACATGCTGGCCGGGCGCGCCATGGCGCCGGCCGGCCAGATCGTCGGCCTGCTGATGCAGTACCAGGGCGCGCGCACCGCGCTGGCCGGCCTGGAGAAGATCATGCAGACCGACGTCGAGCGGCCGGCGGACGCCACGTTCGTCGAACGGCGCGACCTGGAAGGCGCGATCGAGTTCCGCAACGTCGCCTTCCACTACCCGAACCGCAAGGAGAACGCGCTGGACGGCGTGAGCTTCAAGATCAAGCCGGGCGAGAAGGTGGCGTTGATCGGGCGCGTCGGCTCGGGCAAGTCCACCATCCAGCGCCTGGCGATGGGATTGTTCCAGCCCACCGCCGGCGCCGTGCTGGTAGACGGCATCGACCTGCGCCAGGTCGACCCGGCCGACCTACGGCGCAACATGGGCTACGTGTCGCAGGACGTGCTGCTGTTCTACGGCAGCCTGCGCGACAACATCGCGTTCGGCATGCCCTATGCGGAAGACGGCGCAGTCGTCGCCGCGGCCGAGGTGGCCGGCCTGGCCGACACCGTCAACCGCCATCCGCACGGCTTCGACATGAACGTGGGCGAGCGCGGCGAATCGCTGTCGGGCGGCCAGCGCCAGAGCGTGGGCATCGCCCGCGCGGTGCTGCACAACGCGCCCATGCTGCTGCTGGACGAGCCGACCAGCGCGATGGACTATTCGTCGGAGGCCGCGATCACGCAGCGGCTGATGACCTTCGCCAGCAACAAGACCGTGGTGCTGGTGACGCACCGCACGTCGCTGCTGACGCTGGTCGATCGTGTCATCGTGATCGACGGCGGCAAGGTGGTGGCCGATGGCCCGCGCGACCGCATCATGGAAGCGCTGCAGAGCGGCCGCATCGCGAGGGCCGCATGAGTTCGAGCAACGACGACCTGACCGCGGCCGTGCCGGGCGCACAGATGATGATCAACGGTGTCCCCGTCCAGATCGTCGCGCCGCCGCCGCCGCCGCTGGGCCAGCGCATCAGGAACTGGCGCACCGACTTCAGGGCCTGGCTGGCCGGCGCCCCGCTCACGCCCGGCGAGATCCCCGGCATGGACGTGTTCGAGCGCGACGCCTCGGAGGTGATGTCGCGCCAGCACACGGCCCGCGCCCGCCGCATCGCCCGCATGGCGGTCTTGGTC